>URLB01000109.1 GCA_900548595.1 uncultured Eubacteriales bacterium
TGAGCACCGCCATTTAAAATATTCATCATAGGAAGTGGCAGTTTGTTTCCATTGACTCCCCCAAGGAAACGATACAGCGGGATCTGAAGTGCATTAGCTGCTGCCCTTGCACTTGCAATGGATACAGCCAAAATAGCATTTGCGCCTAATTTGCCTTTATTATATGTTCCGTCTATTTCTAGTAATTTTTTGTCTACTGCAACCTGATCAAGCACGTTCATGCCGATTATCTCTTCAGCTATTATATTATTTACGTTATCAACAGCGTCTTGAACGCCTTTTCCTAAGTATCTGTCGCCGCCATCACGCATTTCTACAGCTTCAAATTGACCTGTAGAAGCTCCGCTTGGAACAGCAGCGCGACCTAAAAATTCGCCTTCTACAAGAACGTCAACTTCAACTGTCGGATTTCCTCTGGAATCAAGAATTTCTCTTGCGTATACGTCTAAAATTTCAATATAGCCTTTCATTTGTTTTCCTCCTTATATGTTATTTATAAGTAAAGATTCACCGGTCATTTCTTTAGGTTTCGGTAAATCCATCATTTCAAGCAAAGTAGGTGAAATATCGCATAATTTGCCGTCTTTTAATCCTATGCCATCCGTATAATTAACTAAGATTAACGGGACAGGATTTGTAGTGTGAGCAGTCATAGGTTCACCAGTTTCATAGTCTATCATCTGATCACTGTTTCCGTGGTCTGCGAATATTATCATCTGACCTCCGGCTTCAATAACCGAATCTACGGTTCTTCCTATACACTCATCTACGGCTTCCACGGCTTTTACGGCAGCATCCATAACACCTGTATGGCCGACCATATCAGAATTAGCAAAGTTTACAACTATAAGATCATATTTTTTAGATAATATATTTTCTGTAAGTACATCGCAAACTTCATAAGCGCTCATTTCAGGTTTTAAATCGTAAGTTGCAACCTTTGGAGAAGGTATAAGTATTCTGTCTTCTCCTTCATTTGGTTCTTCAACTCCTCCGTTAAAGAAAAAAGTAACATGAGCATATTTTTCGGTTTCTGCAGTTCGAAGCTGTTTTAACCCAAGTGATGATATATATTCTCCAAGAGTATTGTGAAGTAACTGAGGTTTGAACGCAATATGGACGTTGGGCAATGTATCATCATACCTAGTAAAACAAACGAAGAAAAATCTTTTGAGGATTTTTTCTCTTTCAAAACCATTGAAGTCAGAATCAACAATAGCCCTTGTAATTTGGCGTGCTCTGTCCGGACGTAAATTGAAGAAAATTATTGAATCGTTTTCTTCTAATTTTCCTGTGGGAAAACCGTTTTCATCTGTTATAACAGTCGGTATAATAAATTCGTCAGTAACACCTGCTGAATAGGAGGTTTCAGCACAGTTTACAGCATCTGATGCTTTGCTGCCCTTTCCTTCCAGAATTGCGCTGTATGCTTTTTGAATTCTGTCCCAGCGTTTGTCCCTGTCCATAGCATAATATCTGCCGGATACAGTGGCTATTTTTCCCAGACCGATGTTTCTGAGCTCTTCTTCTAATTCTGACAAGTATTCCTTTCCGGAAGTTGGAGGCGTATCTCTGCCATCCATAAAGGCATGTATAAATACCTTTTTTAAACCATATTTTTTTGCCATTTTAACTATAGCATAAAGATGAGAATTGTGGCTGTGTACTCCACCGTCAGACAAAAGACCCATTATGTGAAGAGCGGAATTATTTTTTTTGCAGTTATCCATGGCTGCTGACAACTCAGGATTTTCAAAAAAATCTCCGTCATCTATAGCTTTGGTAATCCTTGTAAGTTCTTGATATACAATCCTGCCGGCGCCGATATTTAAATGACCGACTTCTGAGTTTCCCATCTGACCCTTAGGAAGGCCTACGTCGAGACCGCTTGCATATCCTTTTGAATGAGGATATCTTTCATATAAAAGATCCATAACTGGTGTTTTTGCCGTTTTTATTGCATTCCCTTCTGGGTTGTCATTCAGTCCATAACCGTCCAGTATCATTAAGACTGTAGGCTTTTTACTCATTTTATTATTCTCCCTTCGGAGTTATAGTTTACTATGTCTTTAAACTCTTCTTTAAGAGATGCGCCTCCGACGAGACCGCCGTCTATGTCGGGCATAGAAAAAAGTTCAGATGCATTTTTTCCGTTTACGCTTCCGCCATACTGAATTCTTATGTTTTCCGAAACAGTCGAACCGTATATTTCGTCTATAACCTTTCTAATTTGAGAGCAAACCTCCTGAGCTTGGCTACTTGTTGCCGTCTTTCCCGTTCCTATTGCCCAAATTGGCTCGTATGCTATAATAACATTAACGGCATTTTCAGATGATATTCCGTAAAATGCTGATTTAATTTGTGTCCTTATAAAATCTATGGTTATGCCCTTTTCTCTTTGTCCAAGTGTCTCACCACAGCACAGAATAGGTATAAGATTATATTCTAAAGCTTTTTTGACCTTTTTGTTTATTATTTCATCTGTTTCGTTGAAGTATTGTCTTCTTTCGGAATGTCCGAGAATAACATATTTAACTCCTGCGTCAACAAGCATTGCAGGAGATATTTCTCCTGTATAGGCTCCGCTTTCCTCAAAATACATATTTTCAGCTCCAAGAGAAATATTTGTATTTTTTATTATATTACCGACCGGAATTATATCAATTGACGGAACGCAAAATACAACATCCGTATCTTTCGTATTTACTAAAGGAAGCAACATTTCAGCAAGCGCTTCAGCTTCGGATGGGGTTTTATTCATTTTCCAGTTTCCTGCAACAATTTTTTTTCTCATGCCGATACCTCCTTCATTTATCCTGAACAGCCGCAACGCCTGGCAGCTCCTTACCTTCAAGAAATTCTAAGGAAGCGCCGCCTCCTGTTGAAATATGACTCATTTTATCGCCGTAACCGAGCTGATTAACAGCAGCCGCAGAATCACCGCCGCCGATTATTGTAGTTCCGTCTATTTCAGCTAATACTTGAGCAATTGATTCTGTTCCCTTTGCAAAATTAGAAAATTCAAATACTCCCATAGGACCGTTCCAAACAACTGTTTTAGCTTCTTTGAGTGCATCTGAGAAAAGTTTTCTTGTTTCAGGACCTATATCTACGCCCATCCAACCATCGGGTATGAGACCTGTAGGAACCGTATCGCTTTCAGCTTCGTTTTTAAACTCTTTAACAATAACTGTATCAATGGGAAGAAGGAATTTAACGCCTTTTTCTTTTGCCTTTTCAATCATTTCTTTGGCATAGCCTACTTTATCTTCCTCTAACAGTGATTCACCAATGTTTCCACCGAGAGCTTTGATAAATGTATAGGCCATTCCTCCGCCTATTATAAGAATATCAACTTTTTCAAGAAGATTATTGATTACATTTATTTTATCGCTTACTTTAGCTCCTCCCAGAACTGCCGCAAAAGGTCTTTCGGGATTGTTTACAGCATTACCGAGATATTCGATTTCTTTCTGCATAAGATATCCGACAGCAGATTCATTTACAAATTTAGTTACACCGACAGTAGAACAATGCGCACGGTGAGAAGAACCAAATGCATCATTTACATAAATGTCTGCAAGAGAAGCGAGTTCCTGACTGAAGTTATCTTCATTTTTTGTTTCTTCTTTTCTAAAACGAGTATTTTCGAGCAAAATAACATCTCCGTTATTCATTTCCGAAACAGCTTTTTTTGCATTATCGCCGACTACAGTGTCATCTTTTGCAAACTTTACATTAACACCGAGTTTTTCCGACAGCCTTTCCGCAACCGGAGCGAGAGATAGCTCAGGTTTTGCTTCGCCCTTAGGTTTGCCCATATGAGAGCATAAAATTACTTTAGCTCCATCGCCTATAAGCTTTCTGATTGTAGGCAGTGATGCTGTTATCCTGTTTTCGTCTGTGATTATACCGTCTTTTACAGGTACGTTAAAATCGCATCTTACAAGAACCTTTTTTCCTTTAACATTGATATCGTCTACAGTTTTTTTATTGAGCATTTTAGGTCCTCCTTTTGAGAATAGTTAATGCAGTTTATATAAATGATACCCAAAATAATTCAAAATATGTTTTTTATAATTTTGAATTAACTGTTTTTAATTATACTACCCTTGGTAAAATTTTTCAATGTATGGTATACTAAATTAACTTATTGAGGTATTAATATACTTGTTTTTTAATACCAAATAAAAACGAATAGTTTTATGCCTCTGTTTACATTATTCCAAACTTGCGGCATGAAACTATTCATTGATTTTTTGGAGGAAAAGATATGATTTACGCAGACTATCATTTACACACAAATTTTTCGTCTGACAGCACAGCCGAAATGACAGCCATGATAGATAAGGCTGTAAATATAGGTTTAAAAGAAATAATGTTTACTGACCATATGGATATTGACTTTCCTGATAAGTCAATGCCGTTTACACTGTTCTATCAGGATTATTCGGAAGCGATTAACTTATACAAAGTTTTATATATGAAACAAATAGACGTCCTTATTGGCGTTGAAATGGGATTGCAAAGACATATAGTGAGAGAAGCCAGAATGTTTACGGAGTATAATCCGTTTGATTTTGTAATAGGTTCCGTACACGTTATAGATGGAATTGATGTTTCAAATCCGGAGTATTTTAAAGGAAAGACAAAAAAACAAGCATATTTAAAATATTTTGAGGAAGTGCTTGAGAATTTGAAAATTCATGATTGCTATAATGTTGTGGGACATTTAGACTATATAAGCAGATATGCTCCGTATGATGATAAAAGTGTTTACTATAATGAGTACATGGAAATAATTGATGAAATACTTAAAGTTCTGGTAAAAAAGGATAAGGGACTTGATGTTAACACATCTGCATATCGTTATGGCGAAAACAGATGTTATCCTCAGTTTGAAATACTTAAAAGGTTTAATGAACTCGGAGGAAAAATAATCACTGTAGGTTCTGACGCACATAGTCCAGAGTATATAGCAGACCATTTTGAAGATGCTTACAATATGATAAAGTCTGCCGGATTCAAATCAATAGCTACTTTCAGAAACAAAAATGTTAATTTTATTGATATAAAATAAAGGAGGATAAAATGCTTATAGGATCGCATGTTTCAATATCTGGGGGACTTTTAGGGGCGGCAAAGGAGGCTTTTTCTTATAATGCTAATACTTTTATGGTATACACAGGCGCTCCGCAAAATACAGTAAGAAAACCTCTTTCGGAGTTAAAAATACAGGAAGGCAGAGAGTATATGGATGAACATGGCATAAGCGATATTGTCGTACATGCCCCATATATAATTAATCTTGCTTCTTATAAAGAAAATACGTTTACATTGGCAAAAGATTTTTTGGCAAAAGAAATTGACAGAGCCTATGCTTTCGGTTCAAGATATTTGGTTCTTCATCCCGGAGCATATACGGATAAATCAGCCGAATATGGGATAGAAAGAATAGCCGATGGAATAAACAGCGTTATAAGCAGTGGAATACCCGATATCTATATTTGCCTGGAGACAATGGCAGGCAAAGGAACCGAGATAGGAAGAAAATTTGAAGAACTTAGGGCTATTATTGATAGAATAGATAAAAAAGAAAATATGGGCGTATGCTTTGATACATGTCATACAAATGACAGTGGATATGATATAGTAAATAATTTTGATAAGGTTATTGATGAGTTTGACAATATAATAGGGCTTGACAGACTTAAAGTGTTTCATATAAACGGTTCTCTTAACCCTATCGGTGCCAAAAAAGACAGACATGCAAATATAGGGGCAGATGAAACAAATCCAAAAGGAATGGATTATATCGGCTTTGATGCTATTAATTATATAGTTCATCATGAAAAAACAGCAGGAAGACCGTTTATTTTGGAGACTCCTTGGATTAGTAAAACCGAAAACCTATACAAACAGGAAATAGCTCGCTTAAGGGGTGAAAGCATATGAAAAATGCCGTCATAACAGGCTCATCCAGAGGAATAGGAAAAGCGATTGCCGAAGAGTTTGCAAAAAACGGATATCACGTCATTATTAATGCTTCAAAAAGTGAAGTTGAATTGAATGATACATTTAATGAATTTATTGCTAAAGGATATAGCTGTGAAGCTGTATTAGCCGACATTTCAGACTATGAAAGCTGCAAGAGACTGTTTGAAGCTGATATTGATATACTCGTAAATAATGCCGGAATATCCCATATAGGTCTTTTTACAGACATGAGTCCCCAACAATGGAAACGAGTAACAGAGGTAAACCTCAATTCGGTTTTTAATTGCACACATTATGCTTTAAAAAAAATGATAAAAAAACATTCGGGGAATATTATAAATATTTCTTCGATTTGGGGAGAAAGAGGCGCTTCCTGCGAGGCTGTTTACTCGGCTTCAAAAGGAGCTGTGAATTCGTTTACAAAAGCGATTGCAAAGGAAGTAGGTCTTAGCGGAATAAGGGTAAATGCCGTCAGCTGCGGCGTTATAGATACAAAAATGAATGAATGTTTTAATAAAGAAGAAAAAGAGGCTCTTTGCGACGAAATATCTCTTGCGCGATTCGGGTCTGCCGAAGAAGTTGCAAAGCTTGTACTTTTCTTATCTAACAATGATTCATCAGGATACATAAACGGACAGATAATAACAATTGACGGCGGTATGTACTGATTTACGAAAGTAAAGTTATATATGGTTTTTTAGAAATAACATCCCTCGCCGAGTCTAAAAAGTCATCGGCGAGTTTATTTCTTTTACCGGGTCTTACAATATAATAAATAATTCTGTCAGAAGGACCGTCATCCATTTCATATATAGAAACATTCGATGATTCTGATACTTTTTCTGCAACAGAAAGAGGAACAACTGCCCATGCCCCTTCTG
>URLB01000110.1 GCA_900548595.1 uncultured Eubacteriales bacterium
CGCAACCGACAAAAGAAAAAACGAGAATAGTTAAAATAAATAAAGATAAAATCTTCTTCATAATTTTTTCACCTGTCTTCACTCCTGTAAAACTTTTAATCCATCTTATGAGTCTATTATATATTGACGTTTTGTTTCAGGCAATTACGTTTTTCTTAATTATTATATAAAATAATTAAAAACTTCTAAAAAGTGGTTATAGAATCTAGATTTTTATGGATTTAAAGCGGTCGTGTGGAGACAAACCATTATTTTAACTATTATTCTATAAATTAGTTATTCATCGTTGCAAGATGTGTTGTTTGCAATTTGGCGCCCCTCATTATTTATCGAATAATTGTCTCTTATAATCAGTTCGGAAACAGGAACTATTTCATATCCTTTTTCTTTTAATCCCTTTATTATAGTATCAAGCGCTTCGGGCGTGTATTTTGCGTCATTATGAAAAAGTATTATCGAACCGTTCCCAAGATGTTTATGATTCAAAACCTGTTTAATTTCAGCTTCCGTTCCATATTCTTTCCAATCAAGACTGTCAATATCCCACTGTATTGTATAATATCCGCATTCTTTAGCCGAAGAAATTACGTCGTTTGTATATTCCCCAAAAGGCGCTCTGAATAAATCCATTTGCACGCCGGTAAGTTCCTTAACCTTATTTCCTGCAGAAGTCAATTCCTCTTTTATCTGTTCTTTTGTCAGCTGGCTCATATGAGGATGCGTTGCCGAATGATTTCCGAGGTCATGCCCTGCTTCGGCTATTTTTTTTACTTCTTCAGGATATTTATCTACCCAATAACCGCACATAAAAAATGTTGTTTTTACATCATTATCAGCAAGTATCTGAAGAAGCTTATCTGTATCATCAGCTCCCCATGCCGCGTCGAATGAAATTGCCACCTGCGGTTTTTCGGTTTCTACGCAGTATATAGGCAGCAGCCGCTCTGTCTTTGCAATTGCCGCGGCAAAAACAGCTTTTGCCGTCGGTGAAATTGTTTTTACCGCAACAGAGGCGAAAATAACTAATGCAATTGCAGCCAATGTCTTTCTCTTAGAAAATTTAAATGTCTTGATAATCAATATGTATCACCTTTTGTTCTGTGTTTATACAAATATATTCAACAACTTATTTATAATTCAGAAGTCCATGATAAAAGTACCCCTTATTCCTTGACTGAAAATATACTTTCGTTCTATAATCCATTTGAAAGCAAATATTATGGAGGCATTTTATGGCTAACTTTATTTTACACGGCAATATTATATATTCTAAAAATAAAGATACGTTGGAGATAATAGAAAACGGATATGTTGTATGCTCGGAAGGAGTATCAAAAGGAGTTTTTTCCTATATACCCTCAGAATATAAAGATTTTGAACTGATTGAATATAACGATAAAATTATAATTCCCGGACTTGTGGATCTTCATGTACACGCGCCTCAGTACAATTTCAGAAGCGTAGGAATGGACTGTGAATTATTGGAATGGCTTGAAAAACATGCTTTTCCCGAAGAGGCAAAATTTTCCGATACTGAATATGCGGAAAAAGCGTATTCTTTGTTTACGGAAGATTTAAAAACCGGATATACAACAAGGGCATGTATATTCGGAACACTTCATAAAGAGGCTTCTCTTATTCTTATGGAACAGCTTGAAAAAAGCGGTGTCAAAACAATGGTAGGAAAAGTAAACATGGATAGAAACTGTCCTGACTATCTTTGCGAAAGTTCTGCTGAAAAGTCCATAGCCGAGACAACAGCGTTTATTGAAGACTCAAAGAAATTTAAGAATACAAAGCCGATAATTACTCCAAGGTTCATTCCTTCTTGTACAGACGAGCTTATGTATTCTCTTTCGGAACTGGTGAAAAAATATAATTTGCCTATACAATCTCATCTATCGGAAAACCCTTCAGAAATAGAATGGGTAAAAGAGTTATGCCCTTTTTCAACTTCGTACGGAAACGCATATGACAGATTTGGTATGCTGGACAACAAAACCATAATGGCTCATTGCGTTCATATGACCGATGAAGAACTTAAATTGATGAAAGATAAAAATGCCTTTGTCGCCCATTGCCCGGAATCTAATATGAATTTAGCGTCAGGAATATCCCCTGTTTCGGAAATGCTGGATAAAGGTATAAAAATAGGCTTGGGTTCGGACGTTTCCGGCGGAACAACATTGTCAATATTAAGAGCGATGTCATTGGCCGCACAGTGTTCAAAACTTTACTGGAGATATATAAACTCAAGTTATAAACCGTTGACTTTAGAAAATATATTCTTTATGGCTACAAAAGGCGGAGGCGAATTCTTCGGAAAAGTCGGTTCTTTTG
Organism: uncultured Eubacteriales bacterium; assembly: GCA_900548595.1. GTDB lineage: Bacteria > Bacillota > Clostridia > Lachnospirales > Anaerotignaceae > Metalachnospira. The sequence continues at coordinate 2,341 of URLB01000110.1, forward strand.
AAAACGGATATGAGTTCGACGCCCTTGTCATTGACGACAGTTTAATAAAAACAACCATAGAGTTCCCTATAAAAGAAAGACTTGAACGAGTTGTCTATTTAGGAAATAAACATAATTTAGTTTCAAAATTTGTTTCCGGAAATAAAATTTTTTAAAAAGATAAGGAGGAGTTTGCATGTATGATCTCGGAATAATTAACGGCAAAGTTTATACTGAGTTAGGATTTATTAATACAAATTTATATGTCAGTAACGGAAAAATAGCCGCATTATCTGACGAAATGTTTAAATGTAAAACTATTGAAAACGCTGACGGAGCCAAAATACTGCCGGGATTAATCGACCCGCATGTACACTTCTCCCTTACTGTAGGAAATAACACTTCGACTGATGATTTTGAAAAGGGTTCTATAAATGGTCTGCTTGGAGGAATAACGACATATATCGATTTTCTTGACCCTGTAAAGAAAAAAGACGGCATTAAAAAAGCTTTCGATGAAAGATATTCGCTGGCCGAAAATTCAGCTTCGGATTATGCTTTTCACAGTTGTCTGGCTAATCCGACAGACAGCGCGGAAGAAATGATAAGAGAAGGCTTAAAATACGGTATAACTTCAATTAAACTATTTACAACCTATTCAAATACCGATAGAAGAACGTATGACAATTACATTAAAGAACTGCTTATTCATTCAAAAGAAAACAATGTCAGGATAGTAATACATGCGGAAAATGATAATCTTGTTGATTATAATGATAGGATATTGATTAAAGACCATGAAAAAAGCAGAGATTCTTTATGCGAAACAACGGAAGTCCTTAAATTAGCGCAAATGGCAAGGATTACAGGAGGAAATCTATATATAGTTCATGTAAGCTCTGGCATTACGGCTGACATAATAGCTCGCGAATACAGAAAAGAATTAGAAAACGGACGTATAATTATGGAAAGCTGCCCACACTATTTTATATTTAACAGCTCTGCTTATGATAAATGCGACGGTTATTTATATACAATGACTCCTCCCCTTAGAGCAGAATCTGAACGTAAGCTCCTGTGTTCAAATATAAATTATATTTCCACAATTGGAACGGATCACTGCCCTTTTACCGATAATATGAAAAATCATAAATTTACAAGTGAAACGCCTATGGGCATAGGCGGAATTAAATATTCTTTTTTAAATATGTATTCAATATTCGGAGATTCAGTTATTAAAAAATTCACTTCAAATGTTGCTAAAGCTTATAATTTATTTCCCAGAAAAGGTGCTTTGTTGCCGGGCGCTGACGCTGATATTGTTATTTTCGATGACAGCGTTACAGATACTATAAAAGACAATACAAGCCTTTATAACGGTATAGAAATACAGGGAAAAATAGTGAAAGTTTATCTCGGAGGAAACTGCGTAGTTAATAACGGTAAATATATAATCAGCAGAGGAAAATATATAAAACGATGAAAATTACAGCGGTAATAATGTGCTCAGGATTAAGCAAAAGAATGGGTAAAAATAAACTGCTTATGGATTTCGGCGGAAATATATTAGTTGATTATATAATTAACATTCTGACCGAAATAGATTTTTATAGGTTGTTGGCAGTTACGTCTTACAGCGAAATAAACAAGTATTCAGACAGACTTACGATTATAAATAATTCCGAAAACTATAAAGGGATATCTTCATCTGTAATATTAGGAACAAATAATTGCGGAGACTGCGATGGGATAATGTTTTTCACGGCGGATCAGCCTTTTATGAATAAAGAGGTTATTGAAAAGCTAATACACTCTTTCGATAAAAAAAATAAAATAACTGTTCCTATAGTAAACGGGGCGCCTCAGAACCCGGTTATTTTTCCCATAAGATATAAAAACGAGCTACTTTCACTTTCGGGAGACTGCGGAGGAAAAAAGATATATAAAAAGCATTTATGCGACACAGAATTTGTAGATTTTTCAGATTTTACTCCTTTTATTGATATAGATACAGAGGAAGATTTTAAACGTTATATAAACAAATGACGCTTTTAAGCGTCATTTGTTATTTAACAGTCTGTTAATGAGTATCATGCCAAATTTGACAAGGTCTAATTCATTTTTCAAAAATCCCCCGGAATCATCATTGCACCATTACAACAAGCATATCATTTTCATATTGGTTGACCTATATTTTCGGATATAACGCATTAGATTTTATCAGATTTCATTACTATAACTACTTTCGATTTGTATGCCTTTCTTATCTGCCTGTAAAGAGAAAGAAAATACCGCATGCAATAATTACAACTCCGAGAAACCCAATAAAGATACGATAACCGCTCTGCCCGAATGTATCATATACAAACCGTCCGGGTCCGAAAGGCTTTTCTCCCTCAAGACTTGTAATCCACTTCCAATTGAATATTGCCCCCAATAGTGTAAGTATGCCTCCGGCAATGACCACATATTGCCAATGTTCCTTAAAATATTCAACGATATTCTCCATGTGTTAGCCCCTTTTTTATTTCTGCGGTTAATTTTTAAACAATTCCGACTTTTATACGTTTTTTTCGTAATGTATCTTATATATTCTTACTATTTATTTGTCTGAATTGCTGCCTCAATCAAATATCAGCTTAAATATCAAACGTAATTCTGTTATGGGAATATATTATATGCATAGCAACTTCAACCTGTTGATGTATATAATATTAATATTTTACTACATAACTCAACAGATAAATATAGAAAACATGTTAAACCGACATATTTTTTTCTTCCTCAATACCCTTAAGACCATATAAAACCAAGTTATACATCAAATTTGCTACATCTTCGACAGATTTATCATAATTTGACTTTATCCATAGGCTTATAGTGCTTATAGCGCCCATTATAATCATACAGTAGACATATTTTTTATCGCCTTCTTTAATATTCGGCTCATATTTTTCTGCCATAACCTTTTTCATTGCCACCGACATAAGTCTTATCCTAAAATCTGTATCACTGTTTTTGCTCAACAATATATCAAACATTTCTCCGTTGGTCTTAACGTATGTAATGAACTCTTCCAAAAGCTTTATTTTTTCTTTCTCTAAACTTAAATTTTTGAGAAATTCAGACGTTTTTTCCAAAAGTTCGTCTTCCGCTTCTTTTACAAGGGAATACTGATCGCCGTAATATTTATAAAATGTCGTCCTGTTTACATCGGCGTTTTCACACAGTTCTTTGATTGTAATTTTATTCAAAGGTTTATTTTTCATAAGTTCAAATATACTTTCTTTAAGCAGCCTTTTTGTCATCATTACCCTTCTGTTTTCAACCATAGCGTCCTCCAAAGTATATTGTTTAATTATAAACGTTGTAAAACAAACAATATTATAGATAAATGTATATTTTAACTCCAGATATTTATATTTGTTGCTTGCAAATCTTTGTGTTATGATTATAGTATATTATAGTAATATAGTCAAGATAAAGGAGTTTTAAAAACTATGTCATATAAAATAATTTTAGACAGTTGCGGAGAACTTACCGATGAAATGCAAAAAAGCGGTAATTATATAAATGTTCCTTTGACGCTTCAGGTAGGAGAAACGAAAGTAATAGATGATGAAACCTTTAATCAAAAGGACTTTCTTGAACTTGTTGCCTCTACTTCAGAATGTCCGAAGTCATCATGCCCTTCTCCTGAAGAATATATGAATGCGTACGATTGTAAATGTGATCGTGTTTATGTGGTAACTTTATCCGATAAATTAAGCGGATCGTATAACAGCGCATGTCTTGCAAAAAAGCTTTATTCTGAGGTAAATCCGTTTGCTAAAATACATGTTATAGACAGCAAATCAGCTTCCGCAGGAGAAACATTAATAGGAATGAAAATTGCCGAGTATGAAAATATGGGTTTTGAATTTGAAAAAATAGTCGAACTCGCAGAAGAATACAGAGACAGTATTTATACTTTGTTCGTGCTGGAAGATTTAAGCTTTCTTGAAAGAAACGGACGATTAACGGGTGTAAAACGTCTTGTGGCAAATTTGCTTCACATTGTCCCTATTATGGGTTCCACTCCCGAAGGTACAATATATCAGGTAGATCAGACACGCGGCTTTAAAAAAGCAATGTCTCGCCTGGTAGATATAATTGTCGGAGAATGTGAAAAAAAACAGCCTAAGGATCTTGTGATAGCGCATTGTAATTGCCCTGAAAGAGCTGAAGATTTAAAAGAAAAAATTCTCGCAAGATATTCCCATATTAATATAAATATTAATGATACTAAAGGCGTTGCAAGTCTTTACGCAGGAAACAAAGGAATAATAGTAGCGCTTTGATATTTAACAACGGCGTCCGCATAAACGAACGCCGTATTTTCATTAAAGCATGTATTTATTTTTGAGACTTGCACAGTACGAAACAGGATCAAGAACCCCAAAGGCAGACCTGACCGCTGCCC
>URLB01000111.1 GCA_900548595.1 uncultured Eubacteriales bacterium
ACTCTGACACAGAGGCAGTTCTTGCAAAGGGTCTTTGCGAGAGAATCGGTATCGACGGTGTTCTTAAGCATGAACCCGACGGTAAGGAAAAGTTTGTATCAAACGATCCTCTTCCCGACCATGCAACAGCTGTTAAGGCCGTTATGGACGCTCTTGTTGACGCTGACCACGGCGTAATAGGTTCTACACTTGAAATAGGCGCGGTAGGACATCGTGTAGTACACGGCGGAGAGTATTTCGCAAGCTCTGTATTAATTACAGAAGAAGTAAAAGAAGCTTTAAGAAAATGTATAGATCTTGCTCCTCTTCATAACCCTGCAAATATTATCGGTATTGAAGCTTGCGAAAAGCTTATGCCCGGAATACCTCAGGTTGGTGTATTTGATACAGCTTTCCATCAGACAATGCCCGAAAAAGCATACCTTTACGCTCTTCCTTATGAATATTATGAAAAATACAAAGTTCGTAAATACGGTTTCCACGGAACAAGCCACAGATTTGTTTCTCAGGAATGTGCAAAACTTATGGGAAGACCTATCGAAGAACTTAAGATTGTTACATGCCATCTCGGAAACGGCGCCAGCATTTGTGCCGTAAGAAAAGGAATCTCAGTAGACACATCAATGGGCTTCACACCACTTGACGGTCTTGCAATGGGAACAAGAAGCGGTAGCGTAGACCCTGCTGCTGTTCTTTACATCATGAAGAAGGAAAACCTTACAATTGACCAGATGGATCATGTTCTTAATAAAGAATCAGGCGTTCTCGGTATATCAGGCGTTTCAAGCGACTTCCGTGATATCGAGGCTGCCGAGGGAGAAGGAAATGCAAGAGCAACATCAGCTATTGACCTTTTCGCTTACCGTGTTGCAAAGACAATCGGCGAATATGTAACAGCTATGAAGGGTGTTGACGCTATCGTATTTACAGCAGGTCTTGGTGAAAACAGCGCAACAATGAGACAGGTTATCTGCGATTACCTCAGATACCTCGGAATCGAGCTTGACTCATACAGCAACAGCCAGAGAGGAAAAGCTATTGAAATAACAACAAAACAGTCAAGAGTACAGGTATTCGTTATCCCTACAAACGAGGAACTTGTTATCGCAAGAGATACAAAGGAAATCGTTGAAGCTCTTAAGAAATAATTTGTTTATTAATTAAAAAAGCCTAGTAAAGAGAGGGTTTTAAAAACTCTCTCTTTGCAATTGATTTAAGTTACAAATTAAAAATTTTTGATTGACAAATTTTTATGTTATTAGTATAATTGATAAAGTATGACTTGCAGGGGTGATTAATAATTATGAATATTAACATTTCCGCTGTTTCGGGCAGACGGGAGGCCAGGTTTTCTTTCAGCTTTAATGAAAGGATTGAGGAGGTCGATTGTCGCGATGGGGCGGTTTTCGTAACGCCTGTTAGTCTTGAGGGAGAAGTAATTAAGGACGGAGATATATACTATATTGACGGAGCAGGTTCTGTTGACATGGATATACCGTGCGATAGGTGCTTGACGCCGGTCAGGGTTTCCGTTGACTTCAAACTGAATGAAAAATTCAGCAGCAATGCAAGTTATGACGAAGAGATAGAAACTTTTTCGGGAGATTCTATAGACCTTACATCAACTGTATTCAGGAATATATTGGCAGCTATGCCAATGAAGGTTGTATGCAGCGATGACTGCAAAGGCTTATGCCCTGTATGCGGACAAAATCTTAATGTAAAAGATTGTGGCTGCGATACGACGTATATAGATCCAAGGTTTGAAAGTTTACGTTCTCTTCTCAAATTCGATGAGGAGGTGTAAAGAGAAATGGCAGTACCCAAAGGAAGAGTCTCAAAATCAAAAAAAGGTAAAAGAAAAGCAGCTACATGGAAGATTGCGACACCTACACTTGTACAGTGCAGCAAATGCGGCGAATTAATGGTGCCCCACCATGTTTGTAAAGCATGCGGCTCATATAACAAAAAGGTTGTTACACCTGTAGACTAATTATAAACCTTAAGGCAGCTGTTATTGGCTGCCTTATTTTGTTCTTAAAAATATTAAAGAGGTGAAAGTACTTGGAAGGAAATATAGTTGTCGCTATAGATGCCATGGGAGGAGACAACGCACCCTTTGAAATAGTAAAGGGAGTTGTTGAGGCTGTAAAGCTTTATCCTGTAAAAGTGCTTCTTGTAGGAAAAGAAGATATTGTAAATAAGGAACTTTCATCATATTCCTATGAAAAAGAAAGTATAGATGTAATAAACGCAGACGAAGTTATAGGAACGGACGAGGCTCCTACAGAGGCTATAAGGAAAAAGAAAAATTCATCTATGATGGTCGGTCTTACGCTTGTTAAGGAAAAGAAAGCGTCTGCATTTATTTCCGCAGGAAGTACAGGAGCAATATTTGTCGGCGGAACTGTTACTGTGGGAAGAATAAAAGGAATAGATAGGCCGGCTCTTGCCACATGCCTGCCTACGCTTAAAGGATTTTCGCTTCTGCTGGACAGCGGAGCTAATGTAGACTGTAAGCCGCAGTATCTGGAGCAGTTTGCAAAAATGGGTTCTGTATATGCGGAAACTGTACTCGGAATGAAAAATCCTACGGTAGGACTTGCAAATATAGGCGTTGAGAAAGAAAAAGGAAATATGCTTGTTAAGGAAGTTTATGAAATGCTTGAGAAATCAGATCTTAACTTTATCGGAAACGCCGAAATAGTTGACATTCCAAGCGGAGTAGCGGACATAATAGTATGCGACGGATTTGTCGGAAACACTATACTTAAGCTGTCGGAAGGACTCAGCAAATCACTGCTTACGATTATAAAGGGAGAAATTACAAAGGGCCCTTATAAATTGGCTGCTGCCGCACTTAAAAAGCCTTTTTCCAACATTAAAAAGTCCTTTGATTCGGATCAGGTAGGAGGGGCTCCGTATATCGGCCTTAAATCCCTTGTTATGAAGATGCACGGAAGCTGTAAATCTCCGGCGGTTGTGAACTGTGTAAAGAGCGCAATAAACTTCATTGAAAATGATACAGTTGCCAAAATCGAAAAATTGATACAGGAATAAAAGGAGAGAACTTTATGGAAACATCAACTGTTATTGATATAATTGCCGAGCAGCTCGGTATTTCATCTGATGAGATAACCGAGGATACTTCTTTTGCGGATCTCGGAGCGGATTCCTTTGACCTTTTTCAGGTAATATCCGCATTGGAAGAAGAGTTTGAAATTACATTTAATACAGATGATACGGATAAAATAAAAACTGTAAAAGACGCTATTGACTATATTAACGAATTAGTTGCGGAGTAAAGATGAATAATAATTTGGAGCAGTTTCAGAATATAATAGGATACAAATTTAAAGATATAAATCTATTGAAAAAAGCTTTTACACACAGCTCTTACGCAAACGAAAAGCATATGGAGAAATACTATAACAATGAGCGATTGGAGTTTTTAGGAGACGCTGTGCTAGAACTGGTTATCAGTGATTTTATTTATAAAAATTATCCGCATATGCCCGAGGGTGAACTTACAAAGCTTAGAGCCGGCACGGTATGTGAAGGGAGTCTTGCCGAAAGAGCCAGAGAAATCGGTATAAGTGATTTTATAATGCTCGGAAAAGGCGAAGAAACAACAGGCGGACGTTATAGAGAGTCCATATTGGCCGACGCTTTTGAAGCGGTTATAGGAGCAGTTTATCTTGACGGAGGAATTGAGCCGGCAAGGGCTCATATTTTAAGACAGCTTGAGAATACTGTAGGCAAGATAAGGCTTACGCTCAACATAATCGATTGTAAAACAAGACTTCAGGAAGAAATTCAGAAACACAGTAAAGAGCCGATACATTATGAAATAATCGGCGAAACGGGACCGGATCATAATAAATTGTTTCAAGCGGCTGTAAGCCATGAAGGCAATTTACTCGGCAAAGGTATCGGAAAAAGCAAAAAGGAAGCGGAACAGTCTGCCGCTCTCGACGCGCTCAGAGCGATGAAAATTATAAAATGATAAGACTGACAGCCCTTTCAGCCAAAATGGTTTGACTGAAAGGGCTGTTTTTTGTATAATACAATATTGAAAAAAATCGGAACAAATGTTTGTATAAAAATAATGGATACTATATACTTTATAATATTTATGTGATATACTTTTAAGACAGTTAGTTGAGTTTACTTGTTTTTGCTGATTTTATCAGGGATTTGTTTTATAAAAATGAGTATAAAAAACCAATCATACATTCCCGTATAATATGATTTCTGTTTATTTTTTTGTGGCAGGAGGCTTAGTTGTGGAAAAAAAGTTTAAAATACATTCAAAATATAAACCTACCGGAGATCAGCCGCAGGCTATAGAAAAAATAGCCGACGGCTTTAAGAAAGGTCTTAAATTTCAGACTTTATTGGGTGTTACAGGTTCGGGAAAGACTTTTACAATGGCAAATATAGTTGAGAAGCTCCAAAAACCTACATTGGTAATAGCGCATAATAAGACTCTTGCCGCACAGCTTTACAGTGAGTTTAAGGAGATATTCCCGGAAAATGCGGTGGAATATTTTGTTTCTTATTACGACTACTATCAGCCGGAAGCATATGTTCCGAGTACCGATACTTATATTGAAAAAGACTCGTCAATAAATAATGAGATAGATAAGCTCCGTCATTCCGCTACATCGGCTTTGTTTGAAAGAAAAGACGTACTTGTAGTTGCCAGCGTATCATGTATATATGGCTTGGGCGATCCTGAGGAATATAAAAACATGTCTCTGTCACTGCGAACGGGAATGGAAAAAGACAGAGATGACGTACTCAGAAAACTTGTCGAATTACAGTATAATAGAAACGAAACGGAGTTTGAAAGAGGAACATTCAGAGTAAGGGGAGACGTTGTGGAGATATTCCCTGCCGCCAACAGCGAAAGCGCCATAAGGGTTGAGTTTTTCGGCGATGAAATAGATAAAATTTCCGAAATAGACGTTGTTACTGGAAATGTAATAGGACTAAGAGAACATGTTGTAATATTCCCTGCGTCTCACTATGTTACATCTAAAGAGAAAATGCAGAAAGCGCTTGTTAATATAGAGGCGGAACTGGAGCAGAGGCTTGCGGAGCTTAAGAGGGAAGATAAGCTTTTGGAAGCGCAGAGATTGGAACAGAGAACGAGATACGATATAGAAATGCTGTCGGAAATGGGTTTTTGTTCCGGTATAGAAAATTATTCCAGACATTTGGAATTAAGGGAGCCCGGCAGCGCGCCCGGAACGCTGTTGGACTTTTTTCCCGATGATTTTATCATTATAGCAGACGAATCCCATGTATCGGTTCCTCAAATAAGGGGAATGTATGAGGGAGACCGCTCCAGAAAAACCACGCTTGTTGAATTTGGCTTCAGACTTCCGTCGGCGCTTGATAACAGACCTCTGAAGTTTAATGAGTTTGAAAGCAAAATAAAACAAATGCTGTTTGTTTCGGCTACACCGTCAAAATACGAAGCGGAACACTCTCAGCAGACGGTTGAACAGGTAATAAGACCGACAGGGCTGCTAGACCCTGAAATTACGGTTAAGCCTGTGCAGGGACAGATAGACGATCTTATAAGCGAAGTAAATAAAACAGTTGAGGCAGGACATAAAGTACTTGTAACTACGTTGACAAAAAAGATGGCGGAAAGGCTTACCGACTATATGAAAGAAATGGGGATAAGGGTAAGATACCTCCATTCCGATATAGATACACTGGAAAGACTTGAAATAATAAGGGACTTACGTATGGACGTATTTGATGTGCTTATAGGAATAAACCTTCTGCGAGAAGGGCTTGATATTCCCGAGGTTGCCCTTGTTGCGATTCTGGACGCCGATAAGGAAGGCTTTTTGCGTTCGGAGACAAGCCTTATACAGACCATAGGTAGAGCGGCGAGAAATTCCGAAGGACGGGTTATAATGTACGCGGATGTTATGACAGACTCCATGAATAAAGCTATTACAGAGACATACAGAAGACGGGAAATACAGATAAGGTATAATGAAGAACACGGCATTGTGCCGCAGACAATAAAAAAGAAAGTTTACGATATAATACAGGCTACAAAATCTGTTGAAGAGAATAAATCAAACGGACTTGATAAAGACTTTGAATCAATGGATATAAAAGAACTGCGTAAACAGGCGGCAAAGACAGAAAAAGATATGAGAAAAGCCGCTGCCGAGCTACAGTTTGAACGTGCGGCGGAATTGAGAGACAGACTTATCGAAATAAAAAAATATATGAACGGTGAATAAGATGACAAAGAATATGATTGAAATAAGGGGAGCGCGCTCCCATAATCTTAAAAATATAGATTTGAATATACCGAGGGATAAATTTGTCGTATTTACGGGCGTTTCGGTCAGATCAAATTGGAAGCTGTCCGGGTCAATGAG
>URLB01000112.1 GCA_900548595.1 uncultured Eubacteriales bacterium
GAACATCGGAAATCCAGAAGGTTATCATCTCCAAACAGGTTATGTCCGCAAAGAAATAAGTAGGCAATGTTTCGTACCGCAGAGTAAGTTCTGCGGTACGGATTAGGGGTATTATATATTTTAAATAAAAAGGAGGTAATGCTGCTATGGACTTAAGCATTATTATTTTGATAGTAGCACTTATATTATTCGGAGTTCTTGCATTTAAGCAGCTTAGCGCACTTATTCTCGCTCCTCTTGTAAGTATATTTGTAATTTTATGTTTCAGACTTCCGGTTCTTGAGACTTTGTTAAACTCATTCATGCCGGCTGCCGCTGATTACGTAAGTAAATATTTCCTTACATTCTTCGTAGGAGCCCTTTTCGGAGCTATTTACCAATTTACAGGCGCGGCAGAATCTATTGCTAGGACTATAAGTAAAGTTTCTCACGACAAATTCGTAGCTCCCGTTATTATGGTTATAACAGGTCTCTTGACATTCGGAGGCGTAAGCGGTTTCGTTGTATTCTTTGTTATTTATCCTATAGCTCTTCAGATGTTTAAGAAAGCTAACCTTACAAGAATGCTTATTCCCGCAGCTATATCTGCAGGATGCTGGACATGGTCTATGACAGCTCCGGGTTCACCGTCTATCCAGAATAAAATAGCTATGACAAACCTCGGAACAAGCGCAACGGCAGCTTTTGTTCCGTCATTAATCGCATCAATTGTTGAATTTATATTAATCTTTGTATGGCTTGAATACAGAGCAAGATACTTTACAAAAAAAGGCAGACTTTTCAATGATCCTACATTAAAAACACAGCTTACTGCTGACGAACTTAAAGAAAGTGAAGCAAAAGATCTTCCTAACTTTGTAATTTCAATAATTCCTATAGCTTTAATTCTTATACTCTTCAATGGATTCAAATGGACAGTTGAAGGCGCGGTATTTGCAGGTGTTGCAGCTGCTACAATTCTTATGTTCAAGAGAATTAAAGGCGGAGTTAAAGAATGGGTCAGCGTATTTAACAAAGGTGCGGCAGACTCAGGTGTCGCTATACTTAACACAGCTATAGTAGTTGGTTTCGGTGGCGTTGTACAGAATACAGAAGGTTTTACAAACCTTATAGCAAAAGTTCAGAGTATGAATATAAGTCCTCTCGTATTCGTTGCAATCGCAGTAGCTATATGTGCAGGTGCATGTGGTTCTGCTTCAGGCGGTATGGGCGTAGCGTTCAATGCTCTTAAGGACACATTCGTGTCAATGGGAGTTGCTCCCGAGTATATACACAGGGTAGGAGCTATCGCAGCAGGTACTCTTGATACACTTCCTCATCAGGGAGCTCAGATCACACTTCTTGGAATTTGTAAACTTACACATAAAGAAGCATACTTTGATATTGCTGTTACACAGATTTTAATTCCTGTTTTAACATTGTTCGTATTTATACCTCTTGCTTCAATGGGACTTTAAAATCATCGAATATAACAGATAAAGTATAATCAGACGGTACAAACACCTAAGTGTGTACATAATAAATTCATTATACTCCCCAAATTTCCCTCACAATCCCTCTTGTGAGGGAAAACTATTTTAATAATCAGGAGATTTAAATATGGGATTTAAGAATAACTTTAATATAGAAATTACGGAAATAAGACATTTAGATATTGCAATTGAAGCTGAAACAGAAAAAGAGGCATTGGCTAAAGCAAGAATGAATTATACTTTGGGAAAATATGTTATAGATAACAAAGATATTGTTGCAGCTGAATTTGAGGTTATTGACGATGCAAACAGCAATGAAAAGTAATATCGATGAGATACGTTTATATTTCATTGATGGAAAAAAAGAGTTTTATAGAATATAGAAAAACCTGAATTAAAGACTATTTTAAAATTTTTAACAGTCAATTAATTCAGGTTTTTTATTATTTACTGAGCCAATTATTAATATATTTAATTAAATCTTTAGCCTTATCAAGTCTGTTCCAATAAAGCATGAATCCGTGCATAACGCCTTCAATGCATACTAAATCAGTTTCATTTCCGCTGTTTTTAAGAAGATCATAAAATTTTTCACTATCATCACGAAGAGGGTCATATTCTCCGGATATTATAAGACTTTTCGGAAATCCGCTATAATTTTTGGCTTTTCCCGGGTTTAAAAATGGATCGTCTGGATCTACGTTCTCAGGAACATACTGAGCCGTACACCATTCAGCCATATTTTGGGGAAGAACATATTCACCGTTTCCGTATTTTTTCATAGAATCCGAATCAAAATCAACAGCTCCGAACATTCCGTAAAATAATACAAGAGCATATATCGAAGGACCTGATTTGTATAACGATTTTAAAGCCAAAGAAGCGCATATAGTAGCTCCTGCGCTGTCTCCTGAAAGGATTATTTTATTTTTGTTCCAACCAAATGATTTTGCATTTTCGTAAACCCAGTTTAAAGCAATGTAACCGTCATCTATACAAGCGGGATATTTGTTTTCGGGAGCAAGCCGATAGCCCACGGAAACTACTATACAATCACATTCGATGGCAAGCTTTCTGCATAGAGAGTCGTGGCTTTGTATATTGTGCATTACAAAGCCGCCGCCATGGAAGTAGAGCATGACCGGCAGATTTGATTTTTCGTTAGGATAATAAATCCTTATAGGAAGACAGGATGAAATCATCCTGTCTTCAAATTTATATATGCTGATAACTTCTTCATTATCATTAAATGTTAAGTCTGCATTTCTTCTCATATCGGCTATGTTGAACGATGTCGGAGGAGCAGGCTTATTTTTATATATTTCTACAACCTGAGGATCAAGAGCCACAATAAATCACCTCAAAAACACTTTTTTATCATTTCGGGATCAGGTTCTTTTTTAGATAACTTTCCTGCCACAAAGTAGGCAATTCCACCTGCAATTAATCCGAATACTATTTCGTGGATGTTAAAAGGCGCGATTTTAACCTGATTGAAGAATACAAATGTTGCAAGACCGACTACAATTGACCATATACAGCATGTGCTGTTGCCTTTTTTCCAATAAAGTCCGCCGATAAGCGGCCAGAAGAATGTCGCTTCAAGTCCTCCCATAGCGAAAAGATTTATCCATACAATAATATCAGGAGGAGAAACGGCAAATATAAATACTATTACACCAAGGAGCACAGTTATAATGAAACTGTATTTAGGTATTTTTTTACTTATTCTCTCTTCATCTTCATTGTCTTTTACTTTTACTATATATGTCATATATAAATCTTTTATTATGGTTGCCGATGCAAGTATAAGTAAAGAAGATACGGTAGACATAACTGCTGCCAAAGGAGCGGCAAGAAACAGTCCGGCTGCCCATGAAGGCATATAATTCATAACTACATAAGGTATTACCTGGTCTGTATTGGCTACTATATTTTCCGGGAGAAGAGGAAGCGTAAGCGTTCCGGCAAAGTGCATTCCTATCATAAGTATACCGACCACTATAGTTCCGTAAATCATTGCTCTGTGCATTGACTGTGTATCTTTAAAACCCATACCTCTTACAGCTGTCTGAGGAAGACCGAGAACGCCGACTCCGACAAGCACCCAGAATGAAATCATATATCCGGGAGATAAAGCAGCTAATCCGCCGCTGAATTCACCTTTGCCGAGAAGATCCCAACCGGGATTAAGCGTATTAAGCTGGGATGTTATTTCAGTCATGCCGCCTCCTGCTCTGATTACAAAAAACAGAAGAAGGAATGTGCCGATTGTCATTATTATTCCCTGAAGGGTATCTGTTATAACTACAGCTTTAAAACCTCCTATGGAAGTATAAAGAATTACTATAGTTCCGAACAATAAAAGACCTACCCAATACGGAAGCCCTGTAACGGACTCTATTAAAGTTGCGCCTCCGATGAACTGAGCAACCATTTGAGTTATGAAAAAGATTACAAGGCACAATCCGCAAAGTATTACAACAGCGGGAGAATTGTATCTTGCTTTAAAATAATCCGTTATTGTTACGGCATTGATTCTTCTTGAAATAAGAGCAACTTTTTTACCTATTACGCCCAAAGTAAGAAATGCTGTTCCAATCTGGATTGCAGCTACCCATGACTGCGTGAGACCCCATGTGGCGGCGAGTCCCGGACCTCCTAAAAAGGAACTGGCACTTGTATATGTAGCAACAAGAGTCATAGCAAGTACAAGACCGCCCATAGAACGTCCGCCGACAAAATAGTTTTGCAGGAAACTTCCTGTTTTTTGATTTTTTGCAGGCAGTTTACTTGATTTAAGACCGACAATCATATTGACAGCCATATAGATTACTAAAATAAGAAGTACAATTATCTGTTTATTTGTCATCGTTAGAATCCTCCTCGCTGTTTAAGTCAAAGTTTACAAAAACTTTTTTTAAAAGGATTATTACGCCGACTACACCTACAACAAAAACTCCGGGTGTGCTGATTATCCACCACAGTGGCAGATTGAAAATGTAAATCGGAACTCCGGAAAGGCCATAGCCAAATCCCACATGCCATATAAAACAGATAATAAAAAGAATAACCGTGGCAAAAGCTTCTTTTTTTATTTGCTTGTTTTTTTCTTCCTTAGTTACTGGTTTCATGTTTTACCTCCTTCAATTCAGTGAAAATCACAGTTTCGGATGCATAAAAAAACATCCGTGTTTTAGTATAAAAATACAAAAACTGCGGATGGATTGAATTCCAAAAAAACATATTATAAACAGCCACTTATAAAGTACAAATTTCCGAAGTCCCGCTCAAAAAGATACAGGCTATAGATAGAAAATGTATTTATAGTTTATAATAACATGGTAAAGTTTCCGTTGGAATACCGTCCATTAAATTTAATATAACATGGCAAGCAAAATATGTAAAGCAATTATACAAGATGAGAGTAATTTTGTTTTATTTTATATACATTTGAGTAGTCGGAATAATTGTATAATAATGGTTGTTTCAGAAATATAAATATGCAAAAGGTATAGGTACAATCAGTTATTAAGAGTTATTAAACTAGGTTTATACCGAGTTGACTTGATAAAATAAAAAAATTATAATTATCTGATAAAGGATTGTAAATTTGTTTTATTAGATAAGAGGATTTTTATGGATTTATTTGAATATAATATGTCGCGTCAGTTTAATAATACAGCCCCACTGGCTGCCAGAATGAGACCTGAAACTTTGGATGAATATGTCGGTCAGGAACATATAATAGGCAAGGGTAAAATGCTTTACAACGTTATAAAAGCGGATAAGCTTGGCTCTATAATTCTTTACGGACCGCCCGGAACCGGTAAAACTACTTTGGCAAGAGTAATAGCCAATACTACAAAGAGGAAATTTGAGCAACTGAATGCAACTACTTCGGGAATAAAAGAAATCAAAGAAGTTGTTCAGAAAGCGAAAGAAAATGCGGGAATGTATAATCTCGGAACAATACTTTTTATAGATGAGATACATAGGTTCAATAAGGCTCAGCAGGACGCATTATTGCCGCATGTTGAAAACGGAACGGTTACTCTTATAGGAGCTACAACCGAAAATCCTTATTTTGAAGTTAACAGGGCTCTTGTATCACGTTCATACATATTTGAACTCAGACCTCTTGGTAAAAATAATATAAAAGAACTTATAAAAAGAGCTGTTTTAGATAAAGACAAAGGCTTTGGAAATATGGATATAAATATTGAAGATAAAGCAGTAAACTTTATTGCGGAGGTTTCAAACGGAGACGCAAGAAGAGCGCTGAATGCCGTTGAACTTGCCGTTTTATCAGCTGAACCCGATAATAACGGCGTGATAAACATTACTTTGGAAAATGCCGAAGAGTGTATTCAAAAAAGAGCTTTAAACTATGATAAAGACGGAGATAATCATTATGATACGATATCTGCTTTTATAAAAAGTATGAGAGGCTCCGATCCTGACGCTGCACTGTATTATCTTGCAAAGATGATATACGCGGGAGAAGACCCTAAATTTATAGCAAGACGTATTGTTATATGCGCATCGGAAGATGTGGGAAATGCAGACCCACACGCTCTACAGGTAGCGGTATCGGCCGCAGAGGCAGTTAACATGATAGGAATGCCGGAAAGTAGAATAATACTTGCTCAAGCGGTAACATATGTTGCCTGCGCGCCGAAAAGCAATTCTGCGTTAATGGGAAT
>URLB01000113.1 GCA_900548595.1 uncultured Eubacteriales bacterium
AGCTGGGTTTTCATGTGCAGGATGTTATTTTCCTGCTGATCTGTCTGGGAGCATTTGCAGCGCAAATCTATGTGCTTGCCGCAAGGGGGTGAAGGAAATGATTGAATGTCAAGATGTGTCCTTTTCCTATCCGGCCAGCGCCCTTCCTGACAGTGAGAGGCAGGCCGGTGGCGCTTTGAAACATATTTCCTGCACCATTGAGGACGGTTCTTTTGTCCTGCTCTGCGGGACTTCCGGCTGTGGAAAAACGACCATGACCCGGTTGTTTAACGGACTGATCCCTCATTACCATGAGGGGACTTATACCGGCTCCGTCTATCTGGATGAAAAGGACACCCGTGACCTGTCACTGTTTGATATTTCTCTGAAAGTCGGCTCTGTATTTCAAAATCCGCGTTCTCAGTTTTTCAATGTGGACACGACCAGCGAACTGGCTTTCGGCCCGGAAAACCACGGGATGCCGGAAGATATCGTGCGCGACCGGGTAAAGTGTGTAGCTACACAACTAAAGCTGGAGCCGCTGCTTGATAGAAGTATTTTTTCTTTGTCCGGCGGTGAAAAGCAAAAAATCGCCTGCGGATCAGCAGCGGCGATTGCCCCGGATGTTTATGTGCTGGATGAGCCATCATCCAACCTTGACGCATACGCTATCGCTGATTTCCGGCAGCTTCTCTTTACTTTGAAATCGCAGGGAAAGACCATCATCATCTCTGAACATCGGCTGTATTATCTGTCCGGCCTCTTTGACCGTGTCCTGTACCTGAAAGATGGAGAAATCGAAGGTGATTATACAGCAGAGGAATTTTGCGGCCTGTCGGCAAAACAGCGCGACGATATGGGATTGCGTCCTCTTGACCTTGCGGGGCTTTCAGAAGTTGAAAGCCCGCCGCAGAGAATGAACGAGGCGGTTTGGACGATAAAGAATGTGTCCTTCGCCTATAAGCATGAGCCGGAAACCTTGCATATAACGGAGACCTCTTTCCCATCCGGCAGCGCCACGGCCATCATCGGACATAATGGTGCGGGAAAATCCACCTTTGCCCGGTGCCTCTGCGGGTTGGAAAAGCACTTCAAGGGAACGGTGCAGGATCAAAGCAAGAACTATTCCAGAAAAGAACGATTGAAACTCTGCTATATGGTTATGCAGGATGTAAACCACCAGCTCTTTACCGAAAGTGTTCTGGATGAAATTCTGCTCAGTATGAGAACCGAGGATAAACAGAAGGCAAGAGAAATCTTGCAGGAGATGGACTTGCTTTCCTTTGAGGACTGCCACCCGATGGGGCTGTCCGGCGGCCAAAAGCAGCGTGTGGCGGTTGCCTCTGCGATTGCTTCGGGGCGGTCTCTGATTTTATTTGATGAACCGACCAGCGGCCTTGACCTGTTTCACATGAGGCAGGTTGCCAATGTTGTTAATCAGGTGGCGAATACTGGAAGAACTGCGCTTGTGGTAACGCATGACCCGGAATTTATTCTACGCTGTTGCAATTATGTCCTTCACTTAGAAAACGGGCAAATTCAGGAAAGTTATTCTATAGAGGATAGCGATGGCCGAGAACGCCTGCTAAAGTTTTTCCTGAGTGATATGAAGAAGGAGGTGTCCACAGAATGAAGGAGAAAAAGAAAGAGTCGCCCATAAGCGTCTTATGGGGATGGGGCAAAGCTTATCATGGAAAATTCATCGGCAGTATTATCGGAATAGCTCCGGCGTCATATATACCGTTTAAGTATCCCGGCAGCATCCATATACTGTCCATTTTTTCATCATAGAGAGGCATTACTCCTATCACTGGTTTTTCAGCCATTCTTTCACCTCTTCCAGTCTTTCTTCTGCATTTTCTCTGCCCAGTTCATACATTTCCCATATCCTGGCAAGATTTTTTTCTGTCCTCGATATATTTACTGTTCGCGATGGTCTTATAACCATTATTTTCCCTTCTTCTTCAAGTTTATTTACATAATTAAGATTTTCAACGTATCTTAAATGCCGTGTTATTAAGGCGTCAACAAACTCAGGATATTTACCGTACATTTTTTTAGAAAGAAACGCGTTGTTCGGTTTCGGAATATATCCGATCGGTTTTGTAAGAATAACAACAATTCTGTCATAGCCCATTTCCATAAATTTTTTAACGGGAACGCTGTCGCATATTCCTCCATCGAGCAGCTTAAATCCCTCTGTCTCCACTATTTGCGAAACAAAAGGCATTGACGCCGAAGCCCTTATTAAATCTATTTGCTTAAAAACATCTTTGCATTTTAAATATTCCGCTCTTCCTGTTTCTACATTACTGCTTACCGTATAAAAATCTATTCCAGATTTCATATATGTATTATTATCAAACGGATCCAGTTTTTCCGGTATCTCATGGTAACAAAAATCCGTTTCCACCATATTTCCCGTTTTAAGCAAAGATTTAACGCTCATATATCGTTTATCATTTCTATATTTTAGCGTATATCTTATACTTCTTCCGTTCTGTTCGGAAATATAGTTTACACCATGAACGCAACCTGCCGATACTCCTATTACTCCGTCAACTTTTATTTTATTTTCATTAAAAATATCAAGGACTCCGGCTGTATATATTCCTCTCATAGCTCCGCCCTCAAGTACAAGTCCTGTTTTCATACCAAACTACCTCTTTTCATAATAGGGCTTTTTTAATTTGAATATACAATTCATATATGTTATTGTAATAAGAATAAGGTTATCACAAAAAATGACCTTTTTCAATATAACTATACATAAGGAGACATAATATGGTAATCAAAAAGCGACGAAAAAATAATTTTTTTAAGGCTATAAAAATGGAAATACGTCAGAACAAAGTACCTGCCGCAGTTTATTTTATACTGAGGGCAATCGTTATACTTGTGTTGATAAGGCAAATTTTTCTCGGAAACTATGAAAACGTATTCATGTGCGGTCTAACTTTGCTTTTGTTAATTGTACCGAGCCTCGTTCAGGTAACGTTCAGAATAGAAATACCAAGCGCCCTAGAAGTTATAATACTTATGTTTATTTTTTCCGCCGAAATTCTTGGAGAGGTAAATGAATTTTATATAAAAATACCGAACTGGGACACAATGCTGCATACACTAAACGGCTTTTTGGCTGCGGCTATAGGATTCTCTCTTGTAAATCTTTTGAATGAAGATAAGCGTCTTTCGTTTAATCTTTCTCCGTTTTTTGTTGCTGTAGTGGCATTTTGTTTCTCCATGACAATAGGCGTGCTTTGGGAATTTTATGAGTTCTTTATGGATACAAATTTTGCTATGGATACACAGAAAGACACAATCATTTATAATATAAATTCTGTCCTACTGAATCCCGAAAACATAAACGTTCCGTTCCATATAAAAAATATTACGTCAACTATTGTAAACGGAAACGAACTTAATATAGGAGGATATCTGGACATAGGTTTAATAGATACGATGAAAGATCTCATAGTCAATTTTATAGGAGCGGTTACATTCTCTGTTATAGGTTACTTTTATCTAAAACATAAGGGCAAAGGCGTTCTTGTAAACAGCCTTGTTCCAAGTCCGAAAGATGATAGCAACGATTACCTAAAACAGTTGGAAAATCAAAATAAATAGTTAAAAAGCGGTGCGTAAATATTTACGTACCGCTTTTTTATGATACATTTTTAAACTTCTTTTGAAATATTTATTCTTCTTACAATTAGTATCACTGCAATCATAGATATAATAGCAATCGGAAGATTTATCAGCCAGTTTTGTATAACCGCAGCCAATATATAGTTAACGGCTGATACTGCCGCTACCAGTATTGCATAAGGAAGCTGAGTCGAAACATGGTTTATATGGTCGCATTGAGCTCCCGTAGAAGCCATAATAGTAGTGTCCGAAATCGGAGAGCAATGGTCTCCGCATACAGCTCCTGCAAGGGTTGCCGAAACGGTTATTATAAGGATTTCACTTGATGGATCAAGTATAGGCACAACTATAGGTAAAAGTATGCCAAATGTTCCCCAGGAAGTTCCCGTAGCAAAGGCAAGGAAAACCGCAATACAAAAAACAATAACAGGAAGAAGTATTTGAACCGCACCCTTACTGTTTTCAAGAAGTCCGGCTACGAACACATCGGCTCCAAGAAGACCTGTAATTCCGCTGAGTGTCCATGCGAATGTAAGTATAAGTATTGCAGGAACCATAGCTTTAAATCCTTCTGGCAAACAAGACATAAATTCCTGGAAAGTCAGTACTCGCCTTATCATATAAAAAACAAATGTAATTATAAGTGCAGCAACAGAACCCAGAAGAAGTCCGACAGGCGCAACGCAGTTAGCAAATGCATTTATAAAGCTTTCTCCCTCAAAAAAGCCTCCCGTATAAATCATTCCGATAATACAGCTTATTATAAGAACTATTACGGGAAATACAAGATCTATAACTTTTCCGTTGGCTTTTACGGCCGTGGTGTTTTCTTCATACGGTCTAGACTCCGTAGTAAATATATCATCATTTAATTGAGCGTTTCTCTCATGAGTAAGCATCGGTCCAAAATCCGTATTTGTAAAAATAAGAGTAAGCATAGCTACGATTGTAAGCAACGCATAGAAATTATACGGTATAGCCCTAATAAAAAGTTCAAGCCCGTTTATTCCGGGTATATCGGCTGCAATGCCTGCTACTGCGGCAGCCCATGAAGAAATAGGCGCGATTATACATACAGGCGCGGCAGTAGAATCTATAATATAAGAAAGTTTGGCTCTGGATACTTTATGCGTATCCGTAACAGGTCGCATAACGCTTCCGACTGTGAGACAGTTAAAGTAATCGTCTATAAAAATCAATACTCCCAGTACGAAAGTTGAAAGAAGAGCGCCTTTTCTTGTTTTTATAGTTTTTTTCGCCCATTCTCCGTATGCTGCCGAACCTCCGGCTTTGTTCATCAAAACAACCATAATTCCCAGGACAACAAGGAAAATAAGAATTCCCACATTTCCGCTGTTAGATAACTTTGCTAACAAGCCTCCGTCCGTCTTATCTGTAAAAATTGTCAAAAACCCTTCTTTTATATTAAAATTGGAATAAAACAAACCTCCGACAACTATACCTACAAACAACGACGAATATACCTCTTTTGTAATAAGAGCAAGAATAATAGCCACAAGCGGAGGCACAAGCGACCAAAAAGTCGCATACATCCTGCTTGTCTCCCCATCGGCCCCACCGGCAAACGCTGTAGAAGTAAATGCCAGCATAACAGCCGAAAAAGCCACAGCCGCTCCTAAGCCGAGTCTTTTTTTGCTAATCATATTTTTTCCCCTTTCAATTTTAATAAACTTTTATCTTCAGTCGAGATATTCGGTAACCTTGTCGGTAAAAACTATTCCGTCCAAGTGGTCTATTTCATGGCAAAGACATTTGGCCATTTCTCCCGAACGATCAAGAATTATTTTCTCACCTTTCTCATTTAAAGCCTCTACTTTTACTCTCATAGGTCTTTTTGTCTTTCCGAATATACCCGGGAAACTGAGACACCCCTCAATACAATCACGCTCTCCTATTTGTTCCACTATAACAGGATTTACAAGCTTTAAAAAGTCTCCCTCATAATCAATTACCACAAGCCTTTTTAAAATTCCTATCTGGTTTGCCGCCAATGCGGCTCCATTATTGCTTGCATGCAACGTATCCATCATATCGTCTAATAACATACGTATTTTGTCATTAACTTCCGTAACTTCCCTGCCCTTTTTTCTGAGCGCTTCATCATTTTTAAATCTGAGCTGTCTTACAGCCATTTCAATCACACCTTACAATAAATATTTTTTCAGCATTTCCATATATTTTTCATGCGAAGCCTTCATTGCAAACTTACAGTTTGCTTTTTCAGGCACAGATCTTCTGTCTATAATTGTCCTTCCTTCGGCTAATCCCGAAAGAGCGACCTTTACATTACACATTTCATACTCTGTTATAACAGAGCTGTCTATTGCCGCACAAACTGCAAGAGAGTCATGTACAGGAGTACTGTCTAATTCTTTTCCGACGACAGCCCCGTCATATTCTGTTCTTTGCTCTATTATACGGGCAGTAAATTTACCCGAAAACGTTCCGAGTCCTTTTAATTCATTGGCGTCGTTTAATGTCAACGCCGCAGAATGAGTAGC
>URLB01000114.1 GCA_900548595.1 uncultured Eubacteriales bacterium
CGTTGTGTAGTCTGTGGCGGAGATATGCAGGTTGTAAAATATAATATGGCTGAAAGAAAAGTTTATTATCACTGCGATCGCTGTGGATATGAGGAAACTCTCACATTTGAGGAAGCCGGCATTGATGATGAAGAGTATGCTTACTTCATCCTTAGAGAAGACGGAACAATGACATGGGAGTGTCCGGAAAGCGGAGTAAAGACAGAAAACGTTGACGAAAATACGGACTTTTCTCCATATTATAATATCGAACATCTTTGCCCCGAATGTTGTGAAGATTGATTATATTTTGCCCAAATAATCTGAATTTTTCATAATCATAAAGCCTGACCTTAAAAGGTCAGGCTTTATTTTCAGTTTTATTTATAATATAACCGTTAATTTCTTCTTCAGATATATAAAACTTATCGTGATTGAATACTCCTTTTAAAGTCATAATACACGGCTGTTCAGAATTACCACTATATATTTCCGCATACTCGCCGTTCTCAATATTTTTATTAATCAGATGGTACAGCTGCAATCGGTTCACCCCGTCGCATATTATTCTATGCAGGTTTACCGCCACATAATTAACTCCGTATTTTTCCTTATCGGCTTCCACGCACTCCTTTGTTATAACAGGCAGAAAACTACCGCTCAGCTTGTAGACCGCACGTCCGTTATCCGTATCCGAATATGTCAGACCTATAGAAAAATATCTTTCCCAATTAAGATATTCTTCCTCCCAGTCGGCATAGTACGGAACCATATTCATTTTCTGTATATCCTGAAATGACAATTCTTCATTAATTTTAGCAGATTTAATATAATCCTCCGATATTTTTCTCGGAAATGTTATGTATATGCTCATAAAAACACCTCTGACAATTTTTACGGTTTATGTATGATATATAAATCGTTTTTTTCTGTGGAAATATAAAACTTTCTGTTGTCAAAAACTTCTTTTAAACTCAACTCATATATGTGTTCGGGCGGTCCCCATATATCGGGTGCGTCCCAGTCCAGCCACTGCGAATATATTTCCACGCTTTCTCCGCTTTCTATATTGTCGTTTATAAGGTGATATAATTGGTGTCTGCTAATGCAATCAATTGTAATATGCTCAAGAGCGACATCTATGGCTTTTTCCCCAAATGAGCGTTTATAATACTCTGCCTTGCCATGTGTAAAAACATCCGACATGTCTTCTACAAGCGCATATGCAAAAAAATTCCTTACAAACGGAAAGCTCTCGCTTCCGCCTCTTTTAAATAAAGTAAGCGACAAATACTCATTTTCGGAAATTATACCTTCATTCCATTTGGCAAACCAAGGTATAAATCCCATATTATCGGCTTTTTCATAGCTTATATTATGGATATAACAATTGCTTAAATATCGTGGGTCATGGACTTCACGGGGAAAGAAAATATAAGTAAATATACTCATAGTACCCTAACTCCTTTTTCAGTAAAGGTTGGCAATAATAAATACTCTATTAAGATATAATGTAAATATAACAAACTGCCACGTCATTGTAAACGGAGTATTTGCAGATTATACATAATAGAATTTGTTATATATTCACAATCCGTTAATGCAAACATATAAAATTTTTGTCTAAAAGCAATTTGTTTTTTCTATTTACTTTAGCGTGCTAATATGGTAATATAATAAAGACTTAATCAATAATACGATTTAGGAGGAGATTTATATGAAGAAATTTTTAGCGGCAGCCGTTGCTGCTGTTATGGCATTAGGAGTTATGACAGGATGTTCAAGCACATCCGAAGAACCTGCGGAAAATAACGAAGCTACCGAAGAAGGAGCCGAAGCAGGTGAAAGAACTACTTTTACAGTAGGCTTTGACGCAGAATACCCTCCCTACGGCTATATGGCTGAGGACGGAAGCTATGTCGGCTTTGACCTTGACCTTGCTCAGGAAGTATGCGACAGAAACGGTTGGGAGCTTGTAAAACAGCCCGTTGACTGGAACTCAAAAGATATAGAGCTTAACTCCGGTTCAATCGACTGTATATGGAACGGTTTTACAATGACAGGCCGTGAAGATAAATATACTTTCAGCGACCCCTATGTAGATAACAGTATCGTATTTGTCGTACTTTCGGACTCCGATATTCAGACAAAAGATGACCTTGCCGGAAAAGTAGTAGTTACACAGGCTGACTCATCTGCCCTTGCTGCTCTCACATCTGAAGAAGATAATGAAGAAAACCTTGCTCTTGCGGCTTCATTTGCTTCATTGGAACAGGTTGCGGACTATAACACAGCGTTTATGGAACTTGAAAGCGGAGTTGTTGACGCTATAGCAGTTGACATCGGTGTTGCTCAGTATCAGCTTACATCAAGGGGCGATACGTTCAGAAAACTTGACGAGCCACTTTCAACAGAACAGTACGCTATCGGTTTTAAACTCGGTAATACCGAACTCAGAGACCAGGTTCAGGCTACTCTCGATGAAATGGTTGCCGACGGAACATTTGATGAAATAGTTGCAAATTATACAGACTACAACCTTGACCAGATGGTTTGCCTCGGCAAATAAAATTCTTAATTCAGCTCAAAATACGGCGAAGATTTTTCTTCGCCGCTTTGTGCGTTTATAACATACTTTATTTTATTTTTGAAAGGAATGATTTTTATGTCCTTTTCCGCTATGCTTACTCAGCTTACAGCAGGTTTCGGGCAGACCGTTCTCATATTTTTTCTGACGCTTCTGTTTTCGCTGCCTCTCGGTCTTCTTGTAATGTTTTGCAGAACGTCCAAATTTAAACCTTTAAATACCGTAGCAAGGATTTTTATATCTATTCTAAGAGGCACTCCTTTAATGCTTCAGCTTATAGTCGTATTTTTCGGACCGTTTTATCTGTTCAAAATAAAGCTTTCAAGCTCTTACAGATTTATAGCGCTTATTCTCGGTTTCTCAATAAACTATTCCGCCTATTTTGCGGAAATATACCGTTCGGGAATACAGTCCATACCTGTCGGTCAATACGAAGCGGCTAACGTGCTCGGTTACAGCAAAAGCCAGACTTTTATACATATAATATTCCCTCAGATGGTCAAAAGGGTAATTCCGTCGGTTACAAACGAAGTAATAACTCTTGTAAAAGACACGTCTCTTGCATTTGCAATATCCTATGCGGAAATGTTTACAATCGCAAAGCAGATTGCCGCCGCTCAGACAAATATCATGCCTCTTTTCATAGCCGGTGTATTCTACTTTGTATTTAACTTTATCGTAGCGCACGTTATGGAAAAAATAGAGAAAAAACTGAACTATTATCATTAAGGAGGTCAATCGAATGAACGTACTTGAAATGAATCATGTAAAAAAACATTTCGGCGGCCTTGAAGTGTTAAAAGATATAAATCTTTCTGTCAGTGAAGGTCAGGTCGTATCAATAATCGGCCCATCGGGTTCGGGAAAGTCAACTCTTCTCAGATGCGCCACTCTTCTGGAAACAATGGATAACGGAGATTTAATATATCTCGGAAACTATGCCGCAAAAAACAGTGAAAACGGTTCTGTTTACGCCTCCGCGGACGAGCTGAAAAAAATAAAGTCAAACTTCGGTCTAGTATTTCAGAACTTTAATCTTTTTCCTCATCACTCGGTTATAAAAAATATTACCGAAGCGCCAATACTTGTGCAAAAGAGAAATAAAGACGAGGTATACGAGGAAGCAAAAGAGCTTTTGTCCAAAATGGGTCTTTCCGATAAGGGCGATTACTATCCTTATCAGCTTTCCGGCGGACAGCAGCAGAGGATATCCATTGCCAGAGCGCTTGCCATGAAGCCTAAAATGCTTTTTTTCGACGAACCTACGTCTGCGCTTGACCCCGAACTTACAGGCGAAATATTAAAAGTTATTAAAGACCTTGCGGCGGAACACATGACAATGATAATCGTAACCCACGAAATGTCCTTTGCAAGAGACGTCTCGAACCATGTCATATTCATGGACGGCGGAGTTATCGTTGAAGAAGGCAATCCCAACGATGTAATAAACAATCCTAAGCAGGAAAGAACAAAGCTTTTCCTGAACAGATTTCAGCAGTAAGGTGATATAAATGGAATTGGATTTTGTAAAGCTTTCTCCTACCGAAAACATGACTGTTCTTATAAAAAGCCGTGTGCCGAGGGAAAAACAAGCTGAAATAGGCTCGGAAATAATAAAATATAATTCCGTATATGCCGAACAGGCAGGTTTTATCGAGAAATCGTCAAATCCTAACGCATACGCCGGACTGCAAATGGCAGGCGGAGAGTTTTGCGGAAACGGCACAATGGCGGCAGCTTCATATATTGCCCACGAAAAAGGTATACGGTGCGGTGAAACAATGAATATTCCCCTTGAAGTATCGGGAGCTGACGGAATATTAAACTGCAAGGTCGAGGCTTTGGAACACGGCTTTAAAGGTACGGTTCTAATGCCTTCTCCCCTGGGTATATATAATGAAACCTATTTAATAGGCGGAAACGAGTATACACTTCCTACAGTGGTTCTCCCGGGGATACGCCATATAATACTGCCTGTTGAGTATATCGGAAACAATTTTAAGGAAATCATCGAAAACGAAGAAAATGTTCTAAAGTCCCAAATAAGCGACGACGCTTTCGGAATAATCGTATTTGATGAAAACAATATGAGAATACATCCTTTCGTAGTTGTAAAATCAATAGGAAGTTCCTGTTGGGAAAGGGGCTGTGGAAGCGGAAGTGAGGCAGTCGGATATTATTTATGCAATAAGTATAAAAAAGACGTCCGTATATTGCTTAAACAGCCCGGTGGAGAAATAGAAGTTGACGCAAACTTTATAAGCGGAGAAATTTATATTACGGGAACCGTATACATAGTGTCGGAGGGAAAAGCCTATCTGAACTGTTGATATACGGTTCTTTTTTAATATTGCGGCTTTCGATATCATGGTGATATAATCATTTGTAAGGGTGATTTTATGAGGAAAGTATATTTTGATAATGCCGCCACCACTTATCCTAAACCGGAAAGAGTTGCGGAAGCGGTCTACGACTATATAAAAAACAACGGAATGAATATCGGCAGAGGCATATATGATAAAGCATTTGAAGCCGCCGAAGCCGTATATGAAACAAGGGAATTATTATGTAAATTTTTTGACTGGGACAAACCCGAAAACGTTGTATTTACATCAAATGTTACGGAAGCTCTGAACATTGTAATAAAAGGATTTTTGAAACCCGGAGACCATGTGCTTGTATCGTCTTTGGAGCACAACGCCGTCATGCGTCCTCTAAACCAGCTGACAAAAATAGGCGTTTTCTTTGACCGTCTTCCATGCGATTCCGACGGAAAAACTATATTTGACAAAAACATGATAAAGGAAAACACAAAGGCGGTTATAATAAACCATGCCTCCAACGTGTTCGGCACAGTTTCCGATATAGAAGAAACAGGAAAAATATGTTTGGAAAACGGATTAAAGTTTATAGTTGACAGCGCCCAGAGCGCAGGAACAATACCTATAAGCATGAAAAAATGCCATATAGACGCCTTGTGCTTTACAGGACATAAAGGTCTTTACGGTCCGCAGGGTATAGGCGGATTTATAATTACAGACGATATGGCAGAAAAAACGGAACCCCTTATAAGCGGAGGAACGGGAAGTCAGTCCGACACGGAAACGGTTCCAGACTTTATGCCCGACAGGTTTGAGGCAGGAACATTAAACATACCCGGTATTTACGGTCTTAGGGAAGGTCTGAAATTTATAAACGAAACAGGTATAAAAACCATAGCCGATAAAGAACTGCTCCTTACAAAGCTTTTTGTCGAAAGTATTGAACAGATACCTAATTATAAAATCATAGGTTCAAAAACAGTAAAAAACCGAACGGCTACGGTATCCGTAACGGCAAATACAGATATGGCAAACGCAGCCTTTATTCTGGAAAAACAGTTCGGAA
This sequence comes from uncultured Eubacteriales bacterium, assembly GCA_900548595.1. Classification (GTDB taxonomy): domain Bacteria; phylum Bacillota; class Clostridia; order Lachnospirales; family Anaerotignaceae; genus Metalachnospira. The sequence continues at coordinate 5,954 of URLB01000114.1, forward strand.
TAATGACAAGGGTCGGTATGCACTGCGCCCCCAACGCCCATAAGGTCATGGGAACTTTCCCAAGCGGCACAATACGTTTTTCATTCGGTTTTTTTAATACCGAAGAGGAAATAATGTATGCCGTTGAAGCTTTAAAG
>URLB01000115.1 GCA_900548595.1 uncultured Eubacteriales bacterium
GTTCAGCAAACTTAGCAGCATGTTCTGCTTCTTCATAAGCTGCCTTTTCCCAGTAGAGACCGATTTCGGGATATCCTTCTCTGTGAGCTACTCTTGCCATAGCGAGGTACATACCAACTTCTGTACATTCGCCTTCAAAGTTTGCTCTTAAGTCTTTCATAATATCTTCGCTTGAACCCTGAGCAACGCCTACAACGTGTTCAGCAGCCCATTCGCGTTCGCCTGTCATTTCTTTGAATTTATCTTTAGGTGCTTTGCATACAGGACAGAAGTCGGGAGCTTCGTTACCTTCGTGAACATAACCGCATACAGAACATACAAATTTTTTCATATTAATTTCCTCCTTGAATATGTATTTAACAATTTATTTTTTTGTTTACGATAATTTGTTTTATCTGATAATCATTATAAATTAGGAAATGAGATTTGTCAACATATTTTTTATTAAAATTTAAATAAAATGAATTTGCCAATACGATTGGTATAAACTATAATAACATTGATTGGAGGTTATATATATGAAAATAAATATTAACGATTGTATCAGCGGATTTACGCTTATAAATAGGGAAGAAATAGATGATATAAATTCGGAAGGTTATCTTTTTTTACATAAAAAAAGCGGAGCCAGATTGATGTATATAGAAAATGACGATGATAATAAAGTCTTTTTTATTTCATTTAAAACTCCTCCCGAAGATGACTGTGGTACGCCTCATATAATAGAACATTCTGTTTTATGCGGTTCCGAGAAATATCCGGTAAAAGACCCGTTTAATGAATTGGCTAAGGGTTCGCTTAACACATATCTGAATGCGCTGACATACAGTGATAAAACCGTTTATCCTATAGCAAGCAGAAATGATAAGGATTTTTCAAATCTTATGGACGTATATCTCGACGCTGTCTTTAATCCGATGATTTTGAAGCATAAAGAAATATTTATGCAGGAGGGGCATCATTTCCACATGGAGAATGCCGATGACCCGTTAGAAATAAAGGGCGTTGTATACAATGAAATGAAGGGTGCATTTTCGGATCCCGACAGATATTTAGACGGCGCCGTAAATACGGCTTTGTTTACGGATTCGCCGTATATGTTTGAAAGCGGGGGAGATCCCGATAAAATTCCGGATTTAACTTATGAAAAGTTCATAGACTTTTATAAAAAGCAGTATCACCCGTCCAACAGCTATATTTATCTTTTCGGAAAAATGGATATTGCGGAAAAGTTGGAATATCTTGATAAAGAATATTTATCGGCGTTTGACAGACAGAATTTTAAAAATGGCATAAAAGCTCAGAAATGTCAAAACAAAATAATAAGAAAAGAAGAATATTACCCTGTAATTGAAAAAAATGAAAACGAGGCTATGTATGCAGCCGGCTTTATAACAGGAAAATCATATGATGAAGAAACAAGCCTCGGATACTCGATACTTTCATATATACTTATGGATACAAATGCGTCTCCTGTCAGAAAGGCTCTTATTGAAAGCGGATTTTGTTCGGATACGGAAGGCTGGTTCGATTCGTCTACTATGGACACTGTATTTTCGATAATAGCAAAAAGCGCGGAGGAAAATGCTTCGGAAGAGTTTGAAAATATAATAAGAAACGAATTGGGAAATATAGTTAAAAACGGTTTGGATGCGGAACTTGTAAATTCGGCTGTAAACGCCTTCGAGTTTATGCTCAGTGAGGAAAATTTCGGATATAAACCGAGAGGATTGTATTACGGACTTAAAGCTATGAACAGTTGGCTTCATAAAGAAAACCCGTTTGAAAGCTTTAGATTTAAAAAACATATTTCATCTATAAGATCTAAAATTAACGACGGATATTTTGAAAGCCTTATATCAAACGGTATGTTGAACAATAAAACAGCCGTATATGTTTCGCTTCAGCCTAAAGGGGGAATGCAGGCGGAAATAGACGAAGCGGAAAGAAAAAGACTGCTTAAAATAAAGGAAAATCTTTCGGGGAAAGAAATAGATAAAATAGTAGAGGAAACAAAGCAATTACTTGCTTTTCAGTCTGCCGATGAGGATTTATCCGTCATGCCGTCTCTCAAATTAAGCGATATAAATAAAAATGCGGATATTATCGAGAATGAAATTGTGGACGGTATTTTTTATGTTCCTGGAAATACAAACGGCGTTATTTATTCGGAACTTTCGTTCAGTACAGACAGTATAGACGAAAAGGATTACGGATATGTAGGACTTATAAGCGATTTAATAGGAAGATTGGATACACAAAAATATGATTTTAATGAGCTTCCTACAAAAATTGACTTGTATACCGGAGGAATAACGTCTTCTTGCGCAGCATACTATACGACGGACGGGAAAGTTAAAAAAGTGCTCAATGTCAGTGCAAAAGCTCTTTCGAGAAATGTGGAGATGATGAAGGAGCTTGTTGACCAGACAACCGATAAAATGGATTTTGACAAGGCGGAAAGCATTAGACTCATAATAAAAGACAGGATTTCGAAACTTGAAAATTATCTTAATCAGAACGGGCATATTACTGCGTCTAACAGAGCTTTAAGCTATTTTAATGAAGGATATAATTATAAGGATAAAACAGGCGGAATAGGATATTTTAAATTCCTTTGCGAACTTGATAAAAATTTTAATGATGAAGCGTTGGCTGAATTAAAAAAGACGGCTGATATTATATTTGATAAAAATAAGCTGACTGTCGGAGTAAGCTGCGAAAAAAATGATTTCGATAAAATAAAAAATATAGGTCAAATTTTTGACGCTAAAGATATAGGAAATAAAAACGGTATATCGAAAAAAATAAATATTGTTTCGGAAGGAATAATTACTCCCAGTAAAATACAATATGTGGCAAAAGCGGCTGATTATAAAAAGGCAGGGTATGAATACAGCGGAAAACTGTTGGTTCTCAAAAACATCCTTGATTTGGAATATTTGTGGAACATGGTAAGAGTACAAGGAGGAGCATACGGCTGCGGATGTAATTTCATAAGAAGCGGCGGAATGTATATGTATTCCTACAGAGACCCGAACTTAAAGAGAACGATTGACATTTATAATAAAACAGGAGAGTTTTTAGAGAATTTTACTGCCGATGAAAAAGCAATGACAAACTATATTATAGGCGCTGTCAATACTGTAGACAGACCGTTAAATATGGAGCAAAAACTGAAAATCGCTTTCATAAGACATATAAGCAGAATAACCGATTGCTTACGTCAAAAAGAACGTGATGAAATTTTATCGTCTTCGTGTGAGGATATGAGAAGCTATGCCCAAATGTTTAATTATTTTGCCGAAAGTACTCATATATGCGTAATAGGAAACGCAGACAATATTAATAATGAGAAGAATTTATTAAATACGATTACGGCAATGAAATAAAGTATTGCATTGGCGAGGTTTATATTGTATACTAGCACAGGTATTTATAAATCTATCAGGAGATGTTCCTTGCTTAACCATCTCCAAAATAAAAAACAGGGGGAATTGATATGAGAAAAATTAATACCGAAACAGTTGCTTTAACAGGAGTAACAGCCGCAGTGTATATGGTCGCTACGCTTGCCGTCTCGCCCATAGCTTTCGGCGCCGTACAATTCAGGCTGTCGGAGGTAATGGTGCTTCTGGCATGGATTAATCCGGCTTTTGCGCCGGGACTTATTTTGGGTTGTGCGCTTGCAAACATGTTCAGTCCGTTGGGAATTATTGATGTTCTTTTCGGAACATTCCATACTTTTTGTTCGGTAATGCTTATCAGCAGAACAAAAAATATGTATGTGGCTTCTATTTGGCCTACAGTATTTTCCTTTATAATAGGACTTGAGCTTTATCTTGTTTACAAAGCTCCGTTTATAGCCTCAACAATATCCGTAATGATTGGAGAGCTTATATGTATTACGCTTATAGGCTGCGTTATTTTTACTTTTATCAAAAAGAACGGTTATATAATGGCAAAACTTCAGAAATTTTAATGCCCGCTTTAAGCGGGTTTTTTTATTGAATGTAAAGCACACTAATAATTAATAAAGCGCAGAATATAATATAAATACAAATATTATTAAGGAGAGGGTATGCGCGTCTGTAAGACAGTATTTACAGTAATAATATTAATTATGCTTTTCAGTCTTACGATAATTGTATCGTGCATACCGGGAAAAATATTAATGGAAGAGTTTGCAAACGCCAATGAGGCAGGAAACAAAATAAAGATTGCCGAAAAAGTGCTGGTATCGACAGATAGAACGGATATGTTTACTCCGCAAGATGCGAGAAATATTAAAGTCGATTACGCGGAACTGACAAAAATGGGCGTACAAGACGCATTGGTAACCGTAGATTTCGGACCCAAGGCTACGGTAATGGCTGTTTATACTCCCGTTAACGACGGTTATGAGTATGTCGGAGAAGTAGGATATTTTTATGATGTTGATAATATTGCTTTTATGAGACCGAATAAAAGCGGACTTGAAGTTATTACATTTAGGGAGAGGAATAATCAATCCATAGGAGCAATGGAGAACGGAAGCTTTATCAGAGGGTATACATACAAGGAGAAAGATTTTAAAAATGTAATAAATATAGATGAGAATACAGAGGCATGGTGGAACGATGTACAATCCGGAGCTGCTGAGCCGTATTGGCATAAAATAACCCAGCAGAGCAACGTTAAAAAAAACGATGACGATAGGCGGATAGAGGCCGTTAAGACTCAGATTTACAGCACAGCGGAAAATACAGGAAGCATGACGCGTCCGGATGACAGTGAATTTAATGAAAAAAACAGAAGAACCGTTGATGAAAATTTCTACTGGAACGATGGCTGGCAGAGTTTCATAATTGATGAAAAAACAGAAAACTCAACCGGAGAAAAGGTAGCTGTTCTTAAGGATTTTGGAACATCTCCTTATGTACTTACGGGAGATGAATTTGATAAGTACAGAATACTGAGGGAAGACGGATCGATAGGTATTGTAAATTATGATGAACTGAGCGCCATATAACAGGACGTCAATATTAAAGATAAAAAAATATCCTGCCTTGGCGTGGCAGGATACGAAGATGGAAGGATTTATGAAGAAATTTTTATCAGTTTTCCTACTGATAAATATATTCTAAAATATCCTTATGAACTGTGTATATATAAGTTGTGAATATTTTGTAAACAAAAATGATTAAAATTAAATATATGTAAAATGTTTATTTTGTTGAGTTTAAACATGTTTTCGGGACATAGTTATATAATAAAAGTATATATGGGATAAATTCCGAGATGGGGAATTTATCCTGTTTTTATTTCTGCTCCGAGAACTGAATGTTGACATAAAAGATAATATATATTTGTTGTTTAAGATTTAAGTTGTATATCATATATACATAATTAATGGTTGAGTTGTGAAATATTATATTAAATTATGTTTTTATAAGTATCTTTTTATTGAAAATGGTGGTATACTTCAAATATAAATATTCATAATCGTACATTGACGGAGGTGTTAGTATGAAACTGATATTTTGCGGAGCCGCTCACGAAGTTACCGGAAGCTGCCATTATATAAACGTATGTGGCAAAAATATACTTTTGGATTGTGGAATGGAGCAAGGGACTGATATTTATGAAAATCAGGAAATACCTGTTCCAGTATCGGAAATAGATTATGTATTTCTCTCACATGCGCATATAGACCATTCCGGATATTTGCCTTTGATATTTAAAAACGGATTCAGAGGAAAAATATTTACTACAAAGGCAACGGCAGACTTATGCGACATAATGCTGCGAGACAGCGCGCATATACAGGAATTTGAAGCTGAATGGCGAAATCGTAAAGCAAAGCGTTCATTGGAAAAACCGTTTGAACCATTATATACAATGAATGATGCGGAAGGAGTCATACAGCTTTTGATGCCTTGCGATTATGATGAAATAATAAACGTATGTGAAGGCGTTGATATTCAATTTACGGATATAGGACATTTGCTTGGATCATCAAGCAT
>URLB01000116.1 GCA_900548595.1 uncultured Eubacteriales bacterium
TTCGGCTCTTTTTTTATTTTCAGACCGAAAGCAATATTGTCATATACGTTCATATGCGGAAAAAGCGCATATTTCTGGAATACCGTATTAAGTTCCCTTTTATGCGGAGGAACATCCGATATATCGCTGTCCCCGAAAATAACCTGTCCCTCATCCTGTCGCAGAAAACCGCCCAAAATTCTGAGGAGCGTTGTTTTTCCGCATCCCGACGGACCGAGAAGCGTTACAAATTCGTTTTCGTAAATATCAAGGTTTATGCCTCTAAGCACTACCTGTCCGTCAAAACTTTTAACTATATTTTTGAATTGTATAAGCTTGTCCATATTCCCCTCCTAAAACAGCGGCGGCGTAGATACCCATATTACTTTTGCCGTCGTTTTTTTCTCATTAAGAATATAATGGAAATCCTTTCCCGTTGTGTAAAAGGTTTCTCCCTTTTTTACCGAATATTTTTTGTCTCCGATAACAAGTATTACACTTCCGTCGACAACATATCCGAATTCCTCTCCCCCGTGAGGATTTACATTAAAAGATTTTCCGCCTTCCGGTATCTCAAGCAATATCGGCTCCATTTCGTTTTTCTGCGTGTTGGGAACAATCCAATTTATCGTACACTCTTCCCTCTCATCGACAAAAAAATCTTTTTTCTGGAAAACAACCTGTTCGTTTTTTTCCTCCATAAAAAAGTCCGACAGAGAACTTCCCAAAGCCTCGAGAATATCCTCCAGCGTAGAAATAGACGGCGATGTAAGATTTCTTTCCAATTGGGATAAAAAGCCCTTTGTCAGCTCGCTTCTGCTGGCCAGTTCCTCAAGGGTCAGTCCGTTTTGAACACGGAGCTGTTTTATTTTATGACCTATATCCATAATTTCGCCTCTTTATAAATACTAAACAAAAGTATTAATGTAACTAAACGAATTACATTATACATGTTTTTGGAAATATTGCAAGTATATTAAATAAAAAATTCGATTTATTAAACTTTTTATATGATTAAACAAAAAGTTATGTGACTGAATCACTGAACCTATAACAAATTCAGTATATACTGTACCCATAAACAAAAGAAAACAGACTTAAAACAAAAGGAGAGATATATATGACAGCATTAAATATAACAACAAATAACTTCAACGCAGAAATTATGAACTCAGATAAACCCGTACTTATCGACTTCTTTGCAACATGGTGCGGCCCCTGCAAAATGGTTTCTCCCATAGTGGACCAGATAGCGGAAGAAAACGCAGACATAAAGGTTTGCAAAATAAATATAGACGAACAGAGCGAACTGGCTTCGGCCTTCGGAGTAATGAGCATACCGACTCTCGTAGCATTAAAAGACGGAAAAGAAATAACGAGAACAGTAGGCGCAGTTCCTAAGAGTAATATACTTAAAATGTTCGGAAAATAATAAACGAAACGGAAAATAAAAGAATAACTGAAAGAACTTGAAAAATAATTCCCCCAAAACTTTATATCGGGTTTGATAATTCCCCACCCCAAATTTATCAAACTTTACCCCATCTAAACAAAAATAAGGAGCGCTTAGCGCTCCTTTTATTTATTCAATCTGTATATTATTGCTTCTTTCTATATATTTTATATCATTTTTAGGAATTGAGAGTTTCAGTATACCGTCTTCAAATTTTGCATGTATATCGGTTTCTTTAACAGAATCGCCCACATAAAAACTTCTTGCCATGCTTCCCGAATAGCGTTCCTGACGGATATATCTTCCTTTGTTATCTGTCTTATCTTTTTCAAGGCTCTTGTCCGCCGTTATCGTAAGATAGCCGTTTTCAAGTTTTGCATTTATTTCCTCTTTCTTAAATCCCGGAAGGTCAACGTCAAGCTCGTAGGTATTTTCATTTTCCCTTACGTCTGTTTTCATCATGTTTTTTGCATGTTTTCCGTACAGAGGATTTCTTTCGCCGAAAAAGTCTCTTTCAAACGGGAAGTTCATCCATTCATCAAATAAGTTTTCTCCAAAAATACTAGGCATCATCATAAGTCATATCTCCTTTCATAATGACATGTTGATTAATATTTTTTAGCACTGTCGGAGAAATCCGAGGTGTTGAATTTTTTGGAACCGGTATTAGAGATTGTTTTTCTTTTTATTTATCTCTTTCCTTTGTTCTGACCATAATATAACGCTGCTTGTTAGCACTGTCAATAGGTAAGTGCTAATTCTAATTTATTTCTAATTATCAGCTTAGTTGTATAAGCAAAAGCTTACTCCGCCATATCCTCCAGCCTTTTTCTATCCGTTATCTGAATATTTCCCCTCGACAGTTTAACAATGCCCTCCGTCTGGAAATATTTCAACATCCTTGACACAACTTCTCTTGCGCTTCCCATGTGATTGGCTATTTTTTCATGGGTAATGGTCAGTATATCGCTCTGTTCTATGTTGCTTTCTTCCAACAGAAATTCCGCAAGTCTGGAGTCAAAACTTTTAAACATTATCTGGTCCATAAGCCACATTACGTCCGAAAATCTGGAAGCCATTATTTTATTGGCATAGTTTGCCAATGACGCCGACTGCTCCATGACTTCGTTAAAAATATTCGGCGGTATTATATAAAATTCCGAATCTTCCTCCGCCTCTATACTTATGTCAAACTGTATACCCGACAACACGCACGAAGCCGAAAACAGGCATATATCCCTTTCAAAAAGACGATACAGCGTTACTTCTCTGCCGCTTTGGCTTACTATATACGCTCTGAATCTGCCCGATATAACAAGCACAAGACCGAGGCAGTCCCCGTATCCTCTGTGGAGCACTTCATCCTTTTTTATTTTGCGTTTTACAGCCGTACTTTCAATTAAATTTCTTTGGTTATCATTCAGTTTATCCCACTCGGGAAAAAATTCTTTCAGTTCCACATTTACCGCCTCCCATTGAGGTGAGTATATCATTTGATAATTTTATAAGCAATATATTTGTGATTTTATCACTGTTATTAATCCGTATTTTTTATAAAATAACATTAAATAAGAAAATAATATCGAAACTGTATCTTTTATGATAGATGTGGTAAACTGGGTTTAAAGGAGTTGTTACTTATGAAAAAATACAATACTGTTATAATAGGCGGAGGACCGGCAGGATATACGGCGGCTTTATATGCGGCAAGGGCCGGCTTAAGCGTTATTGTTCTCGAAATGCTCTCACCGGGCGGTCAAATGGCTACAACAACGGAAATCGACAACTATCCTGGGTTTGAAGAAACCGTAGACGGTTTTGATCTTGCACAGAAAATGAAAGCCGGCGCCGAACGTTTCGGTGTTGAAAGCGAATTTGCCGAAGTAACCGAAATAGATTTACAGTCCGATATTAAAACTATAAAAACAACGTCAGGCGATTTTGAAGCCGACACAGTAATACTGGCAACGGGCGCGGCTCCCAGAGAACTCGGCGTCGAGGGTGAAAGAGAACTCAGAGGAAGAGGAGTATCATACTGCGCTACATGCGACGGAATGATGTACAGAAACAAAACCGTCGTTGTTGTCGGCGGCGGAAACTCAGCGGCAGAGGACGCTCTTTATCTCTCCAAGCTTTGCGCCAAAGTATATATGGTACACAGAAGAGATAAACTCAGAGCCTCCGTATCGTATCAAAGACAGCTTGAAAAAGCCGAAAATGTGGAATTTATATGGAACAGCGAAGTTACGGCGCTTTTGCATGACAACATAATTACAGGCGCTGAAATAACAAACCGTTTGACAGGTGAAAAATCCAAAATAGATTGCAACGGTATATTTGTCGCAGTCGGCAGAATACCTAATACGGAGCTTGTAAAGGGTCAGATTGAACTTGATAGAGAAGGTTATATCATTGCAGGTGAAGATACGAAAACAAATATCCCCGGCGTTTTTGCCGCTGGTGATGTAAGACAGAAACCTTTGAGACAAATCGTTACGGCTGCTTCGGACGGAGCCGTTGCAAGTAAATTCGTTGAAGAATATATGGGACTGCTCCCCTGATTAACAACTGACATATCAGTAAACAAAAACGGAAAGAAACTTAAGTTTCTTTCCGTTTTCATTATTCCGTACCTATAAGCTTTTCTGCCATAAAGGCAAGCATAAGCTCCAGTTTATCCTTCTGGGTTAATTCACAGCCTAATATTTCCTTTATTTTTTTTATTTTATAATTAACGGTATTTCTGTGAACATAGGTTATTCTGGCAACCTCGGCAATACTGGAATCGTTCTCAAGATAGAGTCTCAGCGTACCGAGATAATCCGTTTTATTTTTTCTGTCATACTCTGCCAGTTTTCCGAGATACTCATTGCAATACTCTGCCAGATTGCGTTTGTTTTCCACAGACATAAGCAGTTTATACACACCTGTTTGGGAATAACTCATAAAATCCGAATTATTGCTTTTAACCAATTTCAAAACCGACGTCGTCTTTTTATATGCAGATGAAAGTTCCCTACTGTCTTTTACTTTAGGTCCTACTCCGATATAAACGTCTGCGGTCGAAAAAACTTCGTTTAACATATCCGCCTGTTTTTTCATTTCAGCTTCAAAAACAATATTATCTATACCCTGGCATACGACTACCGTAAACCTGTCTATCATAAAAACCGAATGTTTTAAGCTGTAATTATTAAGCCTTCTGACTATATTATATTTTACCGTACGCTCTAAATCATCTTTATTTCCGCTTTCATTATCGGAAATATATACAGCCGCAATACAATAGTCCTCTCCGTCGGCAAAGCCTTTTTTATTAAGCTCCGGTTTATAATTTTCCCCGTTTTCGGGATTGGTTATCGCATAGATAAATATATCCGCCATAGTCCTGCTTTTTTTCTCATCGGCTACTATGTGATGGCAAAACTCGTATGTTATATCGACTATTCTCGTTTCCCAAGGTATTGTATACAGAGGAAGGTCAACCGAATCACAATATTCTATCAATACCTCCGGAACTTTATCCACATACGGACCTAGATTTATAACAAATCCGCTGGCGCCGTATTCATGCAGTTTTTCCGCAAAATTTATAAGGCGACCGGTATCATGGTTTTCCATTCCCGTTGTAAAGACCAGTTCATAACCTCTCAGAAATCTGGGAACCTCTCCGCCTTCTATATAATGTGCCCAACGCACCATATTGTCCGTACCGTTTTTACCCGCTATCAGGGTCATTCCGTAATCTTTTTCGGCACTGAAGCACAGTTCCGCCAATGTAAGCGCCATATAATTCACTTCCCCGAACATAAAAAAAGGCTGAAGGAACAAATTCCTCTCAACCAAATCATTAATTATGTGAGCAAGTCTATAAGCCGGGTTCTGTCTTAAACAGTCATCTATCTTGGTACGCCGTTACCGGCGTCATCATGCGGCCGCGTCAAAACGGGACGGGCAATCCCATAGTTTTTCTCGGGCCTTGCTTCAGGTGGGGTTTACAGAGCCTGTTGTGTTGCCACAACAGCGGTAAGCTCTTACCTTACCTTTCCACCCTTACCTGCAAAAACAGGCGGTTTATTTCTGTTGCACTATCCCTGGAGTCGCCTCCGCCGGACGTTATCCGGCATCCTGCCCTGCGAAGCCCGGACTTTCCTCACCTGGCCCCTTTCAGTCCTGCCAGCCGCGATTACATATCTTACTTTGTCAAAAACGGAACATCAGACAGTTAATAATCATATCACAAACTTTCTCTGTTGTCCATCCCCCAAATCACAGATCCCGCAAAGCAGCCTCTCATACATCAAAGCAGCTTCCCCCCACAAACTCCCGCAGAATCGAATTCTTGGGAATATCCTCAATCGGCACTCCGACAAAATAATCCAAAAACTTCAGCAGCCGCTTTGCCTCCTGGTATTCCGGCTCTCCCTCCTCAATCTGGAACAAAAGCGGCTCCGCATACAGCTTCAGCACCGAAAGCTCATACACCAGCGCTGAATTGAACATCACATCCGCCTTCTCCTGATTCGGGAAAA
>URLB01000117.1 GCA_900548595.1 uncultured Eubacteriales bacterium
GGCATTTAAGGAAATGCTTAAAGTTAATTCGGCCGTTGGATATTCTGTTATGGGAAAATACGCGGAAGCCATAGAAGTTATAAAGTCAGCTGATTTATCAAAGCTTAATCCGAGCCATAGGGCGGTAGCCATAAATAATATTGCTCAATTTTCTTACTTTCTCGGAAGAGACGCGGACGGCACAAAATATGTGGAGGATAACTTCCAAGTTATGCAGAAGTATCTTTCAAATAAGAATTTTGCGGCAACATTTATGACTACATTCAGCTTTTATTACTACTTAAGGGGAAACAAAAGCAAAGCTGAAAAATACACTGAAAATGTTATAGGATTTATAAAAAACTCCGGAAGCAGTTCGGAGGGAGATATGGTTATACTCCAAAAAATGAGCGATTTATTGGAAAAAATAAAAGCTATGCCGGATCCTGAAGAAATATACGACGATGATAATGAATAATAGAACAAACCGTCCTTTTATAAAAGGACGGTTTGTCATGTAAAAATTATTCCGCGCAATCTTCGCACAGACCGTAGAAAAACAGCTGCTCTTTATCAATATCATATTTGGTTTCATCGGATATTTTATTAACTATAGAGTTAATTTCATCGGAAACATTGATATTGATATCGCATACAGCTCCGCATTTTCTGCATATTATGTGAGGATGAAAGCTGGTATCATAATCATAATGAAGGCTTTCTCCGTCAATACTAAGCACCTGTATAATTTCCGCATTTGAAAACGAATCAAGCGTTTTATATACAGTAGCAAGACTCATTGTGGGGTTGGTAGGCTCAAGGGCTTTGAATATAGCTTCTGCTGTCGGATGAGCTTTTGTATTCATCAGCATATTCAAAATTGCGATACGCTGTGGGGTTACTTTCATACCCTTGGAGCGCAGTAGTTCCTGAATAGTGCTCATTTTATCAACTCCTTATATAAAGGTAAAGAATAATTATTCTTATATAAGAATACTACATAAATACTAACAAGTCAATATTAAAATATTTTAATCGAAAAATAAACTGGAGGAAAAATAATGAATATAGTTTTACATGAACCGGAAATTCCTCAAAATACAGGAAATATATCAAGAACATGCGCCGTAACCCATTCTACATTGCACTTAATAAAACCTTTGGGATTTTCGGTTGACGATAAGTACTTGAAAAGATCCGGACTTGATTATTGGCAATATTTAGACGTAAGATATTATGAAAATTTTGAGGACTTTATCGAAAAAAATCCGGGAGCAAGGATTTATATGGCAACAACAAAGGCAAAGCAAATATATACAGACGTAAGTTATAGTGAAAATGATTTTATAATGTTCGGAAAGGAGAGCGCCGGAATACCGGAAGAAATATTGCTTAAGTATAAGGAAACAAGCATAAGAATTCCTATGTATGACGATTTAAGAAGCCTTAATCTTTCAAACTCCGTTGCAATAATATTATATGAAGCCCTTAGGCAGCAAGGATTTAATGGGTTGACTACAGAAGGACAGCTTCATAAATATAAATGGTAAATAACAAAAAGCAAGCTTTTTATGAGTAATTATTTGTTCATAAAAAACTTGCTTTTATTTATTATGAATTCTATTGAACTATTTTGAAGTGGTTATTTCACTCAGTGATAACATTCGATATACCATTGCTCCGTATTGCTCCATAAATGGTTTCAGAGAGCATGCCGGATAGTTTTTACACATATCGGTATTTTTTATATCAGCTATACATTCTGTTATACCGTTGATTATAGGTTCGCTTAATATACTGTAAAATTGAGGCCCATAAGGTTTGTAAAATCTATCGACATTTTTTAAGAACAGTTTATTTGTATTATTATAAACTGAAAATTTTATATATTGATGCGAATATGGCATATCCTCATCATCAATAATGTGAAAATTAATTTTATCATTTTTACCGCACAAATCGAGGACATGTTCAATATGCTTTTTTCTTTCCTCAATAGACATTCTGTAAACTATATCCGTAAAGTAAAACTCACCGTCTTCGATATATTTAATCAAGTCACTTTTTGTAATAAAAAAATCAAGAGTTTCTTTGTTAAAAAGATCTTCCCAAGTAACCATAAGGGTTCTTAACATCTTTTCGGTAGAACTGTCATATCCTTGTTCATAGGCGGCAGCTACTATATTATCTATAATTTCAGGTGGAAGAAGATATTCAAATCCTCTGGCAAGGAAAATCTGATAGTCATTAAATGCATAAAAGTTGCTTCTGTATCCGCTGGAAACAAGCTCGTCAGATGTCATTGACATTATAAGCATGTGATGAATTTTAAATAAGGAATTTATTCTTGAGTAAATCAGAGACACCTTTTCGGGATCCGAGATAATAGATAACATTGATATCTTTCCTCTTTGGTCAAGGGAACACATAAGCGCAACTCTGTCTTTAAGAACTATAATATTTCTGTCTTTAAACGACGAATTTTCATAAAAATCAAAAGATACAAAATTAAAAGCGCTTATTAGAAAATAAAGAGACAGATAATTTTCACTGCTGAGATTTATTGTACTCATACCGATTTTTACATGAATAGGGATATGTACGTCATAATTATTTGGAAATCCGGTGCTATCTAATGCCGCGGCTATTGATACAGCATCAAGAGTACATAATATTTCTGCAGTATCCTCACAGCTAATAACCATCTGTTTGAATTCTGTCTCAAAATAATTTGCAATCTCGGATAGATTTAATAAAACCTTTGTCTGATAATCGGAACTTTTATCGGATTTTTTATCAAGATAAGCCTGGGTGCTTTTAAATGCATCTTTAAGCGCTGTATAAAGATATGTTTGCAGCTGATCTTCAGCAACAACTACATTAAACTCCGAACAAAAGTTTTCCAGTTCTCCCTGTGAAATTATTTCATCGGCAAAAATTTTTGAAAGACTTTTGTTTATCGGAGAAGATACCCTCGCCGCAGGAAGTTTTGACTTATTGCACCATTTGCTTATATAAGAAACGTCATATCCTGCTGCGTCAGCAACGGTAGAGAGCTTTACGCTTGTAAATTTAATTAATTTTTTGAGTAAATTACCATAGTTTTCCATAGACAATCGCCCTTTATAAAAGATAGTAAGCTTTATATGTTTACTATAAACCATATAAAGGAATTTGTAAATGAAATTAGTTTAATTCAATTGAATAAAATTGAAGAAATATAACTAATATTGATTTCGTTTAACTTCAATCCATATAGGTATATAATTCAAAACAAGAGATGATTGTTAGTTAATTATTAAACAACAACATCAAACAGCAACTATAAAAATTAGGAGGGGAAACAGACATGAAGAAAGTAAAAGTACTTACGGCTGCAGAAGCGGTAATGCTGGTTAAAGACGGCGATACTGTATCTACGGGAGGATTTGTCGGAAGCGGCAGCCCGGAAAGTTTAACAAGAGCTCTTGAAAAGAGATTTTTGGAGACAGGTTCACCTAAAAATTTAACTCTTTTCCATGCGGCAGGACAGGGTAACAGAGACGGAAGCTCTTCCGATCATTTCGCGCATGAAGGAATGACAAAAAGAGTAATAGCAGGACATTATAATTTGGCTCCAAACCTCGGACAGTTAATAATTGATAATAAAATAGAGGGCTATAATCTTCCGCAGGGCGTTATCAGCCAGATGTTCAGAGATATAGCCGGACATAAAGTAGGAACTCTTACCCATGTTGGACTTAATACATATGTTGACCCAAGAATAGAAGGCGGAAAGCTTAACGATATTACAAAAGAAGATATTGTTGAGTTAGTAAATGTACTAGGTGAAGAGCGACTTCTCTATAAAGCAAGACCAATTGATGTCTGCTTCATCAGAGGAACATATGCAGATGAGGCGGGAAACATATCTCTTCAAAGAGAAGTAACACCATGCGATGCTACTTCTCTTGCACAAGCAACAAAAAACAGCGGCGGTAAAGTTATTATCCAGGTTGAAAAAGTTGTAAAAGCCGGAACACTTGACCCGAAGCTTGTTAAAATACCCGGAATTTATGTAGACGCAGTAGTTGTAGGAACACCTGAAGAGCATGAACAGTGCTTTGGATGTGCATACGATCCTACTCTTACAGGAGAAGCAACAGCGCCTGAAGGAGCTGCGGCTGAAGTTCCTCTTTCAGCTAAAAAAATTATCGGAAGAAGAGCTGCTATGGAGCTTACCGAAAATACAGTTGTAAATCTCGGTATAGGCATTCCGGAGTATATATCAATGGTTGCCAACGAAGAGGGAATCGGGGACTACATGACTCTTACTGTAGAAGCAGGGCCTGTAGGAGGCGTTCCTCTCGGAGGCTCACAGTTCGGAGCAGCTATAAATGCAGACTGCTATCTGGATCAGGGTTATCAGTTCGATTTCTACGACGGCGGCGGAATAGACCTTGCTTTCCTCGGATTGGCTCAGGCAGATGAAGGAGGAAATGTAAATGTATCTAAATTCGGCCCGAGAATTGCAGGCTGCGGCGGATTTATCAATATAACACAGAATGCCAAAAAAGTTTTCTTCTGCGGTACATTTACAGCAGGCGGACTTAAAACAAGTATAAAAGACGGAAAACTTGTAATTGATAAAGAAGGAAAAGAAATGAAACTCATCAAAGAAGTTGAGCAGATAACATTCAGCGGTGAGTACGCAAATAAAACAAACCAGCCTGTTAAATACATAACGGAAAGAGCTGTATTTGAACTCAGAAAAGACGGAGTTTACCTTATAGAGGTAGCACCGGGAATCGACATCAAGACACAGGTAATCGACCTTATGGGATTTGAGCCTAAGATTGACGGCGAAGTTAAACTCATGGACTCAAGAATATTTGAAGATAATTTAATGGGACTTAAAAACAATTAACATATATTTTTTATAAGAGAAGGAGAGATTTATTATGGCATTACTTGACTTAAAAGACAGCATTCAGTTCATCATTATCGAAGTTGAAGAAAACGGTACGGCAGTACTTACTCTGAACAGACCGAAAGCAAATGCTCTTTCAACAGAAATGCTCGGAGAAATTAAGACTGTATTTGAAGAAATCGCAAAAGATGACAGCGTTAAAGGCGTAATCGTTACAGCACCCGGCGAAAAATTCTTCGTAGCAGGAGCTGACATAAACGGATTCCTTGCACTTGACGCTATGGGCGGAAGAGAAGCTTCAAGATTTGCACAGAGTTGCTTCCAGGCAATCGAAGACCTTGAGAAACCTGTTATCGCTGCTGTAAACGGATATGCTCTCGGCGGCGGAAATGAAATCGCTATGGCATGTGATATCAGAATTGCAAGTACAAAGGCAGTTTTTGGACAGCCAGAAGTTAACCTTGGAATTATGCCTTGCTTTGGCGGAACACAGAGACTTACAAGACTTGTAGGAGCAGGAATTGCTAAAGAACTTATGTTTACGGCAAGACAGGTAAAAGCTGACGAAGCATACAGAATAGGTCTTGTAAACAAAGTTGTTGAACCCGAAGAACTTCTTAATTCAGCAAAAGAAATGATGGCTACTATACTTACAAAATCTCCTCTTGGCGTTGCAGCATGTAAGGTTGCGGCTAACAAGGGTGGCGACCTCAGCATAGCTGACGGACTTAACCTTGAAGCTGACTTAAACGGACTTCTTTTCTCAACAGCTGACAAGAATGAAGGCGTAAGCGCATTTATCGAAAAGAGAGACGCAAAATTTACAGGTAAATAATAGACGACACCCCATACTGCGGATCGAAAGCTGAAAAGCCGACGGTTCGCAGTCGGATTAAAATTTTATGAAATCAAAATTTTATTTGTATAAAAAGAGGAGAGAAAAAATGAATTTTGAATTCAATGAAAATCAGAACGATTTAAGAGCAATGGTAAGGGAACTGGCTGAAAAGGAAA
>URLB01000118.1 GCA_900548595.1 uncultured Eubacteriales bacterium
GTTCCGGCACATTTAAGAGATTCTCATTACAGTGGCGCTTCCGAATTAGAACACGGAGTAGGATATAAATATGCTCATAATTATCCAGGTCATTATGTCAGACAGCAGTATCTTCCCGATGAACTTTTAGGCAAAATCTATTATGAACCGTCTGAAAACGGAGTGGAGAAAAGAATAAGCGAGTCTTTACGCAGACTTAGGGGAAAGTAAATATGGAAGAATATAAAAACGTATAGGGATACATGTAAAAAAATAATGTTGACTTTTAGTATTTATTTTGTTAAAGTAAAAAAGAATTTATGAACATGAAGTTCATTTTATATTGAAATTTTGTTTGTAATAAAGCCATGAAGGCAATACTGTCAAGAATGACAGTCTTGTTTTTGTGGCTTTTTTATTATGTCTGAAGGAGGAAAGCATGGATTTAGAAGAAAAGAAAAGACTTAAAGATTTTTGGAACCACATGGCTGAAAATTTTGCCGAATATGAAATACCTACACCGTATAATAATGCATTTATGAAACTGCTTTATATTAAAGGCATATTGGAATGCGGAGGAAGTGCGCTTGATATAGGCTGTGGCACCGGTAAATATTCACTGACGCTTTCAAAATATTTCAATGAAATTATTGGAACGGATATTTCGGAAGAAATGATAAAATATGCAAACTACAGAAAAGAAAAAGAGGATATTAAAAATGTAAAATTCGACTGTATATCGTGGCAGGATTTGGAAACTGAAAAGATTGGTTGGAATAATAAATACAATTTTGTCTTTGCTCACATGACGCCTGCCGTAAACAGCGAGGCAACACTGCAAAAATTAAGATTTGTTTCAAAAAAATGGTGCGCTGTTACAAAATCCGTATACAGAAAAAATGAAATAGCCGATAAGGTAAATGAAATATGCGGTATTACTTCAAACGGGTACGGAGAGGAGGAACTTTTAAATTTACTGCGTATATTATGGAAAGACGGCATAAAACCCGAGATTTATTATGAGACTGAGGTATGGGAAAATAAGTTGAAAACAGAAAAAGCAACTGAATCATACATAAAAAGAATGTCTGTTAAAAAACAAATTTCCGATGAAGCAAAAATGGGAATACAAAATTATTTTAATTCAATTTCAAAAGACGGTATAGTAAATGAAAAGACAGACGTAATTATATGCACGGTTTACTGGAAAGAGAATAAGGAGGAAAAATAATGAATATTGACTTATGGAAAAAATGTGTTGAATTTCACGGACACGAATGCCCCGGACTGGCTATAGGATACAGAGCTGCCGTTGCGGCGTCTGAATATTTGGAAATCGGCAAAAGTGATGATGAGGATATTGTTTGCATTACGGAAAACGACGCAT
This sequence comes from uncultured Eubacteriales bacterium, assembly GCA_900548595.1. Lineage (GTDB taxonomy): Bacteria > Bacillota > Clostridia > Lachnospirales > Anaerotignaceae > Metalachnospira. The sequence goes on from URLB01000118.1 coordinate 1,367, forward strand.
GCGGGGTTGATGCAGTGCAACGGATATTAAGCTGTACAATAGGAAAAGGAAACCTTATATACAGAGGAACAGGCAAAATGGCATTCAGCTTTTTTGATAGAAACAGTGGGAAAAAAGTAAGATTTTGCCTTAAGGCCTTTAAAGAACCTATGGATAGAGATGAAAGACAAAAATACATATTGGATGCGCCGTTTGAAGAAATATTTTCCGTTGGAATTCCGAAATACGATTTGCCGGAAAGAGCAAGAATATTCAACAGCATAAAATGCGAAATATGCGGTGAAAATGCGCCTGAACATAAAATAAGATTGATGGACGGAAAAAAGGTATGTCTTGATTGTTTTAAAGATTATAGCAGAGAATGGTGATAAAAGGAGAATAAAAAATGAAGAAAAAAATATTGCTGATAGCTGTCATAATGGCTGCTGTTTTTACAGGCTGTTCGGAAAAAACAGAAGATAAAGAAACTAACGGCGAAAATAATACTACTGAAACAGTTGCCGTAACGGATTTACTCGGAAGAGAAGTAGAAGTTCCTGACGATGTAGAAAGCGTAATAGCTTTGGGGGCCGGAGGACTGCGGATGTTATGCTATGCCGACGCTCAGGATATGGTTATCGGAGTCGAAAAAGGCGAGCATGAAAAAACTTTGGCAAAATGCTATAACTATGTTTACAATGATATATTCAAAGAATTGCCTGTTGTAGGTACCGGAGGCAGCGGAAGCTATGAGGCTTATGAAGAGGAAATACTTAAACTGGCGCCGGATGTTATATTTGCATCATACCCGGAAGATTTGGCAGATGATCTTCAGAGTAAAACAGGCATACCTGTTGTTGTAGTTACATATGACGGCGGTATGTTTGATGAAAAATTATATAAATCTATGGAACTGATAGGACAGATACTTGATAAAGAAGAAAGATGTTCTGAGGTTGTAAATTCTCTTAAAGAATGGCAGACAGATCTTAGCAGCAGAACGAGCGATATACTGGAAGAGAGTAAACCGAGAGTATTTACAGGCGCATGTTCATTTAAAGGAGGACACGGTATTGAGGGAACATATACTAATTTTCCTCCGTTTACTGCAATAGGAGCCTTAAATGTTGCTGATGAACTGAGTGATAAGGTAGGAGGGGTTATAGTTGACCTTGAACAGATAGCCGTATGGGATCCGGAGTATATTTTTCTTGATCCTAATAATATGCAGCTTGTAAATGATGATTATGCAGTCAACAGTGATTTTTATGATTCGTTAAGTGCGGTTAAAAACGGTAATGTATATACACAGGTTGCATATAACTGGTATACAACAAATGTGGAAACGGCTGTGGTAGATGCATATTATGCCGGAAAAATAATATTCCCCAATGCTTTTGATGATATAGATATAGAAAATCTTGCTGTTGATGTATATACAACTCTTTTGGGAGAAGATGCAGAAGGATATTATGATGAACTTGTTAAAGGCGGTCTCGGATGGCAGCAGATTAAAATCGGTGAGTAATTATGGAAACATTAGAAGGAAGAAATCAAAATATCAGCCATGAATATATAAAATATGTAAGACATAAAAAAATGCTGATTTTGATATTGTTTATTTTATGTATTGCCGTAGGGCTTTATGCTTTATGCTCCGGCTCGTCGGGATTAAGTTTGGCTCAGGTAATAAACTGTCTTTTGGGAAACGGAGACAAAATGTCAGAATCGATAGTATTCAATATAAGACTTCCGAGAATCGCTACAGCTATAGTTGCGGGAATACTTCTGGCAATGGCAGGAAGCGTAATGCAGAGCGTCTTAAGAAATCCGCTTGCATCATCATCAACACTCGGTATTTCACACGGAGCTTCGTTTGGAGCCACTGTTGGAATAATATGTTTTGGGGCAGGCATACAGGGCACAACATCTTCTGCCAGCGCTGTTACCATATATAATCCTGTAGTCGTTGTTATATGTGCGTTTGTCGGAGGAATACTTTCAGCGTTAATTATATTATGCTTATCAAAATATAAGTCTATGAAGCCGAGTTCCATGGTGCTTGTCGGAGTTGCTCTTAGCTCTCTTTTCAGCGGAGGAACAACGCTTATACAGTATTTTGCCGATGATGTTCAGGTGGCTGCGGTAGTATTTTGGTCTTTTGGAGATTTAGGTAGATCGGGATGGAAAGAAATAGGCATAATGGCTGTTGCTGCATTCATACTGTTTGTATTTTTTATATTAAACAGGTGGAATTATAATGCTATGTCAAGCGGAGCGGAAACTGCAAGAAGCCTCGGAGTAAATGTAGATAAAGTAATGATAATAAGTATGTTCGCTGCTGCTCTGGCTTCATCTGTAGCGGTTGCCTTTGTGGGAATTATAAACTTCGTAGGACTTATCGCTCCTCATATGATACGTAGATTTATAGGAAATGACTATAGATACTTACTTCCGGCATCAGCGCTTACGGGAGCGTTGATATTACTTATAAGCGATACTTTCGGAAGGCTTATAGCAGCGCCGGTAATACTCCCTATAGGAGCAATAACATCGTTTTTGGGAGCGCCTGTATTCATATATCTTCTCTTTAAAGGAGCTGGCATAAAATGATAGAGATAAAATCGTTATCGTTTTCTTATGGAGACAAGAAAGTGATAGATGACATTTCATTTGACATTGAAAAGGGTCTCAGTCTTGCTGTTTTGGGAAATAACGGTGCAGGAAAAAGCACAATGATAAAATGCATTAATAAAATACTGAAGCCGAAAGAAGGATATGTTTATGTTGACGGAAAAAATATATCTGAAATGGATATGAACCTTATGGCAAGGCAGGTTGCGTATGTTGCTCAAAAAAACGAAAGTTCGGGCTGCACGGTATATGACGCTGTTCTTTTAGGAAGAAAGCCTTATATAAAATGGGACGTTGCAGAAAAAGACCACGAAATAGTAAGGCGTTCTATTGAAATAATGGGTCTACAGGGCTTTGAAATGAGATACATAGACGAACTTAGCGGAGGGGAATTACAAAAAGTAATGATAGCGAGAGCGCTTGCCCAAGAGCCTAAGCTGTTACTTCTTGACGAGCCGACCAGTTCCCTTGATCCAAGAAATCAATACAGTGTGATGAGACAGGTGTGTAGAATAAGCAAAGAAGAAAAAATTGCGGTTATAGTGATTATACATGACCTTAATTTGGCAATGAGATACTGCGACAGATTTTTATTTCTGAAAGATGGAAAAATTTTCGCCTACGGCGGTAAAGAGATTATGACAAAAGAATGTCTGGAGTCTGTCTATGAAATGGCTTTTGACATAATAGATTATAACGGAACAAAGATTTCCGTACCGTGTCCGGCAGATATTGTGTGGAATTAGAAATAATCTAATATAAAAATATATAAGTTGGATTATTAAAATCGTTGACATCGAAAAAAGGTGTGCTATAATATCAATTATTAAAGCGTTGATGAGACGAGTAGATTGTAATTAAGTTTTTACAGAGAGCAGTGTCATTGGCTGTGAGCACTGCAAAACATTACTTTTGAAAACTACCTCGGAGTGGCCCCAATCCGGCACGTTGATTACGTTATAATCGTTTAATTAAGTGGTTTTTACAGCAATTAGGGTGGAACCGCGGGAGAATACTCTCGTCCCTTTATATTTTAAGGGACGGGATTTTTTTATTTGTTTTAACGTTCCTTATTGAATTGATTTTATTTTGATTTGAAAGGGGAAATTAACATGGTTAAGGTTAATTTAAAAGACGGAGTTGTAAAAGAATATAACAACGGAATCACAGTTTTGGAAATTGCAAAGGATATAAGCGAGGGACTTGCCAGAAATGCATGTTGTGCACTCGTAAACGGCAATGTTGAAGATTTGAGATTTGTTGTTAACGAAGATTGTGCTGTTGAGATTTGTACATTTGATACTCCGGAGGGCAAGAAAGCTTTACGTCATACGGCGTCTCATATAATGGCTCAGGCTATAAAAAGACTTTATCCCGAGACAAAACTTGCTATCGGACCTTCTATTGACGATGGATTCTACTATGATTTTGACAGAGAGAAAGCATTCACACAGGAAGAGCTTGAAGCAATTGAAAAAGAGATGAAAAAAATCGTAAAAGAAGATTTGCCTCTTGAACGCTTTGAACTTCCGAGAGAAGAAGCTATAAAATTTATGGAAGAAAAAGAAGAACCTTATAAAGTTGAGCTTATTAAAGATCTTCCGGAAGACGCAATTATTTCTTTCTACAAACAGGGAGAGTTTACTGATCTTTGTGCAGGTCCTCATCTTATGAGTACAAAACCGGTTAAGGCTTTTAAGCTTATGAGTGTTGCGGGAGCATATTGGAGAGGAAACGAAAAAAATAAAATGCTTTCACGTATTTACGGTACAGCATATACGAAGGCATCAGATCTCGAAGCATATATTACAATGCTTGAAGAGGCAAAAAAACGTGATCACAGAAAACTCGGAAAAGAACTTAAACTGTTTGCGCTTCTTGATGAAGGCCCCGGATTCCC
>URLB01000119.1 GCA_900548595.1 uncultured Eubacteriales bacterium
GTACTCTTTAATAATACCTAAAACTTCCGAAGCCCTTTTCTGCTGTATCATACATTCCTTTATATCGGTTATTCTGTGGCTTCTCGGCGCATAGAATCCCATTATCGCCTTTCCGTCTTTTACTCCGATCGGATACTGCGCTTTATTTCTATAGTTCCACGGAACATCCATCCCGATTGTAGGCTTAACCTCTATTTCTGATAGTTTTCCGATTCTCTCCATGCAATCTTTTACTCTTCCTGTTTTAAACTTAAGTTGAGTATTATAATCTATATGCTGGAGAGAACATCCTCCGCACGTTTTATAATACGGACATTCCGCTTCTTTTCTGTTTTCTGATTTCTCTGTCAATTTAACAAGCTTTGCATATCCGTAATTTGTTTTCAGTTTAAGTATTAATACTTCTCCTGTTTCGCCCGGTATCATTCCTTCTATAAAAAGAGTAAATCCATCTATTTTGCCTATTCCTTCTCCGTCATTTCCGAATGATGTACATGTAACAGTATATATTTTATTTTTTTCCAAATTCATAATACACCTCATATATTTTTATTGTATAATAGTATATCATATAATTATCTCTTAGCCAAAATATATGTTTTTTTCAGCATATAATTTTATAACCGTATACGAGGTGAATAACAGTGGCAACAAACAAAGATTATATGGAGTTTACAGCAGAGGAGCTTTCGGAAGCCGGAACAATAACCTACAGAAAAATGTTCGGCGAATACGGGGTATACTGCGACGGAATTTTTTTCGGAACAGTTGAGGATAATCAGCTTTATATAAAAATAACGGTTGGCGGCAAAAATTTCATGCCTAATGCAGTTATAGCCTCCCCACATGAAGGGGCGAATTTTTTTCTTATTGAAAATATCGAAGATAAAGAGTTCCTAAAAAATATAGTACGCATAACATGCGCGGAACTTCCTCCTCCCAAAAACAAAAAAATCTGTCAAAAACCTAAAAAAGCAAGAGCTTCCATGAAATAAAATTTCATGAAAGCTCTTTATTCATTATTATAGCTGTATTCGCAGACCGTTTGGTCGCATATGCAATTTCTGCAATTGGCAAAACTCGAGTTCGCCTCTTCTTCTCCCGTTTTAAGCATAGTCCTCATCCTGTCTGAAGTTTCAAGAACCCTGATTCTTACAGAGCGAGTATTTCTTATCATAAAACAGTTGTTTTTATATATAATCACCGCTTTTTTGGGACTGTACCCGTATATATCTTCAATAATAAGCATGTAAGCTCCGACTTGAAGCAAATCTCCGTCATGCGGAAAGTCCGTCTGACCGCTTTTTATTTCAACCGGCAGCAGTTCTCCCGTTATCCTATGCTTATAAATCATATCAGGTTTGCCCTGAAGCCCGTATTTTTCGGAGCAGAGTATTTTACCGTACGTTATGCCGTCTTTCTTATCTTTTGTATACATATCAGTATAAATTACTTTCCAAAATAAAAACTTCGGCGGTTTTTTAAGTTTTTTTATGCCGTTTCTGCCGAATACGAACATAAATATTAAAAGAATAATTACTGCCGCTATAAGAACATAAATCATATTAAGCCACCGTCTCTCAAAGCAAAATAAGCAACAGAAAAAAATATTATAATCAAAGCTATAATAACTGCTTTTCGCCGTCTTATGCTTCTTTTATAGAATTTTTCATGATATTTTACTCCGTCTGTCAGACGTCCTTGCCCGTCGTTTTCTATTCCGAGTCTTTCGTTACGTTCTTTCGCAAGCTTTCTTAGTTCGTTTCTTCCGTAAACCCTTTCATAGTACCACTGATACGGACAGTATTCAAATTTACTAAGCTCCGTAGCCGATATAATATACCTATCCTTGTCCATCAGTACTCTGTCTTCCTTATGTTTCTTCCCATCATTTTATGGTAACCTGCCCATGGACCTGCCGTTGAATCAGCGCTTATAAATTCCTCAAAAACTTTGCTCTTGGCATCCATATCATCTGCACAATGAAGAATATGCGCCTCAAGAGTTTTCGGAAGAACCGGCGAACCATATTCATATTCTCCGTGGTGCGAAAGTATACAATGTTTTAATATAGTCTTAAGTCTGTCGGGAAATCCGTCAATCCCCGAAGCTGTTTTTTCAACAAGCTCCGCTCCTATATATATATGCCCGAGAAGCTGTCCGTCATCGGTATAGTCGTTAAGCGGAAATTCCGAAAGTTCCCACAGTTTTCCCACGTCATGAAGCATGGCAGAGGCAACCAAAACGTCTCTATCAACAAATTTATACTTATCAGCCATAAAATCGCATATTTGCGTTACCGAAAGAGAGTGTTCCAACAATCCTCCCAGGTATCCGTGATGTACGCTTTTCGCTGCGGAATGTATTGAAAATTCTTTAGCCACAAACGTATTCTTCAAAAATATTTTTTCCAGCAATTCTTTTATATGCTGATTTTTTATTGTATTTATGTATGATGTAAACTCCACCCACATATTTTTTATATCTTTTTCAGTAGACGGTATATAATCGGCAGGGTCATATTCTCCGTCTTTGCTTCTTCTTATCCTTTTTACATTCAGCTGTATTTCATTATTAAATATCTGAGCTGTAGCGTCTATTTTTATCATGTCGTTTTCGGAAAAAGACTGTATTTCATTTCCGAGATTCCAAACTTTCGCGTCAACAGTTCCTGTCTTGTCCGCAAGTTTTAACGATAAATAGTTTTTATCGTTTTTAGACTTAAATGTCTGTCTGCTTTTACACAAATAATGTTCAACTACCTGTTCGCCCTCTTTTATCTCGTTTATATACTTCATGGTTTCCTCCTTACTTATCCGAAAGGCTGAGACTGAACTCAAACCTTGCTCCTCCTATTTCCGAATCCTTGCATACAATTATTTCACCGTGCGCATTTATAATTTCCTTAACCGCACATAATCCCAGTCCGCTTCCCATTTTGTCAGCGCCTCTGGAACTGTCGGTTTTATAAAACGCTTCAAACACTCGTCTTTTCTCGTTTTCCGGAATACCGCATCCGCTGTCGGATACAGATATATAAGCTTTTTGTTCATTTTCATGTACAGATGTTTCTATTTCAACAGTGCCGCCTTCCGGAGTAAATTTTATTGCGTTATCCAAAAGATTGTGCAATACCCTGTGTATTTCTTTTCTATCCGCCTTAACTATCGTTTCGTTATCATCCATCACCAGACGGCAGGCTAATTTCTTTTCTCTGAACCGATGTTCAAATATATCCAGTACGTCGCTTATAAGCTCATTTATGTCAAAATCCGTTATATCGAGCTTTAAGACGTTTTCCTGTGTTCTTCCCATATCTACTATATTATTTGTAAGAACAGTGAGTCTCTGCGTTTCTTCAAGTATAATTCCCATGTAGTAATCATATTTTTCCTCAGGAATCATGCCGTCTTTCATAGCCTGTACAAATCCCTGTATGCTTGTCAGAGGAGATCTTAAGTCATGGGCGACGCTGGCTACAAAAAGCCTTCTGTCCTGATCTTTTTTCTCAAGACTTTCCGCCATATAATTAAAACTGTCGGCCAACTGTCCTATTTCGTCATTGGAATCTATGGAAAGTCTCCTATCGAAGTTTCCGTCAGCTATTATCTTTGCTGCCTTATTAACTTCAAGCAATGGTTTTGTAAGCCTTTTTGAAAAAAAGTATATAAGCACAACAGCCATAATAAGCCCCAACATTCCGGATAAAAACAGTACTTCCAGCATTCCCTCTATTGTCTGCTGTATTTCAGGCACCGGAGAACATAGAAATATCCCTCCGTATGTTATGCCGTTAATCATAATCGGATAGCCTACGGTCATCATGTTTTCGGAAAACATTCCCCCTACTTTTCCTCTTACGGTAACAATATTTCCGTTAAGCACGCTGTTTACAGTATCATTTGTTATGGACTGCCCTATCCACGCACTGTTAATAGATGAGGAAACCGCCGATACCCTTCCGAAGCTGTCCAGAAAAAATATGCTTTCCCCATTATAATCTTCAAGTATTTCCATACGGCGCAGCAAATCGCCTGTATTAATTACTCCGCTTGAAAGGGACCTTCCGTACTGTCTTGCAATAGACTGCGCATGTTCTTTAAGCTCCGACTGCTTCTGTCCGTAATAGTAATCGGTACAGAAATAGTATACGGAACCTGCCATAATAAGAAAAGCCGAGAAAAAAATAAGTATGTATATACCTGTCTGCTTAAAAAAAATCGAACTTTTTTTTGGCATAAGCGTCATCTCGTTTCAAATTTATAACCAACCCCGTGAACCGTTTTTATACTCCAGTTTTCATTTTCGGAATTGAGTTTTTCTCGTATTCTTTTTATATGAACGTCTACTGTTCGCGAGTCGCCGACATATTCATATCCCCATATTTTATCCAAAAGTTGCTCTCTTGTGAAAACCTGATTTTTATTTTCAGCCAAAAAATAAAGCAATTCCAATTCCTTCGGAGGAAACTGTAGGCTTTCTCCACGATACACTACGGTATAATCGTTAAGGCTTATTTTAAGATCGTCAAAGGAAACCTCTTTGCCGCTTTCCTTCGAATTATCACTTTTGCCGTATCTTCTGAGAACCGCCTTTACCCTTGCCACCATCTCGTTAGGCTCAAACGGTTTCACCATATAATCATCGGCCCCCATTTCCAGACCGAGCACTTTATCAAAAGTATCGCTTCTTGCCGTAAGCATTATTATCGGCGTATCGCTTTTCTTTCTTATTTCAGTACATATTTGATAACCGTCCATACCGGGAAGCATAAGATCCAATATAACAAGTTTAGGATTATATGCGTAAAATTCGTCAATGGCCTTTCGCCCGTCGTTTACTTCCTTTGTCTCGAATCCTTCCTTTGTAAGGTAGAGCGAAATAAGCTCCGCTATATGTTTTTCATCGTCAACTATTAATATTTTTGTTTTTTCCAAACCGCTCTTCCTCCTTTAAGGCGCTTCCGACGATTTCCTGCACTCTTTCGGCAAGTGTATTCTGCTCGTCTTTCGGCATACCCTTAGTCTCTATTATCGGATGATATGTTAATTTTACCGTGCCTTTTTTTATCCAGAAATGATTATCCTCCAAAATCGTATGGCTTCCATCAATCGTTAAAGGAAGTATAGGCGCTCCACTTTTTGTAGCAAGTTTAAAAGAACCTGCTTTAAACTCCAGCATAGGTCCGTCGGTTCTTGTTCCTTCCGGAAAGATACACATGTTGTCTCCCGCCTTCACTTTCTTTATGCCGTCAATAAGCGCCTGCATAGACTGTCTCATATCTTTTCTGTCCATAAAAACGCATCCTATGGACGTCATCCATTTCCTTAAAACGGGAACTTTTTTCAATTCTGCTTTGGCTATAAATCCTATCGGTCTATTAAGTGTGGAAACTATCGCAAATATATCCAACATACTCTGATGATTGGCTATAAGAACAAAATTCCTGTCCTTAGGTATATTGTCAGCGCCTTCGACTATTATATTTGTACCTGTTCTTTTAAGCGTATTGTTGACTATTTCAGCCGCTTTTTCGCAGGCGTATGCGTCTCCGGCCGCTTCGCCGTCTTTTTCTCTTATTTCGTCCGATATAATCATTTTCCTATACTTAGCAAGTACTTCTATTACAAGCATAACATACGTTCTGACAGTTCTGAAAAACATATTATTCCTCCTGAGATGATGTCATATTTTTATTGTTCCAATGTTTTTTCCATTTTTCCTTTTTTATATATCTTCCGTAGGTAACAACCGAAAATGTCGGTGATAATATCCATGTAACCGCAATTCCCCTAAGCGCCAACGGCGTCATATG
>URLB01000120.1 GCA_900548595.1 uncultured Eubacteriales bacterium
TTTCTACAACTATATCAACTCGTCGAAATCCTGATTTCGACGAAAGGTGTCGATTTTGTCGACACCTTCAGGCGTTCTTAATTAAAAAGAACGCCGTTTTTATATTACGGCTATTGAAAAAGTCGCTGATATATGAGAAAATTAATGCTGATAAAATCGGCTGAATATTTGACGTTATTGTTAAAAGGTGAATATATGATTCGGATAAATAATATAAAACTAGGTATAGACTGCGGCGATTTGACTGACGAAGCCGCAAGAATACTGAAAATAAAGAAAGAAAATATCAAAGAACTTAAAATAAGACGAAAATCTCTGGACGCAAGGAAAAAAGATAACATACATTATCTGTATTCTGTGGACGTATCGGTAAAAGATGAAGAAAAGCTGTTGAGGAAAAACAGAGATAAAAATGTTTGCAAATCAACGTATGAAAAATACGTGCCGCAGGGAGAGTGGAAAACGGAAAAATGCCCTGTAGTTGTCGGATTCGGACCGGCAGGGATGTTTGCGGCGCTGGTGTTGGCTGAAAAAGGACTTTCGCCCATCGTATTGGAGCGTGGGAAAGATGTGGATAAAAGAACCGAAGATGTGGAAAAGTTTTGGAACGGAGGAGAATTTGACCCCGAAAGCAACGTACAATTCGGAGAGGGCGGAGCAGGCACATTTTCCGACGGAAAACTGACGACAAGAATAAAGGACGGCAGATGCGACTATGTAACTTCGGAACTTATAGAGGCAGGAGCTCCAGAGGAAACGGCGTACGAGGCGAAGCCGCATATAGGAACGGATAAGCTGAAAACGGTAGTAAAAAACATAAGAAATAAAATAACAGACTTGGGCGGAGAAATACGCTTTGAAAGTAAACTCACCAAAATAGGAGTTTCAGGCGGAGCGGTTAAGTACGCAGAGGTAAACGGTAATAGCAAAATCGAAACGGATAACGTAATACTGGCTATAGGGCACAGCGCCAGAGACACCTTTGAAATGTTAAACGATATAGGCGTCAAAATGGAGAGAAAACCATTTGCCGCCGGCGTAAGAATAGAACACAGACAAGAAAATATAAATACGGCTCAGTATGGCTTTTTTGCCGATAAACTTCCTCCTGCCGATTATATGCTTACATATACGACAAAGGACGGCAGGGGAGTATATTCGTTTTGCATGTGCCCCGGAGGATATGTTGTTTCCGCTGCTTCGGAAAAAGGACGGCTTGCGGTAAACGGAATGAGCGAATACGCCAGAGACGGAGAAAATGCCAACAGCGCGGTACTTGTCCAGGTAAATCCCGACGATTTCGGCTCTGACGACGTTTTGGCAGGAATAGAATTTCAAAGAAAAATAGAAGAGGCGGCATACAAAGCAGGAGGAGAGGATTACTCAGCCCCTGTCCAGAGATACGGAGATTTTGTTGAGGGCAGAGTAACGTGTTGCGAAGGTATTGTAAAACACAGCTATAAACCGAGCATAAAATTTGCAGACTTAAACGAAGTATTGCCTGAATTTATCTCCGATTCTTTAAAAGAGGCAATACCGGCAATGGGAAGAAAACTGAAAGGGTTCGATTCGCCTGACGCATTAATGACAGGTGTTGAAACAAGAAGCTCTTCACCGGTAAGGATAGTCAGAGACAAACAGGGTGTCTGCATAGGTATAAAAGGACTCTATCCAACAGGCGAGGGAGCGGGATACGCAGGCGGAATCATTTCCGCTGCGGTAGACGGAGTAAGACAGGCTGAAAATGTTATTTTAAATAATACGGTTAAGGAGGACTTAAATGATTAAGGATATTAAAACTTTTGTAAGCGGAATGTGTGAGACTAACAGTTATATTTTTTCGGATGAGGAAAATAACTGCGTTATAATAGACCCCGAAGGCAGAGCGGAGCAGTATATAAAGTATATATCGTCAAACGGACTGAAGCCTGTTTGCATACTTTTGACGCATGCGCATTTCGATCATATAGGAGCTATGGAAGGACTCAGAAAAGAATACGGTATTCAGGTTTATGCAGGCGCAGATGAAAAAAAGGTACTGGAAGACCCCAATATCAACCTTACTTCTATGATAGGTAAGGGACAGTCTTTCAGCGCGGATAAATATCTTTCGGACGGGGAAGAATTTACGGTTGGGAATATGACGTTCAAAACAATATTTACACCGGGACATACATGCGGAAGCGTATGTTATATAAGCGGAAATATAATGGCGGCAGGAGATACACTGTTTATGGGAAGTTGCGGAAGAACCGATTTTCCTACAGGCGACTGGGGGAAAATGAACGAATCTCTTCAAATGCTTAAAGATATGGAAGGCGATTATAAAGTGCTTTCCGGACATGGTCCGTCTACTACTTTGGAAACGGAAAGAAGAACTAACATGTTTATGAGATAAGAAATTCATAGTTAATTTTAAGATGAAAAAAGACCGAACTTTTTATATTCGGTCTTTTTATATTTTAATTACTTTTTTATAAAAACAAAAGTGTTTTCATCGGAAAGAGCGTCGGAATAAGAAAAATTCATTCTGTTGAAGTTTTTAATGTTTTTATAGTCTTTTATATTGTTTTCCGCCATATACCTTACCATTTCACCGCGCGCCATTTTGCAGAGAGTACCTTTTTCAACAGGTTTGCCGTTTATTATCTGGGCAAAAGAACATGTTATAAAATTTATATTATTTCCGATATTGTCGGAGACAACCTTAGAGTATTCTTTTGAGGCAAGGTTTATAATTGTATCTGTTTCTTTGCTCAGAATATCCGCAACGGATGAACCCCAAAAATCGTACAGTGATTTAAAATTTTTTCCGCTCAGCTTTGCCTGCATTTCCAGACGATACGGTATAACGCCGTCAAACGGGCGTAACATTCCGTAAAGACCGGATAAAATAATAAGGCGTTCGTTTATATAATTCAGCTGATCGTATGTAAATACATTAGGGGCAATATATTTGTACTGTATTCCGTCGTATGAAAGTATGGCAGGAGTAAGGGCGTTTTTAGAGTCCATATTTTTTAGACGTTCAAAATTAATAGTTGCGATTTTATCATTACATTTCCATAACTTTTTCAGTTCTTCGTATGACATGGACTTAAGTATATTTCTTAGGAACTCGGCTTTTTCAATGAAATAGGGAACGCTGACGCCTTGAAAGCCGTCGGAATCTATATTCATCTTTTTAGCCGGAGAAATTAAAATTTTCAGCATATTCACTCCCTTTCCGAATTGTATAAAAAAACGCCGCTTAAGAAAAGTTCGAACAATAAAACTATCCGATTTAGGACTTAACGGTTTCTTTGCGAATTTCGGTCAAAAGAGGTCAAAGAAAGAATCCGCCGACAAAATTGTTTTATTTTTTATTCTTTAGGGGCGTTTTGCCATGACTGCGCAGTATCAGTCTATATTTATTTCTATTGAAAATTTATTTTTATCTCCGCGGTATTTAAGAAGCTCATATATAACCGGGACGCCGCTCTCCTGAGAGTAGCATATATTAGTACACATATTTACGGGGCTGCCTTTTTTAATGTTAAGCAGTTTGGCTTCCGCTTCGCTGGCGCCTACAGCCTCTATTGTTTTCAATATTTTTTTGATTTTAGTAGATTTATCTTTTGCCAATATTTGGTATACGGATGTTGAGTTAAACGCTTCCTCGTCCTCTTTAAGTAAAAATGAACAAAGAGGATACCTGAAATAGCTTTCAACATAACCCATCGCCATACCGTCGGCATATCTGTGCCTGAGTAGATAAATAACATTATCGCCCTCGTTAATTTCCAAAGCGCGCGCCTGCTCGGAATTTGCCTTAACAAGCGTAAGTTCTATGGCTTGGGTGGAAGGAGTCATTGACATATTGAAAAGTTCCATGTTATAGCCGTCGTACATATTTACAAGGTCGGTCTTTACTTTCGGCTGGGATACAAAAGTGCCTTTGCTTTTTACTCTGTAAAGATAGCCTTCGTTGACAAGCTCGCTTATTGCCTGTCGTATTGTTGTCCTGCTTATCCCGTATATGTCGCAGAATGTTTTTTCCGTAGGGATTGCGTCCCCGGCTTTTACGCCCTCGTTATTTATTTCGTCCAAAATAATCTGCTTTACCTGATAATACAAAGGAATAGGAATATCTTTATTTATTGAATGATTCTGAAACTCCATAGAACATATACCCCTCTTTGACTTAATGTTATCACATAATTATAGTTCAGTATTATAAAACATATCGTAATAAAAAGCTACTGTTTTGAGCTTTTTTTATAAAAATCGCAAGATTTAAAACAGAATAAAAGAGAAACGGATTTTTGTATACATAAATCGACAGTTTTTGAATTTAAATGCACTGTAAAAATCCGGTTATAATGTGGTATATGTATACAGCATAATGCGGAATAACCTTAATAAATAGCTTGATTTTATGGAATTATTAGAATATAATAAAAAAGTATTTGGAATAATTATGTATATTATTCAGAAGATATATTTTGAACCGATATTACGCGCGCAATTATATATTTTAACCGTTATTTTCAAGACGCGTTTTGTAAGGTTCGATTTATATATAATTTTACTAATTTAATTATCTAAACAGGGGGTCTAAAAATGGGAAACTGGATTTTTATAGCGCCCATAGTAGGCGTTATAGCCCTTATCTTTGCCCTTTTCCTTTCCAAGAAAGTTTCTAGGGAAGAAGCGGGTACGGATAGGATGAAAGAGATTGCGGAAGCCATCAGCGACGGTGCGCACGCATTCTTAACAGCGGAATACAGAATTCTGGTTATTTTTATTGTTGTATTATTTGTACTTATTGCCGTAGGTATCGGCGTCGGCTCAGGAATTGCCTTTGTAGCCGGAACATTATGCTCTATTCTTGCAGGATACTTCGGAATGAGCGTTGCTACAAAAGCTAACGTAAGAACTGCAAACGCAGCCAGAACAAGCGGAATGAACAGAGCTCTTTCAATAGCGTTCAGCGGCGGCGCAGTTATGGGTATGTCAGTTGTAGGTCTCGGACTTCTCGGCGTAAGTATCGTTTACATGGTAACAGGCGATACAAATATTCTTTTCGGTTTCAGTCTCGGAGCTTCATCTGTTGCTCTTTTCTCACGTGTAGGCGGAGGTATTTATACAAAGGCTGCCGACGTAGGAGCTGACCTTGTAGGTAAGGTAGAAGCGGGAATACCCGAGGACGACCCTCGTAACCCGGCTGTTATAGCCGACAACGTAGGCGATAACGTAGGCGACGTTGCAGGTATGGGCGCAGACCTTTTTGAATCTTATGTAGGCGCTATCGTTTCAGCCGTAACTCTCGGCGTTGTGGCATTCGGAACAGAAGGAGCCGTATTCCCTCTTGTTCTTTCAGGTGTAGGTATTATCGCAGCTATCATCGGATGTTTCTTTGTAAGAGGCGATGAAAAATCAAATCCTCATAAAGCGCTTAAGACAGGTACTTATGTAGCCAGCGCTATAGTGGTTATTTTATCAATAGTTTTAAGTAATTATTTCTTTAAGAGCTTCAGCCTTGCGATTTCCATAATTGCAGGTCTTATCGTAGGTGTTATTATCGGTATAATAACAGAGAGATATACGTCAAGCGATTTCAGATCCGTTAAGAAGATTGCGGATCAGTCCGAAACAGGAGCCGCTACAACAATCATCAGCGGTCTTGCCGTAGGTATGGAATCAACAGCCGCTCCTATAATACTTATAGCCGTAGGTATTCTTGTAGCTTACGGTTTCGGCGGACTTTACGGAATTGCTCTTGCAGCCGTAGGTATGCTTTCAACAACAGGTATCA
>URLB01000121.1 GCA_900548595.1 uncultured Eubacteriales bacterium
TGTCCCGGCTGCGGCTCGTGCGCTTTCTTAGGAACGGCAAATACAATGGGATGCCTTTCGGAAGCTCTCGGAATGAGCCTTCCCGGAAGCGCTCTTATTCCGGCAGTATACGGTGAGCGACTCAGAAGTTCGTTTATGGCAGGAAGAGCTGTTGTCGATATGGTAAACAAAGGAATAACGGCAAGACAGATAATTACAAAAGAAAGCATAAGAAACGCCATAAAGGTTACGATGGCAATCTGCGGTTCGACAAATGCGGTTCTTCATTTAAGCGCAATAGCAAATGAAGCTGAACTCGGCATGGACGTAGTTCGTGAGTTTAAAGAACTGAATAAAACTACACCTCAGATAGCAAAAGTAAATCCTGCTGCAAAATGGGATATGGAGGACTTTTATAAAGCAGGAGGAATACCCAGAGTAATGGCAAGACTGGGAGATATACTTGATACAAGCCTCATTACATGTACAGGAAAGACGGTTAAGGAAAACATTGAAGAGTATAAATTTGCATATCCCGAAAACCCCGAAATAATAAAAACGGTAGAAGAGCCTTTCAGCGCGACAGGCGGAGTAGCGGTTCTTGAAGGAAACCTTGCGCCTAATACCGCAATAAGCAAACCCGGAGCAATTGACCCTGCGCTTCATCATTTTGTCGGAAAAGCAAGATGTTTTGACAGCGAGGAGTCTGCTGAAGAAGCTATACTCGGCGGAGTTATTCAGCCCGGAGAAGTTGTTGTTATACGTTACGAAGGCCCTAAAGGCGGTCCCGGTATGAGGGAAATGTTCAAAGCAATGAAATTTATGTACGGAGCAGGACTTTCAAAATCGTGTGCGCTTATAACGGACGGACGTTTTTCGGGAACAAATAACGGATGTTTCGTAGGCCATATTTCGCCCGAAGCTGCCGAAGGCGGCCCTCTTGCCATAGTAAAAGACGGAGATGAAATATTAATAGACGTAAACGAAGGTAGACTTGAGCTTCATGTTTCGGAAGAAGAGATAGCAGAAAGATTTAAAACATGGAAGCGTCCTGAAAAGGACATTCCGAGAGGATATTTAAGGCTTTATTCCAAAGTCGCTTCATCAGCCGACAAAGGAGCTATTATAGAAAACTAACAAACTTACTGCCCTCTTGCAAGGGGGCGGTTGTTTATAAGGAGAATGATATGAACGATTTTATGAAAAAGATTGAAGCAGGGCAGAACCCTGTCGGAACATTTTTCGAAATTGGTTCCGCTACAGCGGCAGAGTGTATCGGAAGAAGTGGATTTGACTACATTATTATAGACAACGAACATGGAACTTTTGAGGGCGAAAGCACATTGGACGCAGTAAGAGGCGCGGAACTTGGCGGAATTACACCTATTGTAAGGGTAAGGGAAATATCCAGAGCGTCGGTTATGAAACCCCTTGACGTTGGCGCTAAGGGTCTTATTATACCTTTTGTTGAAAAAGTTGAGGATGTTAAAAACGTAGTAAAATGGGCAAAGTACAGCCCTATAGGCGCAAGGGGATTTTGTCCGTCCAGAAAAGACGGATGGGGATGCGACTATCCTTCCAGAGAACCTATGGACAAAGTAATGGAGTACTGGAATAAAGAGGTTCTTGTAATTCCACAGTGCGAAACGGCAGGATGTCTTGCCAATATAGAGGAAATAGTATCTATGAACGGCGTGGACGGTATTTTTATCGGGCCGTATGACCTTTCTATAGGCCTTGGAATAAGCGGTCAGTTTGATAATCCGGATTTTAAAAATGCTTTGGAGAGAATTAAAAATGCCTGCCATAAAGCAGGAAAGTTTGTTATTATTTTTAATATGAATCCGGAATCTGCTCCGAAATACTTTAAAGAAGGATATGATTCCGTAACTGTAGGACTTGACGCAGCGTATTATATTGACGCATGCAAAGAGGCGGTAAAAAAAGCAAAGGTACTGTAAAAACAGTTTATATTATTAAGCGCCCATACGAATGTTATGTTTTTTATATTCGTATGGGCGCATTATTTATGAACAAAATATAATAGTAGAAAATTATTTTTTGTATCCGTATATGATCTCCGAGAGTTTTGCAGCCGTATTTTTTAAGTCGTCCACAACGCCTCTTTTTTTATGCTCGTTCATTCTTACGGTAGGTCCTGCAAGGCTTATGGCAAACCCCGGTTTGTTTTCGGCTTTCATTACAGGTACGGCTACGCATGAAAGACCTATTTCTATTTCTTCATCATCACCGCCGTATCCGTTTTCATGTATTTTGGCCATTTCTTTTTTGAAGTCATCAGGGTCTGTTATTGTGTTAAAGGTAAGCGGTTTTAGAGGTTGGTCAAGAAACATGTCCAATTCTTCGGGGCTTTTATAGGCAAGAAGAACCTTTCCGACGCCTGTGCAATGCATATAGTTTTTTGTCCCCATCTGCGTATTTATGTATATTGAGGTATCGGCTTCGACCTTATCAAGATAAACTATACTTCCGTTTAACTCTTGGGCGCTATGTACGGTTTCCCTGTATTTTGCCGAGAGTTCTTCTAAATATGGACGGGAAGCTCGAATTAAAATATTATTTGTTTTTACAGCGTTAGTAAGAGAAAGGATTTTTAAACCAAGGCTGTATTTCTGATTATCTTCATTTTGAAGCAAATATCCGAGAGTTGTAAGCGAGTTTACAAGACCGAAGGTTGTACTTTTGTTAAGGTTAAGGGAAACGGAAATTTCCTTTAGGCTTAATTCCGATTTATTATTTTGAAAAAGCTCCAGAATAGCGAAAGCTCTTTCCAAAGACTGTATTGTTTTTGTTGTTGCCATTAGTTTTACCCTCCGTTCATATTACAATATAGAATATTATATGATATGTATGAACTTTAGTCAATCTGAATGGGCGGTGCTGTTATTTATGATTATTGTAGTTGTTTTGCAAATTTAGTGCATGATATAATAAATATATAAAAGTATAAACTAAGAATTGACCGAGCTATTTAGAACAAAGAATGCTTCTTGTCCACAGACAAGAGGATGAGACAGTGACAATTGGGGAATTATGGATTTGAAATGTTATTCGATATGATAAAATCTTTCTAAATAAAGGTATGCAAGTGATTCTTGCGTAGATATTTATCGAATGCAAGAGCCGCTTTCTTGATAAATACACCTTTAAAATATAGACTATGGTTACGGAGGTACGAGATATATGGATTTTGGAAATCAGATTAAAAATATTCGTAAGAAAGAAAATTTAACCCAAGAACAATTTGCAATAAAATTGAATGTTAGCAGACAAGCGGTTTCTAATTGGGAGAATAACAAAAATCTTCCGGATATAGGAATGCTGATTCTGATGTCTAATGTATTCAAAATATCTCTGGATGAACTAATAAAAGGAGATGATCATATGAACAACATGACAGAAAAAGTAATTAAAGATGGAAGTGAAACAAGGAGAGCAAAATTCAATATGACAACCTCAATAATAGGTGGTGGTTTGTTATGTATAGGGATTTTGCTACTAGTGGTTAAAGGTATGTCAGTCGAGTATATTGACGCAAACGGAATCTTGCATGAAAATTTCTTTTTAGTACCGACAGGGTTTATGTGCATATTCTGTGGATTGATTTCTTTTGTATCAATCGGAATTAGAACTATTATCAGCAAAATAAAAGGTAGAAATAACTAGTTCTCAAACGATGAACATTGCAAAATCCAGTTTATCAAATGATCAATATCCATAAGTATCCTCATTTTGTTATTTTAATAAAAGGAGGATACTTATAGTTTGGGCAAGTCAAAAAGATAAATGCAGATTTTTATACTTCATTAAAATAGTTTACTATGCCTTTATATATAGCCCATGCCGTCTGCTGTTGATATTCATCGGTATTCAGTTTTGCCTCTTCTTCGGCGTTGCTTAAAAATCCACATTCTACAATGGCTGAGGGGATTTCGGTAGTTTTAAGAACATAGTAGTCCGAATTGGGTTTAGCCTGTCTTTATCGAGAGTATCTATAAGCGATTGTTGTATGTGTTCTGCCAGACGTTTGCCCTCATCGCTTGTTTTGAAATAGAAAACCTGTGCCCCTGACGGCTGACCGTTTGTAAAAGCATTTTGGTGTATGCTTATAAGTATATCGCCGTCGCTTTCGTTACTTATACGGCGACGTTCTGACATATCTTCCCGTTTGGAATCGCCAAGGGCGTTGTCAGTGTTTCTTGTAACAATTACAACTGCTCCGCTTTGCTCTAAATACTGCTGTAAATATGATGATATTTTTAGATTTATATTTTTTTCATTATCTCCGTTTTTTCCTGTTTTTCCGGGGTCGAATCCCCCATGCCCCGCGTCTATAATGACTACTTTATTTTCAACGGGCAGCATTGTATTTATTGTTCGTTTGTCCTCTATTATTCCTACTGCTGCTATTAAAGCGCATAAACATGCAATGGCGACGGTATTCTTTATGTTTTTTAAATATATGGCTCTGAATTTCATAATTACTCCGAAATATGTCTTTATGTATAAGTATGAATATAACAGGGCGGCTATTCCCTTTATATATTAAAATCCTATTCCATAGTTTTTGTTTATGATGTATAATGTTAGATGTTTTTGTAAAAGCGGATATACGGCAAAAGTTCGAGGGGAGTCTGTATTAAAACTAAAGCTTAACGGAATAAATTAATGGGGATGATTATTATGAAGAGTAAAAAATATTTATACGGTATAGTGGCTGTAGCTGCAGCAATAGTTGTAATGCTGGTTATATATCTGGTGGGAAAACCGGATGTTACACTCGGCAGCAAATCTGTGGATATTGCGGTAACTGACAATGAGGGTTATGAGAAGCAGTATTTTATAAATACGGAGGGAAAATATTTAAAACAGGTTATGGATGAGCTTGAACAAAAGGATTTTGAATACAGCGGTGAAGAAGGGGAGTACGGCTTGTATGTTGATACCGTAAACGGAATAAAAGCCGATAATATCAATGCTTACTGGGCGTTTTATGTAAATGGAGAATACTGTAACTACAGTATAGACAGACAGCCTGTTAATGACGGAGATGTTTTTGAGATAGTTTATGAGGAAATAAAATGACAAAAATATCGGTTAAGGATGTTACTCAAATAGGCATAATGAGCGCTGTGCTTATAGCAGGAAAAGCGGCGCTGTCATTTTTGCCGAATGTGGAAATTGTAACTCTGCTTATAATTGTTTATACATTGTATTTTGGGAAAAAAGTATTTTTTTCAATATTTATTTTCATAATTTTGGACTGTGCAGTATGGGGATTTAATTTATGGACTGTAATGTACATATATGTATGGCCTTTACTTGCAATTATGGTTCTTTTATTTGCAAAGCACAGAGAAACAATTTTTTGGTCGATTATTTCAGCTGTTTTTGGACTTGCTTTCGGAGGGATGTGCTCATTGGTATATGTTTTTACCGGCGGACTGAAAACGGCGTTGGCATGGTGGATAGCGGGAATACCGTTTGATATTATACACTGCATAAGTAATTTTATTTTGACGGCAGTTCTTTTCAGACCGCTGACTTCAGTTATGGACATGGCAAAAAAAGCTTCGTGAAAATTCTAAAGAGATTGTTGACAAAAAAACGGAATAATAAAAAGGCTCATTTTAAATGAGCCTTTTTATGTATAAAAATTATTTATTTACAACAAGTTCCTGTCCTGCATAAATTAAATCAGGATTTTTGATTTCAGCTTTGTTGTCTTCATATATACCTGTCCAAAGCTT
>URLB01000122.1 GCA_900548595.1 uncultured Eubacteriales bacterium
CTGTTTCAAAAAATGAACGGGCTGAAGTGTTGGTAATGACTATTGACGAATATGAGGCGGTAAGGCTCATAGATTTGGAAAATATGAGTCAGGAACAATGTGCTGAAAGCATGAATGTTTCCAGAACCACAGCCCAGTCCATATATAACAATGCCAGATACAAGTTGGCGTTGTGTCTGATAAAGGGGTATGAACTGCGTATTGAAGGTGGAGATTATATTTTTTGCGAAGAAAAAGCAAAGAGATGTGAATCATGCCACAGGAAATGCGCTGCAAATAACAGTTTATAATTTTATAATCAAATGGAGGAATATAATATGAGAATAGCAGTAACTTACGAAAACGGAAATATATTTCAGCATTTTGGACATACAGAACAGTTCAAAATATACGAGGTAGAAGGTTCTGAAATAAAAAACAGTGAAGTGGTTGATACAAACGGAAGCGGACATGGCGCTTTAGCTGATTTTCTTAAGGAGAGAAAAGTTGATAAGCTTATTTGCGGAGGAATAGGCGGAGGCGCAAAGGCTGCTCTTGCCGAAGTGGGAATCGAGCTTTTCGGAGGAGTAACGGGAAGCGCTGATGAGGCTGTTGAGGCTTGCCTTGAAGGAAAACTTTCATTCAATCCGGATATTGAATGTGCTCATCATGAACATGAACATCATGGAAACTGCGGAGAACATGGATGCGGCGGACACAACTGCGGAAATCATTAATCGGATATGAAACAGATAAAATCAAACTGTGAGATGTGCGAATACTATATTTATGACGATGAATACGACTATTACTACTGTGATATGGAGTTAGACGAAGACGAGATGTATGACTTTGTAACAGGTAATTTCGGAGATTGCCATTATTTCAGATATAGAAATGAATACAGATCGGTAAACAGACAGATATAAAAAAGCGCGGATTTTTAAAAATCCGCGCTTTTTTGTTCATTTTGCGTAATGTAATGCATATTATATAAAAGACCGTTAATTTAAGGGGTGAACGGTTTTGTCCGTATTCTTCCATGGATCGTCGGTATGCTTTCCAAAGCCGTTAAGCGAAGAAGAGGAAACCCGTTATTTAGACAGGTATAAAAACGGAGATACGCAAGCAAGAAATATACTCATAGAACACAATCTTAGGCTTGTTGCCCATGTGGCTAAAAAATATACGGCAGGAGGGCGATTTTCATCCGTAGACTTTGACGATATAGTGTCAATAGGTACGATTGGTTTAATAAAAGGTATAGATTCATTTAATACTGATAAAAACGTAAGGCTTGCAACCTATGCGGCAAGATGCATAGAAAATGAAATATTAATGTATATAAGAAGTTCGAAAAAATATATGAACGACGTTTTTTTACAAGACCCTGTCGGACATGATTTTGACGGAAATGAAATAACGGTGATGGATATAGTAAAAACAGACGATGATCCCGTTCCCGAACAGGTAAGTACAAAAATGGAGATTATACAAATGCTTGACGACATGAAAGAAGTACTTGATGATAGGGAAAGAAAAATAATTTATTTAAGATATGCCCTTGGCGGCGGCGATGAAGTTACCCAAAGAGAAATAGCAAAAATGATGAACATATCACGTTCCTATGTTTCCAGAATAGAAAAAAAGGCGCTGGGTAAAATAAGCGCTAAAATGAATAGTAAAAGGAAGCCCTGATGGGCTTCGTACATATATCGTTATCTTAATTTTTTTCCACAGCGAGGGCAGTAATCAAATCCTCTGTCAACTATGGTTCCGCAGTTTGGACAGCGGTTTTCATAATATCCGTTATTTACAGGCGTCAGATCCGATGACGAAATAATTACGTCTTTACCTTTCGCAATTTCCTTTCCTCTTTCTTCATTTAAAATATAAAGACTTCCGCAACATTCCATCTCAACATAATACTTTTTATTCCATTTAAAAAAAGGTATGAAAAACAGACTCAAACAAGTGTATGTCATATAAACTACGGCTTTTCCCGCATTTCCGCAGTATGGACATACAATACTTACAAGCTGTTCAAATTTTTTTCTTCCTTCTGTTATTCCCATAATAAAAAACATTTTATCACCTCGGAATATATTGTAGTTTATTATTGTCATAAGGACAAGTATATTTGAATGTGTAAATGGGTATTTTATCATATTATAAACAAATTTTTATTAATTAGCTGTTTTATAAATTTCCAGATTGTGCTATACTAAACCTAAATAGATTAGCAAATGGACAAGAATATTTTTCAAATCTATTATTACATTACTTACTAGGAGGAATAATTATGGTAAAAGTTGGAATTAACGGCTTCGGTCGTATCGGAAGACTTGTTCTCCGCGCTTCTCTTACGAGAGATGACGTTCAGGTAGTAGCTATCAATGACCCGGCAATCAGCGTTGGTTATATGGTTTATATGATGAAATATGATTCCGCTCAGGGTCGTTTCCAGGGTGAAGTATCGGAAAAAGACGGTAAGCTTGTCGTAAACGGAAAAGAGATTACAGTATACTCATTATTTGACCCTGCGGAAATCCCTTGGAAAGAAGCAGGCGCAGAATATATTGTTGAGTCTACAGGACTTTTTACAACAACGGAAAAAGCTTCGGCTCATTTCAAAGGCGGCGCAAAGAAAGTTGTTATTTCGGCGCCTTCATCGGATGCGCCTATGTTTGTTATGGGTGTAAACAATGATAAGTATACGTCTGATATGAATGTAATATCAAATGCGTCATGTACAACAAACTGCCTTGCTCCTCTTACTAAGGTTATTAATGATAATTTCGGTATTGTAGAAGGTCTTATGACAACTGTTCATTCTACAACAGCTACACAGAAAACTGTTGACGGACCTTCAAAGAAGGACTGGAGAGGCGGAAGAGCGGCTTCTGCTAATATCATCCCTTCATCAACAGGCGCAGCTAAGGCTGTAGGTAAGGTTATCCCTGAACTTAACGGAAAACTTACAGGTATGAGCTTCCGTGTTCCTACAATTGACGTTTCTGTTGTAGATTTAACATGCAGACTTGCAAATCCCGCAACATACGATGAAATTAAGGCTGCTGTTAAGAAAGCGTCTCAGAACGAACTTAAAGGAATTCTTGACTATACAGAGGACGATGTAGTATCAAGTGATTTCCTCGGAGATCCTCATACATCTATTTTTGACGCAAAAGCAGGTATTGCTCTCAATGATAACTTTGTGAAACTTGTAAGCTGGTATGACAATGAATGGGGCTACAGCAACAAAGTAGTTGACCTCATCAGTTATATTGCAAAGGTTGACGCTAAGTAATTAATGAATTAAATCAAAAAACAGTAAAAGCCAACGTTTTAAACGTTGGCTTTATCAATTATTTGAGATTTAGCGGCAATAAAACCCATGGTCCTACCAAGGGTGAGATAAAGAAACAAGTGATGTGATGACAAACTTTCATAACCCCTCTGAGGGGTCAGCAATAACTGACCCTTCTAGGGTCTGAGAAAACCACTAGTGAACTAGTGGTTTTTATTATAAAAGATCACTTATCAAAGATATGGCTTTTTCAAAAACGGAATTGTCAACATACATGGAGTAGTTTATGTCATGTTCACCATGCATGCCGTATGTTGCGTGGCTGTTGAGGAACAGTTGTGTAAGAAAAGTACCGGTTTTGTGATTTCCTACAGTTTCTTCCAAGTAAGCTATGCCATTGCTATTTAGTCTGTTTTTTATAAGACAAAATTTTTCTATTGATGTTACTGTACAAAGCAGTCTGGTGCTGTTATTTTTGCAGTTATTTTGTTTTGACATCCGAACACACTCCCGTTTCAAAAATCAGATTGCTTTAGATATATACGATTAAAAATTTTCATTTTGCATATATTCTTATTGATTGCGGCTTGATTTCAACTGTTTTTAACATATTCGATTTTCTCATTAAGCTCGGCTATTAATGATTTTATATCATCTATTTTGGCGGCTGTTTCTTCGATGTCGTTAGGAATACAATCTCTGTATTCATAGTACATTTTTTGTCCCATCTCACTGAATAATCTTGCCATTTCTCTTTCTTTGGAGCCTATTTCAGCTGAAAGCTTTGCAATACTTGCAGCGTCTTTTGCTTTAGAACCGGCCTCGTTTGCTACGGAACCGCCCTTTTTTGCCATATCGTCAAAAAATCCCATTATTAACACTCCTTTTCCGTATTTCGGCGATTAGTGTAGTTATTTTTTATCTGCTAACTTAATTATACATTGGCTGAGGATAGACTGCAACAAAAGAAAAATACTGACGATAAGAAGCTTTACAAAACGGATAAAAATGAGAATGGCTTTATATATAAGAGTTAGTTTATGGTGTTGTAATATAGAACTCTGTATGATATTATTAAAAAAAGGAGGTGTTTCCGATGAATCCGGAACAGATTTTTGAACAGATAAAATTAAATACAATTGAGATAGTTTTTGATCAAAAAAATAATATAAAAGCTAAGAATGGAACTTCAAAATTCGGTGGTAACCCGGATCTTCCATCAAATTTTAATTGGCCGTACTATACAACCGATACATTTGAGGACAGTGAAATTAAGCCGAGACCGCTGTCGTTTCTTATGCAGATAAACTGTGAGGAAGTATCTGTATATGATGATGACGGACTGCTTCCAAAAAAAGGAATGTTATATTTTTTCTATGAGTTAGGCTCGCAAAAATGGGGATTTGACCCAAAGGACAGAGGTTGTTCTAAAGTTTATTATTACGAAGGTACGTGCGAAAATTTGATGAGCAGAGAATGCCCGAAAGATTTGGAGTTTATTACGCCCGAAATAAATATAAGCTTCAGAAACAGAAAAGATGTCCCTGATTGGAGCGAATATGCTGAATATAACGAAACAGATATTGATTGGGAAGAATACTGTAATGCAAGGGAGAAAACAGTTGCGGAAGACGCGGAAAGCGAATATATAACAAAGCTATTGGGGTATGCCGATATTATACAAAATGATATGCTGTCGGAATGTGAGCTTTGCGGTAGACGTGGGATTTATACGGGAAGCGGATATCCGAATATGACAGATGAAGAAAAGGAACGTTTTTCGGAAGCCTCAAAAGAATGGACTTTGCTGTTACAGTTGGATACCGTTGAAAAGGACGATTTTGAGCTTATGTTCGGCGACTGTGGCAGAATATATTTTTATATATTGAAGGAAGATCTCAAAAATAAGAATTTCGAAAATACATGGCTTATACTGCAATGCTACTGATAAAAAATCAAATGGTATTCAAATGAATTTTATTTTTATGTTTTTAAATGTTAAAATAAGGCAGTTGGAACTGAAATTCTTACTGCCTTATTTTATAAAAAAGACTGTATTACAAAAAGTAAATTTTTCAAACTGCCTTCTTCTTAAAAGGCTTAAAAAGAAATTCAGGCAGAGAAAGTATAATAAGAATTGCTATTACGCATACTCCTACAACTTTAATGCAAATCATAGTTTGTATTCCGGCTGTAAACATATCCGATTTTATTATGGCGTAGGCAGCATTATACATATTGGCGCCCGGTGAAAGCGGAAACACTGACGGTAAAACATATACCATAACAGGTATTTGTCTGTAAATTGATAAAATTCTTGCCATAAAGGCTATTAGCAGCGCTCCGAAGAAATTGGCTGATATCCCGAATCCGCAAATACGCGAAAGGTAATAGTACAAGGCGTATCCCAATCCACCGAAAAGACCGCAGAAAAA
>URLB01000123.1 GCA_900548595.1 uncultured Eubacteriales bacterium
GGCAAGCTACGAAACTGGCGGATTATATTATGGCGGAAAGAAAAAGCTACACAGCGGAAATAACATTCGGCGCGGAAACAACAACGCAGGACGCTTCGGGAGATATTATTAAAGAATACGAGTATACATTTGATGAAAATCGACTTAGAGAAGTTATAGACACCTTTAAGGGCGAGCAAACGCAGGTGCCCCCGATGTATTCGGCAATAAAAATAAACGGAAAAAAACTCTATGAAATTGCCAGAGAAGGCAGAGAAATAGAAAGAAAAGCAAGAAAAATAACCGTTTATGACATAAGAATTGCGGAAATAAACCCTCTGAATAAGGTTATAATAGAAATTGCCTGCTCAAAAGGAACATATATAAGGTCGCTTTGCAGTGATATAGGTAATAAACTCGGCTGGGGAGCGTTTATGTCATCGCTGACAAGAACGGCAAGCGGCAAGTTCAAACTGAACGAAGCTGTAAAGCTGGACGAGCTTAAAAATGCCGCCGAGAGAGGCGAAGCGGAAAAATTTATTATACCACCAGATGATGTGTTAAGCGGATATAAGAGGGTTACCGTAAGCGAAAAAGCCGATAAATACCTCTATAACGGCGGAAAAATATACGGCGGTTATCTGAAATATGATAAAAAGCCGAGCGATAACGAGATTGTATTGGGATACGACGCAACAGGCAGATTGGTCGGCATTTACTTATATAAGTTTGACGAGGAGAAAAAAACTTATTTTATAAAACCCGTCAGACTTATGTTGTAAGGAGATTCTGAAATGGAACATATAACAAACGGCAAAATTGAACAAGATTGTCCTACGGCTGTAACTCTCGGTAATTTTGACGGAGTACATATGGGACATAGAAAGCTAATAGAGACTGCTAAGGAATACGCCGAAAAGGAAAATTTGAAATCTGTTGTATTTACTTTTAAGCCTCACCCTATGTTTATTTTCGGAAATAGGGAAAACAATGCGCTTATTATGTCTCCCGATGAGAAAAAGATAGCGGTTGAGAAAATGGGTGTCGATACATATATAGAATACCCGTTTGACAGAGAGTTTGCTTCGATGTCTCCGGAGGACTTTGCCATAAAAATAGTTTTTGAAAAGCTTAAGTGCAAAGTTCTTGTTGTCGGATATGATTATCGTTTCGGTAAAATGAATAAAGGCGATTACAAACTGCTTGAAAGCCTGGGAAAACAGTACGGGGTTAGAACTGTATTTATACCGAACGTAATATATGAGGGCGAACGCGTCAGCAGTACAAGGATACGAGACAGACTTGTTAATAAAGACGTAGACGGTGCAAATCGTATGTTGACACAGCCGTATTATATATACGGACATGTTGCGGAGGGAAAGAAGCTGGGCAGACAGCTGGGATTTCCCACTGTTAATATACTTGCCCACGAAGATAAGCTTTTTCCTCCGAACGGAGTATATGCGACAGCTACGGTATACGAAGGAAAATTATACTACGGCATGACAAACGTAGGATATAATCCGACTGTAAACGGTAAGAGAAAAACTGTCGAAACAAATCTTTTTGATTTTGATAAAGTAATATACGGAGAACCTATTTTGACGTTTTTCTTCAAATGGCTGAGAGACGAGAACAAGTTTGAAAGCGTTGAAGCGCTTAGGCAACAGCTTACAAGAGACATAGTGAACGCAAAAGAATATTTTCTTTCGGAAGAATATAAATATTGGAAAGAAAATTTTGAAAGCGAATATAAAACAGTTGAAAAGTAAAATTATATATGATATACTTCAATAGTTGATAAACCCGGGTTCAGCGGACGGACTCTCCAACCGCGGCTTAGCTTAGGGCGATAATTAATATTTTTAGGAGGATTTTTAAATGAAAGCAACAATCAACAAACAGGAAATTATTGAAAAATACGGCAGAACACCCAACGATACAGGTTCACCTGAGGTTCAGATTGCCCTTTTAACAGCAAGAATCGAACTTCTTACAGAGCACCTTAAAGAGCATAAGAAAGACCATCATTCAAGAAGAGGTCTTTTAAAGATGGTTGGTCAGAGAAGAGGCTTATTAGGCTACCTTAAAGATAAGGATATCGAGAGATACCGTGCTATAATCAGCGAGTTAGGCTTAAGAAAGTAATTAATCTCTTTTCAAAAATAATGAGAGAGATTTCTCTCTTAAAGTACAGGTTTTGCCTTGCGCTGCGACGCGCATACACAAAATAGAAAAATCCGGGCATACGGCTTTCCTGTATGCCCGTTTTTTTATAAAGAAGAAGGTCGCTCACATAAATAATGACACCATAGAAATACTGCCGCGCAGTCGACGGTTTTTCTATGGTGTTATGGACTAACACAGGTTTGTTTATGTGAGCTGCATAAAAAACGTTACACGTTATCTTCGGAAAAATATAAAATTAAAGGAGAAAGATTTATGTACAGAACATACTCTATGGAGCTTGCCGGTCGTGAATTGAAAGTGGAAATAGGCAGAGTTGCCGAACAGGCTAACGGCGCAGCCCTTGTATATTACGGCGATACGGTGGTTCTTGTAACGGCTACTGCTTCGGAAAAACCGAGAGACGGAATTGATTTCTTCCCTCTTTCAATCGACTATGAGGAAAGACTTTATTCAGTAGGAAAAATCCCCGGAGGATTTATAAAAAGAGAAGGAAGACCAAGCGAAAAAGCTATACTTACTTCAAGATGTATAGACAGACCTCTTCGTCCTCTTTTCCCTAAAGATTACAGAAACGATGTCGCTATAGTTGCAACGGTTATGTCGGTTGACCAGGACTGCTCTCCCGAGATAGCGGCAATGATCGGTTCGTCAATAGCTCTCATTATTTCCGACATTCCTTTTGTAGATACAATGTCTTCGGTATCAATCGGATATTGCGACGGACAGCTTGTTGTTAACCCTAACGCAGAGCAGAGAGAAAACAGCAGACTTAACCTTACTGTATCTTCAACAAAAGATAAGGTAATGATGATTGAAGCAGGAGCGGACGAAATACCCGACGATCTTATGCTTGAGGCAATAAAGCTTGCGCATAAAGTAAACGGCGAGGTTATTGACTTCATTAATAAAATACATGAGACTGAGTACAAACCTCTTCAGAACTATACAGAGCATGTCATACCTGAAGATGTTTATAAACTTATTTCCGAATTTATTACAGATGAGGCAATGGAAACAGCTGTTTACAAGGAACTTAAACAGGATAGAGACGCAGCAATAAGAGAAATTACGGACAAAGTAAATGAAGAACTTACAGACGCTATAGCGGTACTTGTCGATGAGGAAACAGATATACCCGCTCTTGTTGACGAGACGATATATAAGTTTGAAAAAATGACTGTAAGAAGAATGATACTCAGAGAGCATAAACGTCCAGATGGACGTGGTCTCGAAGAGATAAGACCTCTTTCAGCAGATGTTGATATTCTTCCCAGAACTCATGGTTCAGCTCTTTTCAAGAGAGGACAGACACAGGCTCTTACTGTAACAACCCTCGGAGCAATGAGTGAAATACAGAGACTTGACGGACTTGATGCGTCTGAAATATCAAAGAGATATATACATCACTATAATATGCCTGGATATTCGACAGGCGAAGCAAAAACGTCAAGAGGACCCGGAAGACGTGAAATAGGACACGGAGCTCTTGCTGAAAAGGCGCTTCTTCCCGTTATCCCCAGCGAAGAGGAATTCCCTTACGCAATAAGACTTGTTTCCGATATTTTAAGCTCTAACGGTTCTACATCACAGGCAAGTATTTGCGGAAGCACACTTTCACTTATGGCTGCCGGCGTACCTATCAAACGTCCCGTTGCGGGTATTTCCGTAGGACTTGTTACAGGCGATAATGATGATGATTTTGTAATGCTTACCGACATTCAGGGACTTGAGGACTTCTTCGGAGACATGGACTTTAAGGTAGCAGGTACAAAAGAAGGTATCACAGCTATACAGATGGATATGAAGATCCACGGACTTACATTTAAGATTATCGAAGAGGCTCTTGCACAGACACACAGAGCAAGAAATTATATACTTGATGAAGTTATGCTTAAATGCATACCAGAACCGAGAAAAGAATTATCACCTTATGCGCCTAAGATGGCAAGCATGACAATTGATGTTGAAAAAATTGCCGAAGTAATAGGTGCAAGAGGAAAGGTAATAAAGAAGATTATCGAAGAAAGCCAGTGTGAAATAGATACGGAAGATGATGGCAGAATATTCATCAAGGGAACGGATACAGCCAATATTCAGAAAGCAATTGACATGATTAACCTTATCGTGCTTGATCCCGAACCAGGAAAGACATATAACGGCACTGTAACAAGACTTATGACATTCGGAGCATTTGTTGAAATCGCGCCGGGCAAAGAAGGACTTGTCCATATTTCAAAACTTGCCGAAAAGAGAACGGCAAAAGTTGAGGACGTTGTAAACGTGGGAGATAAAGTAAGAGTAAAACTTCTTGAGATTGACGACCACGGTAGACTTAATTTCTCAATAAAAGACGCTGATAAATAAAATAATTAATCTAAAGAGGAGGTCAAGGACTTCCTCTTTTTATGCTTATGTACATCTAAAAATATAGTAATTAATTCTTAATTTTTAATATTCCGAGATAAAAAAATTATAGCCTTATTTTTATGTAAGCATAAATAGCATAGACAAGAAAAATAAGTTGAAGAACTAAGTAAAATATTTTGACAGATAATACAATCTTTGCGATAATTATTCTCAAACGCTTATTAGTTAGAAGTATCCATATAAATGCTTTTTATAATATCCGTATATAAGAAGTTAGTTAAAAAAGATATTTTTATGTGAAAATCCTAAATAACAGTAAATATAATATACGGTTTTGGTTTTGATATGGCTGGAATGATTGGCTGTGAATAAAGAAATAAATAGGAAACGGGAGAATGATATGGAACAAAAAGATTTAACAAGAGGGCCCATATTTAAAACAATGTGTATGTTTGCCCTACCGATGATATTGGGCAATATTCTTCAACAGTGCTATAATGTTGTGGACACATGGGTTGTCGGAAAATTTGTCGGTTCAGACGCTCTTGCCGCTGTAGGATCGGCTTTTGCACTTATGACCTTTCTGACATCTATAATATTGGGACTTTGCATGGGAAGCGGCGTAGTATTTTCTATGTGCTTTGGGAAAAAAGATGAAAAACGGTTGAAAGAAAGTATATGCGCTTCGTTTTTCCTTGCGGCAGCCATAGCTGTTGCTTTAACGGCAGGATCTATATTAAGTGTTGATTTTATAATAAATTGGATGAATATACCGCAGCAGATACAGTATATAACGAGGATATATATGGTCATTGTATTCAGCGGTATACCGGCTATATTTTTATATAACTTCTTTTCGGCTTACTTGAAGGCTGTGGGAAATTCAGTTACGCCTCTTGTTTTTTTGGGGATTTCTACTGTGCTTAATATAATTTTGGATTTGCTGTTTGTAGCGGTTTTTAACAGAGGCGCCGCAGGAGCTGCTGAGGCAACGATAATTGCTCAATATATATCCGGAATAGGAATAGGTATATATGTTGTTGCTAAAAATAAAGCGATAAGAACAGCTTTTAAGGAATATAAAATAAGCATTTTTAATCTAAAGGAGATTGCCGAATATTCGATTCTTACGTGTATGCAGCAGTCG
>URLB01000124.1 GCA_900548595.1 uncultured Eubacteriales bacterium
GTTTTTCGGCAGCAAAAAATCATCAACCGGCGATAGACCGGTATCCAGTATTGCAATGCCGACGCCTTTGCCTGTAAGTCTAAGATTTTCAGCATATCCGGCATTGACCGCTATTCTGGCTTTATTCATTTTTTAAATCTCCCAGCCGGATTTTTTAATATAGAGTATGAAATTTATAACGTTTCTGCGACAAAAAAGAAGCTTGTACACTAAAAAAATGTGAAATTCGGTATTATTTACACAAAATGCCGCATAAGATTAGATATGTAAAATTTATAAGGAGTGTTGAGAATGGGAACTTGCGGTTGTTTTGGAGGAAATGAATCATGGTGGATAATTATCTTGCTTCTTTTGTGCGGATGCGGAAACGGAAGCGGAAATAACGGATCATGCGGATGCGGAGAATCAACATGGATTATTATCCTTCTTCTTCTCTTATGTGGATGTAACGGCTCTAGCTTCAATATGTGCGAAGCAAAATAATTTTGTTATTTTCACATGAATATTCGATATACAATTACGGATAAAAAGTTTTAATAATGCCCTGAA
Organism: uncultured Eubacteriales bacterium; assembly: GCA_900548595.1. Classification (GTDB taxonomy): domain Bacteria; phylum Bacillota; class Clostridia; order Lachnospirales; family Anaerotignaceae; genus Metalachnospira. The sequence continues at coordinate 550 of URLB01000124.1, forward strand.
TATCCGGATGTTAAAAAGTCATGACTGTTTTTAGGCGGAAACAGGCTTTTAATATTTGATATTCAGGGCTTTTATTATGTTTTTATTTCAGCTATGGGAATTAAAGCAGATGCAGGTACATAAAAATATATAAATACGGTGGAGATGATTTATAAAATGAATGAAAATAATATGCTGAAAAATATAGACAGAATAAAATCTTTGTCAAAACTTATGTCAAACGATAACAACGGCGTAGACACGGATAAAATACTTAATGCCATTGCCGCCGCAAAAAGTATGGGAATGTTGACGGCGCAGGACAACAGCGAAAAAAATGATATTATTGAAGAAAAGGACTACAGTGTTCCTATGGAACATGAAACAAAAAGCGAGGGAGTGAAGATTTTAAAGGCGGCTATTCCTTTTTTAAACCGTGAATATCAGAAAAATTTGTTTTTAGCTGTAAAGCTTATGGAAATGAGCAACGAATTTGATATGGGAGAGTTAAGCCTTCAGTGCCAAAGCATAAGAGAGGATAATGATGAGGAGCAAAGAGAAGCCATGCTGAGGGCAATAAGAGGGCAAATGAACGGAGAAAACGGAAGAAAAATGGATATAGTACTTAAAATGATGGAGGCAAGAAGGCTTGCGGCAAAAATAAGATAAGAAGAAAGCCGATGATTAATCATCGGCTTTTTTTATGACTGATCTGTTATTTTCAATAAGTAATAGAACAATAACGGCAATAAACAAAGACGAATTACTGTTGCAATGGTCTTCGGACGGCGTTTTTTTGACATAGCTTTGTATATCTGAAACATTTTCCGATATGCACTCCTTATTTTCAAATATATTAACATATGGATAGGGCAAAGGCTTGTTTAATCTCGACATATATTCTCTCCATAGCTTTATTAGTAATTGATATGCACGACTGCCTTATAATATGACAGACAGAGTTTATATGAATGCAAATACTTTGTGCTGAAGCATAAAATTAAAACGGTTATATGTGTTGTAGTTGACTTAAATATAATAAATAGTATACAATGACATTAATTTTCACTTTAACGATTTAATATGTAAAAAAATTTACGCATGATAATTTTGTAATGCGCAACATGGGGGTAATATAATGCTGGAATTTAATAAAAAGACAAACCTTCTGGAAAGTATTGCGCAGGAATATCCTCTTGAAGAGGTAAAAGACCCGAATCTTTACAGGGATTATTTCAGCTATGACGATATTCCGAAAGTTGCTTTTAACAGAAGAATTGTTCCGATGGACGTTCCTGACGATATATGGATAACGGATACAACTTTCAGAGACGGGCAACAGTCAAGGGAACCGTATACGGTTGAGCAGATGACAAAGCTTTTTGATATGATACACAGACTGTCAGGGCCGAACGGCGTAATCAGAATGAGCGAGTTTTTTCTGTATACTAAAAAGGATCAGGAAGCGGTATATAAATGCTTGGAAAAGGGATATAGATTTCCGGAAATAACAAGCTGGATAAGGGCGTCTAAAAAAGACTTTGAACTTGTGCGTCAAATAGGATTAAAGGAGACGGGAATACTTGTAAGCTGTTCCGACTATCATATTTTTAAGAAAATGCACATGACAAGACGACAGGCTGTAGACCACTATCTTGCGGTGGTCAGGGAATGTATCGAGACGGGAGTAAAACCGAGATGTCATTTTGAGGATATAACAAGAGCGGATTTTTACGGATTTGTAGTTCCGTTTGCTTCCGAGCTTATGGCTCTTATGGAGGATACGGGGGTACCTATAAAAATACGTGCGTGCGATACCTTGGGATATGGCGTAACATATCCCGGAGCAGTGCTGCCGAGAAGCGTTCCCGGAATTATATACGGACTCCACAACCATGCCGGCGTTCCGCATGAACTGATAGAATGGCATGGACACAATGATTTTTACAGAGCGGTGAATAATGCGTCTTATGCGTGGCTGTACGGAGCAAGCGGTGTAAACTGTTCTTTGTTGGGAATAGGAGAAAGAACAGGAAATACCCCTCTGGAGGCAATGATTTTCGAATATGCGCAGCTTAAGGGAACGCTTAACGGAGCGGACACAAGAGTAATAACGGAAATAGCAAGATTTTATGAAGATGAGATAGGGTATGAAATACCTCCGATGACGCCGTTCATCGGAAAGAATTTTAATGTTACAAGAGCCGGTATACATGCCGACGGTCTGTTAAAAGACGAGGAAATATATAATATATTCGATACGGATAAATATTTGGACAGACCTGTAAAAATAGCTATTTCAAATACTTCCGGAACATCGGGTATTGCCCATTGGATAAATACGTTTTATAATTTTAGGGGTACGGACGCGGTAGACAAAAAAGACAAACTTGTGGAAATTGTCAAGGAATGGGTGGACGACCAATATAACCAGGGAAGAGTAACAATGATAACCGACGGCGAGATAGAAGAAATTGTAAAGAAAACGGCGGTTGAATTGAAAGAAGAAAAATATTTAAGGAGAGATTGCCAATGACAAACAGAGAAAAAATCGAAGCAGCAAAGGAAAAGTTCGGAGCTCTTCTGGAGGAACAGCTCGCAAGAGTCGAGAGAATGAAAAACGAGGCTGATTTCGTAAACTATGCCGAACTTGATAAGATAATAATAGGAGTTACGGCAGGAGACGGAATAGGCCCGGCAATAACAAAACAGGCTGAAAGAGTTCTTAATTTTCTTCTTAAAAAAGAAGTCGAGAGCGGTAAAGTAGAGATAAGGGATATCGAGGGACTTACAATAGAACACAGAGTAGAGTGTATGCAGGCTATACCGGACGATGTTATGGCAGAACTTAAAAAATGCCATGTAATACTTAAGGGACCTACAACGACTCCGAGAAAGGGAGATCCATGGCCTAATATAGAAAGTGCAAACGTTGCTATGCGAAAAGAACTTGACTTGTTTGCAAACGTAAGACCTGTAAGAGTACCCGAACAGGGCATAGACTGGGTATTCTACAGAGAAAATACAGAAGGAGCTTATGCGGTAGGAAGTAAGGGGGCTGTCGTTGACGAAGATCTTTCCGTGGATTTTACGGTAACAACATCTCAGGGAACCGAAAGAGTAATAAGAGCTGCTTTTGACTATGCGGCTAAAAACGGAAAAACAAGGGTAACGGCAGTTACAAAGGCAAATATAATTAAAGCGACAGATGGAAAATTCCTTGATATATTCTATTCGATAGCGAAGGAATATCCGTCAATTGCAGCCGATGACTGGTATATTGACATTATGACTGCAAAGCTTGTTGATGAAAAAAGACGCAGAGACTTCCAGGTCGTTGTGCTTCCTAATCTTTACGGTGATATTATTACGGACGAAGCTGCGGAATTCCAGGGAGGCGTAGGAACTGCCGGCAGTTCCAATATAGGAAAAAGATATGCAATGTTTGAGGCAATCCACGGTTCTGCACCGAGAATGGTGGCTGAAGGAAGAGACAAGTACGCTGATCCATGTTCTATGATGAAAGCAAGCGCACTTCTCCTCAGACACATCGGTTTTGCGGATAAGGCAGATAAACTGGAAAAAGCCCTTGATATTTGTACACAGACCGAAAAGAAAATATTTACAACGGGAAGAGACACGGGGGCTACCGGAGAAGAAGTAACCGACTACATAATGGAAACGATAGAGAAACTTTAATTTTATAGCTTTAATTTGAAGTAAAAGCGGATTATCCGCTTTTACTTTTTTATTTACTATGGTATTATTGAAGTACTAATTTTGTTTGGAGAGATACAAATGGATAAAATAAAGGTTATGAGTGTTTTCGGAACAAGACCGGAAGCAATAAAAATGGCTCCGCTTGTCAAAGCGCTGGAAAAAGAAGAGCTGACGGAAAGCATAGTATGTGTAACGGCTCAGCATAGAGAAATGCTTGACCAGGTGCTGAACGATTTTAAAATAGTACCGGATTATGACCTTAATATAATGAAGGCAGGGCAGACGCTTGAGGACATTACCGTTAGGGCGTTGACGGGTATAGGGGACGTTATAAGAAAAGAAAAACCCGATATAGTTCTTGTTCACGGAGATACTTCAACTACATTTGCGGCGTCCCTTGCGGCTTACTACAATCAGACAAAAGTCGGGCATGTTGAAGCCGGATTGAGAACTTATGACAAGTATCAGCCGTTCCCCGAGGAAATGAACAGAAGGCTTACAGGAGCTATGGCTGATCTTCATTTTTCGCCGACAAGCCTTGCAAGGGAAAATCTTCTGAAAGAAAATATCGACAGAGACATAATTTTTATAACCGGAAATACGGCTATTGACGCATTGAAAACAACTATTGACAACGATTATGTTTTTACTGTGGAAGAACTTAATAAAATCGATTATAAAGCTAAAAGAGTTATAACCGTTACGGCTCACAGAAGGGAAAATCTCGGAGAGCCGCTTGAAAATATTTGCAATGCGCTTAAAAAAATTATTGATAACTATGACGATGTAGAACTGGTATATGCCGTTCATAAAAATCCCGCGGTCTCCAATACGGTACACAGAATACTGGGAGGAAACGAGAGAATACATCTTCTTGATCCTCTGGATCTTAGAGATATGCATAATCTGATGAATAGGTCGTTTATGGTAATGACGGACTCGGGAGGACTTCAGGAGGAAGTTCCGTCAATGGGAAAACCTGTGCTTGTTTTGAGAAACGTTACCGAAAGACCGGAAGGCGTTGAAGCCGGAACGCTGAAACTTGCGGGAACAGATACCGATACGGTTTACACAATGGCAAAGGAACTTCTTGAAAATAAAGAAGAATATATAAAAATGGCTGTAGCGAAAAATCCGTTCGGAGACGGAAATGCCTCCGAAAGAATTGTAAACGCTATTTTATACAGTTTTGGTAAAATTTCCGAAAGACCCGAAGACTATATTACAAAGGAGTAAAAAATATGAAGATGATAGCCTCGGCAGACAATAACTGGGCTATAGGTTATAAAGGCAGCTTGCTTGCCCATGTATCCGCCGATATGAAATTTTTTAAGAGTAAAACTGTAGGCAATGTTGTTATACTCGGCAGAAAAACTCTTATGACATTCCCGAACGGAAAACCGTTGAAAGACCG
>URLB01000125.1 GCA_900548595.1 uncultured Eubacteriales bacterium
TGTTCTCCAAAATCGAGCCTGTTGCGGCATATATAAATTTCTTTACAAACAAAAGTATGTACGCAAAGACTGTTATAGAAAAGGTAGCCGCAGAGGGCGAAAGCTATGGCATGACAGACGAGGGCTGCGGCAAAACAGTTGTTATAGACTATTCTTCACCTAATATAGCAAAGCCTTTCCACGTCGGACATCTTCGTTCAACGGTTATTGGAGCGGCTCTTTACAGAATATTTGAAAAGATGGGTTATAAATGCGTAGGAATAAACCATCTCGGAGACTGGGGAACGCAGTTCGGAAAGCTTATAGAAGCCTATAAACGCTGGGGCAGTAAAGAAAGCGTTGAACAAAAGGGTATAAGCGAGCTTACGCGTATATATGTAAAATTCCACGAGGAGGCTGAAAAAGACCCGTCCCTTGACGATATTGCCAGAGCATGGTTTGTAAAAATGCAGAACGGCGACGAGGAAGCGATTTCCCTTTGGAAATGGTTCTATGATATAAGTATAAAGGAATTTGAAAGGGTTTACGATAAGCTGGGCGTAAAATTCGACTACTATACGGGCGAAAGCTTCTATAATGATAAAATGGCTCCCGTTGTGGAGGAGCTTAAGGAAAAGGGACTTCTTACGGAAAGCAACGGAGCTATGATAGTCGATTTGGAGGACGCAAAAATGCCTCCGTGCCTTATTATAAGAACAGACGGCGGAACGCTTTATGCAACGAGAGATATAACGGCTGCTCTTTACAGAAAGAAAACATACGATTTCGACAAGGCTCTTTATGTTACTGCAATAGACCAGAATCTCCACTTTGCCCAGTGGTTCAAGGTTATAGAAAAAATGGGATATGACTGGGCGGAAAACCTTGTACACGTTCCATTCGGTCTTGTAAGTCTTGAGGACGGTAAGCTTTCCACAAGAAAGGGTAAAGTCGTTCTTATGGAGGAACTTTTGGACGAGGCTGTTAAAAAGACCCTCGGCATAATAGATGAGAAAAATCCCGATTTACCGAAAAAGGACGAGGTTGCCAAGGAAGTCGGCATAGGCGCCGTAATATTCGACGATTTATATAACGGAAGAATAAAAGACATCGTATTCTCGTGGGACAGAATGTTGAACTTCGACGGCGAGACGGGCCCTTACGTTCAGTATACTCATGCGAGAGCGTGCAGCGTTCTCAAAAAGGCAGGATACTGTGATGAGATGAAAAAGGATATAGATTATTCCGTACTGACGGACGACGCTTCAGCAGACGTATGCAAAATACTTGCCAACTACTCCGCAAAGATAAAGGAAGCTGCCAACAGATACGAGCCTTCGGTAATTGCCAGATATTTGGTTGACCTTTCACAGGCGTTTAATAAATTCTATCATGACAATATTATATTGACAGATGACGAAGCCGTAAGAAAAGCAAGACTTATGGTTGTGGACTGTGTAAGGACCGTATTGAAGTCGGGACTTGCCATACTCGGCATAAAGGCTCCCGAACAGATGTAAAACGTATTTTAAGGACTGTGTTTCACGTGAAACACGGTTCTTTTTTTGATTAAATGTTATGTTTCACGTGAAACTTAAAGAAATTAGGTTTTTTTTATTATAAAATTATGCTATCATATTATAAAAACAATAATCTTTCGGTAAAAAACGAGTTTATGAAGAAAAAATCCGTTCGGTAAGCCTTTGGTTTTAAAAATTGCGGTTTGGTTCGCAGTTTTTTTAAAAATAATAACCGAATGTAAAAGTTTTGATGTGAGCCGAAAGACAGGATATGAAATTAATAACCGACGGTTGTTTTCATATCCCGAGGAAATAAATATTATAAATAGGATTGATGAAATTATGGGTAAATTAAGAAAAATAGCCGTTGCCAATCAGAAAGGCGGCGTCGGAAAAACAACGACAGTCGTTAATTTGGCGGCGTGTCTGGGCGAGCAGGGCAAAAGAGTTCTTGTAATAGACGCCGACGCCCAGGGAAATACCACAAGCGGTCTCGGTCTGGAAAAAAATAAACTGGAAAACACGCTTTATAATGTCCTTTTAGGGGAAATAAAGGCGGAGGAAGCCGTTTATAAAACCGTAGCGGACGGAGTTGACGTAATACCGTCTAATATGGATTTATCGGGAGCGGAGATAGAGCTTATAGCTGCCGACGGGCGAGAATATATAATGAAAGAATGTATAAGCTCCATGGAGAAAAACTATGATTTTGTTATTATAGACTGCCCTCCGTCCCTGGGACTTGTTACGCTTAACGCACTGACAGCGGCTGATACGGTGCTTGTGCCTGTACAGTGCGAGTATTTCGCGCTGGAAGGAATGGAACAGCTTTTCCACACAATAAGCCTCGTACAGAGCAGGCTGAATCCCTCCCTTGAAATAGAGGGCGTTGTATTTACGATGTACGATTCCAGAACAAACCTTTCCTTGGAAGTGGTTGAGGAAGTCAAAAAGGTTCTCAGTCCGTCCATGTACAGCGCAATAATACCCAGGAATGTCAGACTGGGAGAAGCGCCCAGTTACGGTCTGCCTATAACCGTATATGATACAAGGTCAAAGGGTGCGGAAAGCTATAGGGCGCTTGCCGAAACGGTCATAAGTAAGGAGTGGAAATAATGGTCAAAAAAGGTTTAGGCTCCAAGGGAAGAGGTCTGGAAGCTCTTATTTCCCAGCAGATGGACAACATAAACGACAAGGGCGTGGCGGAAATAGATATAAATAAAATCAGTCCTAACAGAGAACAGCCGAGAAGGGTATTTGATGAGTTTGCCCTGGAGGAACTGGCTGAATCCATAAAACAGGTTGGAGTTATACAGCCGATAATATTGGCAAGGGACGGAGAATTTTACAAAATAATAGCCGGAGAAAGACGTTGGAGAGCGGCAAAAATAGCCGGTATTGATAAAATACCCGCAATAATCAGAAATTATGATGAAAGCGCTGCCTTTGAGGTGGCTCTTATCGAAAATCTGCAAAGGGAAAATCTGAACGCCATTGAAGAGGCTGGAGGATATAAAAGGTTAATAGACGAATTTTCCATGAGCCAGGAGGAGGTTGCGGAAAAGGTGGGGAAGAGCCGTTCAGCCGTAGCCAATTCACTCCGTCTTTTAAATCTGGACGACAGAGTTCAGAAAATGATACATGACAATAAACTTTCGGGAGGACATGCAAGGGCTCTTCTCGGACTTAACGACAGCGCCAGACAGGCGGAAATAGCCGAAAAGATAATAGAAAACGGAATGAGCGTCAGGGCAACGGAAAACCTCGTAAAAACGCTGAATAACGCTAAACCCGTGGAAATAAGGCCGTCATCCTTTGATGTCAGTCAGTATAAATCCATTGAAAAAAATCTGAAAAGCCTTTTCGGTACAAAGGTAAAGCTCAACTGCAAAAAAAATAAAGGAAAAATCGAAATAGAATACTATTCCGACGCGGATTTGGAAAGAATATTGGAATTGATCAATAAAATAGATGAAGGGTGAGGCTTATGATTGAGGGAAGTTTTTTCGGTCAAAACCTTGACCTGTGGATTTCCATAATATTGACGGTTTTGGTATTGGCGCTCGGTCTTGTCATTTACGATATATATAACCATCGGAAGCTGAAAGCAAGATACGAAGTATTTATGGGCATCAATAAAAAACGCAGAAACGACGTCAACATGGAAAAGCTGTTGGTGGAATGTGTGGCAAAGGCGGAAAGCATAGACGAAAAATATACAAAGGTACTGGAAATAGTACAGGATATGAACAAAAATATGAAGTATTGCTGTCAGAAGGTCGGCATAGTAAGATATAATCCCTTTGAGGAAATGGGAGGAAATCTGTGTTTTGCCGTTGCAATACTGGACGCCGAGGATACCGGAATCGTAATAAACGGAATACACAGCCGAAGCGGTACGTTTACCTATGCAAAGCCTGTCGAACTGGGGGTAAGCACATATATACTCTCAAAAGAGGAGCAGGAAGCCATTGACAAGGCTAAAAATAACGCTTATCAGGCGGTCAAAAAGACCGTAACCGTTAAAGAGCCGGCAAGGACGCTTCGCGCTAAGAAAATGAAAGAAAAGGCTCTGGCTGAAAAGGAAAGACAGAAAGAGAAAGCAGAAATATATAAAAATGCCGCGGCAAAGGCAAAAAGGAAAAAAGCGGTGAAAAATGTAAAAAAATCTGTGGATAAAGGCAGAGGATAATAACAGGAAATTTGACTTTATCCACAGGAAACTGTGGTTATCAACATGAAATTGTGTATAAGTAGTGAATCGGTGATAAAAAATGAGTTATAAAATGTTATTTCTGGATTTGGACGATACCCTTTTATCATCTGATATGTCCATATCGGAAACAAATCTGGAGGCAATAAAAAAGGCTTCCGACGCCGGCGCGAATATTGTTATATGCACGGGCAGAGGTATTTTCAGCGTAAAGCATATAGCGCAGAAGCTAGGCGTTGACAACGGATATATTATATGTCTTAACGGAGGAGCGGTATACAAAGGATTTCCGCCTGTGCTGATGAAGGAAAATCTGTTTGAAAGTTCCTCTGCTGTGGAAATTTATAAAGCGGCAAAGAAATACGGCGTTGATATACAGATATACAGGGACGACAGACTGATCGTGGAAAATATCAGCGAAAGGGTAAAGGCGTATATAGATAAGCTTTCCGCCGAATATACTGTTGTCGACAGTATAGAGGAATACGACGGAAAAATATCAAAAATACTGCTGAACGGTCCCAACGAACTGCTTTTGAAAATAGAAAAAGAGATGAAGCATAAATTAAACGGTAAGTTTAACTGCTTTTTCTCCAACCCGAATTATTTGGAGTTTACGGGTATTGGCTCTACAAAGGGCGAGGCGTTGGCTTCTCTGGCTAAAGATTTGGGAGTGGATATAAGCGAAACCATAGCAATGGGCGACAGCTTCAACGATATTTCCATGGTGAAAGCGGCAGGATTGGGGGTTGCGGTGCGAAACGCCGTACAGCCTTTGAAGGACGAAGCGGATTATATAACAAAGGCGACCAATGACGAAGGCGCAGTGGCAGAGGTAATAAACAGGTATATACTCTGTACGGAAAAGGTCAGCGTAGGGGAATATAAATTTCGTATTCCGGTAAGAATATTCATTATAATAGCGGTAATAGAACAGCTTATTGCCAGCGCATTTAATCTGAAAGCGCTTAAACTGCTGAGGTATGAATATACGGCGGCAGGAGGAGACAGTGTGAAATTCGGCGTCATTGCGTTTATAATACCGCTTGTGATGTGCTTTGTGGTAGACTATTTTAATCAGAAAACAAAGGGCGAGGACGAGGAAGAATTTTGGATAAGTAAGTACGGACAGAAATAAAAAGATTAAAAAAATCTAAAAAAGTTATTTAAAACCATTAAACAGTTGACAAGAGTACGTATTTATGATATTATAGCAAGGCAGTAAGCCGTGGAGAAGTACTCAAGTGGCTGAAGAGGCGCCCCTGCTAAGGGTGTAGGTCGTTTGCGCGGCGCGAGGGTTCAAATCCCTCCTTCTCCGTATAAGATACCGAATGAAATCGGTATCTTTTTTTTTATGCCTTTTATGAAATATCTTCCTTTTTAATTTTTGTAATAAAAAAAACAAGAAGCTTTTGACT
>URLB01000126.1 GCA_900548595.1 uncultured Eubacteriales bacterium
CGGTACAACGACAAAGATGTCCTGAAAGAAGTTTTTTCAACTCATCTCTTGAATATCTTTTTCCGCTTTCCAATATTTCCACTGCCGACATTATAAATCCGGGAGTACAAAAACCGCACTGCACCGCACCCTCGTCAATAAACGCCTGTTGTATATCAGAAAGTTCTCCGTTAGGTCCCAAAAGGCTTTCCAACGTTCTTATTTCCTTTCCGTCCGCCCATACGGCAAGATATATACAGGAATTAAAACATTCCCCGTCTATTATAACGTTACACGCTCCGCATTCTCCGACTTCACAGCCTTTTTTAACGGAAGTAAGCCTGTAATCGTTTCTGAGCATATCGGTAAGTGATGCCCTTACATCTATCATCGTTTCCGTATATTTCCCGTTTATTGTACATCTGACAAGTTTTCTCTGCATCATAGCTCACCTCCGGCAAGTCTGACGGATTCCTTAACGGCTCTCTTGGAAAGCTCCTCTATCAGCTGTAATCTCAGTTCTTTTGACGCTCTCCAGCTTGTTCTCGGATTTACGTCATTTAAAGCGGCTTTTGCAAACGCCGCAATATTTTCCTCCGTTACAGCCTTTCCTCTTATATAGTCCTCGGCGTTTTTTGCCCTTACGGGAACGGGGGCGGCTACGCCGTAGGCAATGCGCACGTCGTCAAAAGTTTTTTTGTCCGCGCTCAATTTTACATTTGCGGAACATCCCGTTGTAGCTATGTCCATGGCATTTCTCATTGCGTATTTTATATAATGTCCAAAATACCCCTCATAGCTTTCCTTTTTAATAAGAATAGCCGTAAGCAGTTCATTGTGTTTAAGGTCAACCTTTCCTGCGCTTATATAAAAATCATGTATCGGTATTGTCCTTATTCCGTCAGGCCCTGTTATTTCCATAAAGGCGTCATAGGCATGTAATGTGGACGCTGAATCTGCCGAAGTAACGCCGTTACATGTATTTCCTCCGATTGTTCCTATATTTCTTATCTGAGGCCCTCCGACCATGTCAACAGCCTCTCCCAAAACATTTATATATTTCTGTATTATTTCGTTTTTTGTAATATGCGAAAAGCTGGTAAGAGGAAGTATTCTTATTGTTCCGTTTTCTTCCTCTTTAACGCCTCTCAGTTCATCAAGACCGTAAATACTGACAAGTTCCTTTCCTGCCAGCTTTCCCTCTCTCATTTTTATGAGTATATCGCTCCCTCCGGCTATTACCAACGCCTCGGGATGTTCCGTCAGTAATCGTATTGCATGATTTACCGACTCAGCCTCATATAAAGCTTTAATATCATACATTTGGCATACCTCCCCTTAAATCAGACCTTCTTCTTTAAACCGCTTAAAAAGATTATGCGGATTAAGAGGAAGCATATTTACAGATACCCCCGTGGCGTTTAACACTGCGTTTCTTATTGCCGGCGCTCCGGGAACAGCCGGAGGTTCTCCCAACGCCTTTGTTCCGAATGCGCTTGTCGGCTCGTAATTTTCAACAAACTGAGCCTCCAGATGAGGGGGATCCATAGTTGTGGACAATTTGTAATCAAGAAGGTTGTTGTTAAGCGGCTTTCCTGTTTTTTCATCATACAATAACTGTTCGCTCAGGGCATAGCCTATAGCCATGCTCATTCCCCCGTGAACCTGTCCTTCCGCCAGCTGGGGATTTATAAGCTTTCCGCAGTCGTGTACGTTTATCAAATCCAATACTTTTACCTTGCAAAGCGGAATATCCACTTCCACCTCGGCAAAAGAACAGCCAAACGAATAGGCATTGCTTTTTGTCTGGTAGGTGCTTTCCGCCGTAATATGCTCGCTGTGCGTAAGGCTGTACATAACTTCGGTTGACAGTTCTCCCAGCGTCATCATAACTCTGCCGTCGGAAACTCTTACAATATTTCCGTCCTTTATATCGAGATTTCCCTTTGCCATTCTTGTAAGTTCCTGGGCATGGCCGAGTATTTTGTCCTTTAATATAAGCCCCGTCTGCTTTATGGCAAAGCCTGCTATATATGTTTGTCTGGAGGCATAGGCTCCCGTTCCGAAAGGCGTTATGTCGGTATCCTGGCATGAAACGACATGCACGTCCTCAAACTTTATTCCCAGCACTTCCGACGCCATCTGGGCAAATACCGTATCTGCCCCCTGACCTATTTCCGTTTCTCCAAGCTGAAGCTGTATGGAACCGTCGGGATTTAAAACCATGCGGCAGCCGCTGGTTTCAAGAGCTATGGGCCACACCGCAGTGTTATACCAGAAAATAGACATACCTATGCCTCTTCTTACAGGGCCTGTTTGATTTTTATATTTTTCAAGCTTTTCATTCCACTTGATATATTCCATTCCTTTATCTATACACTGGTTAAGACTGTCAAAATAGTTTTCGTTTTTGGAAAACTCATCTTTGAATCCGACTTCCATCATGTTTTTGCGTCTTATCTCAATGGAATCTATCCCCAGTTTCCTTGCTATATCTTCCACATGGCTTTCCATGGCGAATGTTATCTGAGGTATTCCGTATGCCCTCATTGCGCCTGCCGACGTCCTGTTTGTATATATGGACCATGCGTCTGCTTCATAGGCGTCGCATTTATATATCTGGCTGAAAGCCGTTATTCCTTTAGCCGCTATACTATGCCCATGGGAAGCATAAGCCCCCTGATTTGAATAAGACTCGCATTTTCTTGCCACAAAGGTACCGTCCGGTCTTGCATATGTAATCAGGTGAACCCTTATGGCGTGTCGCACTCTGTTGCACGCAAAAGTTTCTTCCCTTGTCATGTCCAGCTTAACAGGTCTTCCTCCAACCTGAGTTGTCAGATATGCACATAACGGTTCATAAAGTACGTCCTGCTTATTTCCGAAGCCGCCGCCTATATAAGGTTTTATGACCCTTACCTTTCCCCAGGGTATACCCAATGCCTGACCAACTACCCTACGCACGATATGGGGTATCTGCGTGGACGTTACGATTACTATTCTTCCTCCCTCAATATAAGCGTAACATATATGGTTTTCCATATGACAGTGCTGCACCGTCGGCGTATCGTACCAGCCCTCGAATTTTATAAGTCCCTCTTCCTTTATAGCTTCGTCATAATTACCTTTTTCAAGGGACGTATGTCTCAATACATTATTTTCATATCCTTCCTGCACAACGGGGGCGCCATCCTGCATTGCCTCAATTTGATCGAGAACGAAAGGATACTCCTCGTACTCCGCTTTAATCGCTCTTATCGCCCTGTTTGCGGCAACTTCGTCCTCTGCTATTACAGCGGCAACATCATCTCCGTAATATCTCACTCTTTCAGTAAGAATAAGTCTGTCCGCAACGTCCTGGTGGGACGGGTCGGTAGACCACGGATGTCCCGCTGTCGGAAGTTTTATTTTCGGAACGTCAAAGCATGTTACTATTTTTACAACGCCGGGTATTTTTTCCGCTTCGGAAACATCAATGGACTTTACGACTCCGTTGGCTATCGTAGACCTGAAAACCTTTGCCACAAGAAAGTTTTTTTCGGTCATATCATCCGTATATTTAGCTCGGCCCGTTACCTTATCATACGCGTCAACACGCTTTTCACTGACACCTACAGCCATATAATTCACCTCTTTGTAATAATTTACTATATAATGTATAATATATTCGCAATCAGTTATCTGAATTATACCATTAAACAAGATATAAATAAAGCTGCTAACGAAAAAGTCATTATATTTTATATAGTATAACGTACTTTTTTTAACATTCTTGAATAAAACGCACATAAATGATAACATGGTCTTAAATAGAGAAGGGAGAGTGATAGAATGGCCGTATTAACAGTAAACGGAGTTACATACACAGTTACGGAAAACATCAGCCTTATGTCATTTTTAAGAGATACCCTCAGACTTACATCTGTAAAAAACGGATGTAATGAAGGCGCATGCGGTACATGTACGGTATTGATAGACGGAAAAGCGGTAAAAGCCTGCGTGCAAAAAACCGATAAACTGGACGGAAAAAGTATACTTACTACCGAGGGCTTGTCTGATAAGGAAAGGGCTATATATGTATATGCTTTCTCTAAAGCAGGAGCGGTACAGTGCGGATTTTGTATTCCCGGAATGGTAATCTGTGCCAAAGCTCTTCTGGACAGAAATCCGAATCCCACAAGAGACGATGTAAAGTCTGCCATAAAAAATAATTTGTGCAGATGTACAGGCTACAAAAAAATAGAAGAAGCCATACTTCTTGCCGCGGAAATGTTCAGGAACGGAGCAGTTCCCGAAAGGCCCGTTGACACAGGTATATTGGGCGAAAGTACTGTGCGTGTGGACGCAGAGGCAAAAATAACGGGAACAGCCATGTATGCCGATGATTATTACATGGAAAACATGCTTTACGGCTCTGCTTTAAGAAGCGAATACCCAAGAGCGAAAATACTTTCAATCGATACGTCCGAAGCGGAAAAAATCAACGGCGTGGCATGCGTAATGACTGCAAAAGACATACCGGGTGCTCAAAAGGTCGGTCATCTTAAAAGAGACTGGGATGTCCTTATACCCGTCGGAAAAACGACGCACTATCTCGGAGACGCAATCGTGATTATAGCTGCGGAAACTCCCGAAATACTGGAAACCGCCAAAAAAGCCGTAAAGGTACAATACAAACCCTTGCAGGCGGTTTTTTCACCCGAAGAAGCAATGGCTGAAAACGCTCCGTCAGTACATGAGGACGGAAATCTCCTTGCATACGAACATCTTGTAAGAGGTAATGCCGATGATATAATATCAAAAAGCAAGCATAAAGTAACATATCATTACAGCGTTCCGTTTACGGAGCATGCTTTCATGGAACCCGAATGTGCCGTTGCATTTCCCGAATACGACGGGATACATATAATAAGCGGCGACCAGGGTATTTATCAAACCCAGAGAGAGTGTTCCGATGCACTCGGACTTCCGCTTGATAAAGTCCGTGTATCTGCCGCTATGGTAGGAGGAGGGTTCGGCGGCAAAGAAGATATGAGCGTACAGCATCATGCCGCCCTTTTGGCACAAAAAACCAATCGTCCTGTAAAAGTAAAACTTACAAGAACAGAAAGCATATTGGTTCACCCTAAGAGACATGCTATGGAAATGGACTTTACGACTGCCTGCGATGAAAACGGTTATCTTACGGCAATGAAAGCCGTAATAATATCCGATACAGGCGCTTATGCAAGTCTGGGCGGTCCCGTATTGCAAAGAGCATGCACCCATGCCGCAGGGCCGTATAACTACCAAAACATCGATATTACGGGAAAAGCATATTACACAAACAATCCGCCTTCCGGAGCATTCAGAGGCTTCGGAGTTACGCAAAGCTGTTTTGCCACCGAATGTAATCTGAATAAGCTGGCTGAAATCGTAGGAATATCGCCCTTTGAAATACGCCGAAGAAACGCTTTAAAACCCGGCGATATTATGCCAAACGGACAGATAGCCGATGAAACGACCGCAATAGCGGAAGCGTTGGAGTCAGTAAGAGATATATGCGAAAAAAATCCCGAAAAAAACACACTGCCCAACTGTCCATTTTGAGCTATT
>URLB01000127.1 GCA_900548595.1 uncultured Eubacteriales bacterium
CCCCCGCCGCACCGGCAACGGCACACGGTATCGGTCCATAAAGCATTCCGCATACGGCTAACGCCAAATCGGCAAAGCCGATCTCCCATGTGGTGCCTAAATTAATTGTAAAGAACGATAATATTGTGTATAGCGCGACCAGCATTGCCACGCCCGTCAATGTTTTGGGGCTGCTAAGTTTTTCACCTTTCAGTTTATCTTTCAAGCCAATTTCCTTCATGACGTTTCCTTTCCGCAATATAAATTTGCATTTAATATTTAATTTTTTCTTATATGTAAAAAAGTCTCCGGATATTAAAATACAACAAAACCTTCCGTTTGCCGCCGACATAAAAATATTCGCCAAACAGTCTGCTTCGGTCATACCAACTTTTCGGAATTATAGTTTTATAAATGCGCCCCCTTTTTATCGTTTTATACAATTCCGAAAATATCCGCGCAAAACCTTATGCAAATAAACAAAGCCGCAAAGCCACGCTGCCGTGCGTATTTTTGCCGCTGTTTTCATCGTATAATTAGAATTTAACACAGTTATACCGTCATGTAAAGTTCATTATTTTATACTTTGCGATTTTTTGTTCAACATTCGGTTACAAAGAATAAAAAAGGGGTCGGAAACTAAATTCCGACCTCTTTCAGCTTTTATTTATATATCTTTCTTTGTTTAAGTCTATTTCGTACTTAGCTATTTTTTTATAAAGCAGGCTTTTGTGTATGCCCAGCTCTGCGGCGGCATTTTTGCAGTTCCAGCCGTTTCTTCTGAGTTCCTCCATAATAATATTTTTTTCATACTCGTCCATAAGTACCGAAAGCCTTTTATTTTCGGCAGCCGACGCCGTATCGGATATTTTATGGCTGGCAACTATTTTCGACGGAAGATCCACCGTTCTTATCTTATAAGAATCACATGTTGCATAGGCGCTCTTTATGACGTTGTCCAGCTCCCTTATATTACCCGGCCATGAATAACTCTCGAAACAGTCTATTACTTCCTTGGACATTATTATATTTGTCTTGTACTCGTTATTCAGCCTGTTTAAAAAATATCTGGCAAGAACGGGTATATCCCCGATCCTCTTTCTAAGGGGCGGCATTTCTATATTTATTACATTGAGCCTGTAATAGAGGTCTTCCCTGAACTGGCCGTTTTCTATCATTTCCTCGAGATTTTTTCTTGTTGCGGCTACTATTCTTATATCTACCGGTATGCTTTTATAGCCGCCTATTTTTTCTATTTCGTTTTCCTGCAAAACCCTCAGCAGTTTTGCCTGCATACTCAGCGGCATATCGCCTATTTCGTCAAGGAAAAGCGTTCCCTCGTCGGCAAGCTCTATCTTTCCTTTTTTGCCGCCCTTTTTCGCTCCCGTAAAAGAGCCTTCCTCATATCCGAAAAGTTCCGACTCCAGCAGCTCGCCGGGTATGGCGGCGCAGTTTATGCTTACCATGGGCTTGTCTTTTCTGTCTCCGCTGTTATGGATTGCGTTGGCGAAAACCTCCTTACCCGTTCCCGTCTCTCCCGTAAGAAGTACGGGGAACGATGTTCTTGCGGCTTTTAATCCCTGTTTTTTTACTTCTCTGAAAACCTCGCTGTCACCCAACGCCTTATCGAAATACGAACCGCTGTTTTTTAAATACTCGTCTTTATAATATTCCAGCTCCTTATATTTTTTCATAAGCTTCTGTGCGGAATCCATAGTTTGCAGCCTGAATTTTACCTGAGCCAATGCGCCGACCGTCTCCCCGTTTTCATCGCACACGCCCGAACGGTTGACTATGACAAGGGCGTCCTCCGTAAAGCCTGTGTCTTCGCCTATCCTTATGACCATTCCCTCTTCGCTTTCCTTAGATTTAAGAAGGTTAAGCAGGTTTGTTGTCTCTATTACCTCGGTAATGTCCTTTCCTATGGCTTCGCTGCGGGAAGTTTTTAAAAACGAGCAGTACTGTTCGTTTATCTCCGCAACCTTTCCGTCTTTATCTATTATGACAAAACCGTCGTCTGTTATTTCCAACAGCTTTTTAAATATATATGTGTAATCCCTTTCATTCATCAGGTATCTCTCCCAAAGATAAGTTTGTATACATTATATATTATTTTGCGCTTCATTTGCAAATTAAAATACGGCGTAGCATACGCAACGCCGCTTTATTTTATAGTTTTATATTTTCCCGAATTATATCATTCCGGTTATGGACTGCTTATTCTCAACGGAATATCCGTATCCGAATATGAGCATATCGTCCTCGTCCGAACCGAGCGGAGTATTGCTGAATGAAGTTATGCCCTTTGATTTTGTATAGGTTCTTTCCTCAGTATACTTTCCGTCTCTGTATCCGTCGGCTTCCGCTTCCAATACGGTTTTAAAGCTGTCGTCGGTTACTTCCGTTATTGTGGTAACGGCTGTAACGGTTTTTCCGTCCAGTTTAACTTCCTGCTCCCAGCTTTCGCCTTCCTCGATTTTACCCGAAAGCACTATCTGGTCGGCTATTCTGGAATACACGTTGTTTTCGCTTTCAGCCATATAATCGTCGTTATCCACATGTTCTTTTACAGTATTTCCCGAAACCGTATATGTTACTTCAAAGGTTCTTTCATCGTCCCTGTCTTCATAGCTGCCACGACCGTCGTTCATAGCTCCGTCATACTTATATACGACTGCCAAACCCTCCTGTTCTTTCTCGTCGAACCTTACTTCCAAACCCGCTTCCGCATAACCGTTATAGCTGCGGTACATGTCGTCCGTCGGAAAATAATCCTCTACGGCTTTTGCAAATTCCGTATCCTCCGTGCCCTGCTGTGCGCTTTGTTCCTCATTATTATTACCCTGTCCGTTACTTGACGGCGTACATCCGAAAAGTGAAAAAGCGGTAACCGCGCATACCGCAATATATAAAATTTTTTTCATAAAAATTACCTCCTAACCGCATTTTATCTTATGTACATTATATACTTAATCTTCCATCAGCACAACAGAGCCGCCTTTAATATAGTCATACAAATTTCTTAAGTATAAGAAATCTCTGTCCCGGATAAATTACATCGGGGTCTTCTATTTTATTTTTGTTAAGCTCCAATATATCGTTTATGGTAGTATGATATTTTTTCGCTATACTCCAAAGGCTGTCTCCCTTTTTGACCGTATATATTACCGCTCCGCCCTTTACGGGAATATCCTCGGCATCATCGCTTTCCTTTATGTCGGATATGATTTCCCGACTTTTATTTTCGCATACTACCGCGTCGAAACTGAGCGTTATACGTATTTCCGCCTCTCTGTCGGAAAGGATACTGAACGCTATATCCTCTATTTCCGTAACAACGTCCGCTGTCATGCCTTCTTTTACTCCCTTTATCTCTATGACCTGTGAAAAGGGTACGGACGTCTGCGCAATATTAAGCGGCATATTGTCGTCCTTGGCTATATACATAAGTTTCATATCGGCTGTGCCTTCCGCCGTTATAATGTTATCTTCCACGGTTACGTTTCCGTTCCTCATATTTCCCCACGCTTTTACTATCTGCATCATTTCGGGCTGTGAAGAATCTGCCGTAACCGTTCCCCTGTATATGCCCTGCGCCCTGTTTCTTCCGAAAAGCTCGGTATAATCGACGTTTTTCCTTGTTATTTCCAACGGTGCCGCCAATGAATATGCGTCCTCCAAAAGAGTCTGAGTATTTTGTCCAAATACTTTGATAACCGCCGTTATTAATATGTTTATGTCAACCGCTCTCGGGTCGCCGCTTATGTCCCCTTCTATTTCAGCCGATGTAACAAAAGGTTTCAGCCTGACCATACAGAACGGGTCGCCCATGGGAACGTCGGCGCTTATATCAAAGGGAACCGTAAATTCCGCAGACTGGGCAACGGGCTTTTCGTCGGCGCTTATATACATGATGTTTATCCGCAAATCGCCGTTAATATGTGCTGTTCCGTCCGACACCCTGACCTCTCTTCGGCATATATCCGCAGTTGTTTCCAATATTTCCGCTATATCGGGTTTACCTGCCGGAATGTTTAGGGTTTCCCTTATGTTGAATTCCTCCGTAATCCTTTCCCTTATGTCCCCCGTATTTATTATGCCTGTCTTACTCTGTAAATAATCGTCTCCGCCGACGGTTTTTACCGCTTCGGTTTCTACGCCGTTGCTCCATGACGGCTTTATGCCCGTAACCGCTTTTACGTTTATTTTTCTGTCGTTTACAAGCCTGTAGTCCGTATGTATTATCTCCGCCGTTATGTCCGCGTCGCTGTTTTCGTCGGTATCGTCTGTCATTATATAATCCTCTATGGGAAACTCCGCTTTCATAAAGCTGACGGGACTGTCGGTTTTTTTACCGTAATACAAAACGGAAACGGCTATTCTTCCGGAAAAGCCTATTCTTCCCTGCTCTGCCTTTACTTTGTCTATTATAACGTCCTCGTCCGCCTTAAGTATCTGATATATATCGGGGTTTATATCGGGGACTATCATGTCTCCCTCTGTCAATATCTGCACGCCGTCCCCTTTTCCCCTGCTGATAAATTTGATTTTCTCCGTTGCCGCTTCCAATGACATAAAAATAACCTCCCTGGTGTATTCTATATATAAATATAGTCATCGGAAGGTTTTTTATGACTGACTAGCCGAATATTGTTATTTTATTAAACGGAAAATATCTCAACAGCACCTTTCCGTAAATATCGTCTTTCTTTACCGTACCGAAGCGTCTGCTGTCTATGCTTTTTTCTCTGTTATCTCCCATTACAAAAACGCAGTCCGTCGGCACAGACATATAAACATATCCGTCGGTACGGCCCTGTATATAATCCTCATGGATAAGCTTGCCGTTTACATATACGTTTCCGTTCTTTATATGAACCGTATCGCCTCCGACTGCTATTATCCTTTTTATCATGTTTTCCTTATAGTCGTCCAAGTCAAACACCACAAGATCACCTCTGCCGTACATATCGACAAACGCCGCAAACCTGCATATGGCAACCCTATCGTTGTCGTTTACGGAAGGACACATGGATACACCCTCTACTTTTGTCGGCCAAAGGAAAACAAACATTATCAAAAGAATGACTGCCGCGTCAATGACAGCCCGCAGCCATTCTTTAGCCTTTCCTTTATTTTTGCTGCGCATATTGTTCTCCTTTATAAAAAGGGAAGACCGATATATCAGCCTTCCCATATACACCCTATGATAAAACCACGGTTACGCCCACTGTCTCCGATGTCAGAGAAACATCGTCCGGCAGTTCAATAACGACAGGCACATCCTCGTATGTTCCTGCCTCATATCCGCTTAAATCCACATAGGCTTTAACATCGTCAATCAAATCCAGCTTTCCTATAGGACCGATGACAGTAATTTCGATGTCTTCGCTCTCTATATGTGCCGTAAGACCTTCCGGAGTCGTTCCGTTATCCGTAATACTGTCGGCAGGTATAACTATATTTTTCTCTTCATTCCGTTCCAATGTAACGGTTGCCGTTACGGTATCCGTTCCTCCGACAATACGCTCTCCCTCCGGCAGATAA
>URLB01000128.1 GCA_900548595.1 uncultured Eubacteriales bacterium
TATAGGTATGATATGCGGCGGAAACGTGGAGGTATGTTTTAAATATTTTTCGGAACAAGATATTGAAATGCTCGAATATATAAATGGAATTTCCGAAAATGCGGAAAATGTCTGGCTGCTGACAAGAGTGTCGGAAACTTCCGTGGAAATGGGAGTATATTCCGAAAAGGACGGCGTAAAATATATTGCCGTGTCCGATGAAAAAGCTAAGGAATGGCTGAAAAATAAGCATTCGTTCAAGGACGGAATTTGTACGGTGTTTGCCGAACCTCTTTTTAAAAAAGGGAGAGTTTATATTTTCGGTGCAGGTCATGTTTCGAGAGAACTGGCGCCGCTGCTTACACATCTCGGCTTTAAAGTATCGGTATACGAAGAAAGGGACGGCCTGATTAATACATTCCCCAAGGGAATGGAAATAATAAAGGGCGAGTTTAAAAATATAGATAAATATATAAATATAACCGAAGACGACTATGCGGTTGTAATGACCAGCGGACATGTTGCCGATTATGATATTTTGGAACAGATAACGCCGAAAGACATATCATACACGGGCGTCATCGGAAGCAGAACAAAAATAGCCGCAACAAGGGAAAAACTTCTTTCGGCAGGAATAGAAGAAGAAAAAATAGACAGGATACATACGCCTATAGGACTTGCCATAAAGGCGGAAACACCGGCGGAAATAGCCGTAAGTATAGCGGCGGAACTCATCCTGCACAGAGCGGAAACGAAATAAAGGAGGGTTAAAATATGAAATTCGGATGCTGCGCCTCGGCAAAGCTTTATAGAGAAGTTGCTTCAGCAGGATATGATTTTATAGAACTTCCCGGTTGGGAAATAGCAGAATATACCGATGAAGAATTTGAAACGGTAAAAAACACTATACTTTCGGGACCTATAAACTGTATTGCCGTAAATGCATACGCAAAAAACGCGCCGAAAATGGTCGGAGAAGGTTTTGACGAAAATAAAATAAAAGATTATGCGGAGCTTGTTTTATCCAGAGCGGCAAAACTGGGTGTAAAAACAGTCGGCGTAGGTTCTCCCAATATACGAAAACTGCCTGACGGATACGACAGTAAAAAGGCATGGGAACAGGGAAAGACTTTTCTGAAAATAACAGCCGAAGTTGCCGAAAAATACGGCATAACGATACTTTTTGAATCTCTGCATAAATATCTTTGCGAATTTTGCACTTATGTCGACGAAGTCTATGATATGGTTGAACAGTTGAATATGCCTAACCTGAAAATGGTGTTGGATTATTATAATATGAAACCGATGGGAACGGACATATTTGATTTGGGAAAATATATGAAGTATACGCTTCACCTGCATACAAGCGGACTTGGGGAAAATTATTCCAGACCGCAGCTGACGGAAGATGATTTTGACGAACTTGTAAAAATTTTCGTATCGTTGAAGAAACTGGGATATGACGGAACGTTCAGCAATGAGTCCGATAACAGCAGATTCGACCCCGAGGGAGTAAATGCCCTCGATGTTATCAAAAGGGCGTATGAATACGCTTTAAAATAGGAATAAAATACATAACAAGGCGGTTTGATATATTCAAACCGCCTTATCTTTTTAAATACTTGTGTATCCGCCGTCGATATAAATTATCTGACCTGTTGTATAATTTGAAGCGTCGGAAGCGAAATAAACTACCATTCCCGCAAGATCCGTATCGGCGTTTCCGAAACGCTTAACAGGTATATGTCTGAACATTTCTTCCCTTGTGGCAGGGTCTTCAAAAAGTACCTTTGTCATAGCCGTTTCAAAGAAACCGGGTGCAACTGCGTTTACTGTTATACCGTACTGAGCCCATTCAACTGCAAGCGCTTTTGTCATCTGCATAACGGCGCCCTTTGCGGCTACATAGGATACGATATTTGGTCTTGCTACAACACGGGCGTTGATTGAAGATATATTGATGATTTTTCCCTTGATACCGTTATCTATCATATGTTTTCCTACTGCCTGACATGCGAGGAAAACGCCTTTAAGCTGTACGTTCTGAACTGTATCCCAATCTTCTACCGTGTATTCTACAGCCGGTTTTCTTATATTAACACCGGCACTGTTTACAAGAATATCTATATGACCGAGTTTTTCTATTACTTTATTAACAAGAGCGTCTACGCCTTCTTTTGTGGAGATGTCAGCGGAAATACCATAGCACTGACCGCCTGTTACTTCTGTAATTCCTGCCGCCGCTTTGTCGCAGTCAGTCTGATTACGGCTTGACACTACCGCAACTGCGCCTGCTTCTACAAGACCTCTTGCAATACCTTCGCCGAGACCCTTGCTTCCTCCGATTACAAGCGCATTTTTGCCCTTGAGTGAAAACATGTCCATAATACTCATTTATAAGTCCTCCCTTGTTGTGTAATTGTTTAATATAGCTTATTTATTATAACATATCGGAATTATTGTGTACATATTTTATTAACAAATTGATATTAAATAGGCAGTTTTTGTGCCAAATTGAAAAACTCCACGATTTTATAAAAAATCATGGAGTAGTAATAGTAAGATATATCAGATAATGTTAATAAAACGAATGTCTTTTTAAACTTAAATATCTTGTCTGACTTTTTTGGTTCAGTTCAGTTTTGACAGCCAATCCTATTTTTTATTTTGTTCTGCTTGTCAATGTATTTTTTGGGTCTGTTTTTCCTTTTTCCGAATCTGCAAGGTTATTAAGCGTTGTTTCCGCAATAGCTTTAAGCGCCTCGCTTGTAAAGAACGCCTGGTGGCTTGTTATCAATACGTTGGGGAATGTAAGAAGTCTTGAAAGCTCGTCATCGCTTATTATCTCATTGGATCTGTCCTCAAAGAAATATTCGTCTTCCTCTTCGTAAACGTCCAAACCTACTCCGCCGAATTTTCTTGCCTTAAGAGCCTCTATGAGAGCGGTTGTATCGACAATGGCTCCTCGGGAAGTGTTTACGATAATTACTCCGTCTTTCATCAGCTTTATCGTATCGGCGTTCACCATATATTTTGTATCGTCTGTCAACGGACAATGGAAAGTAATTATATCGGAACGCTTAAAAAGCTCCTCTTTGCTCACATAGGTTGCGTTCAGCCCTTCAACGGGGTATGGATCGTATGCCAGTATTTCAACGCCGAAGCCCTGAAGGAGTTCAATCATAACCTGTCCTATTTTTCCCGTTCCCACAACGCCTACAGTCTTTCCTCTTATTGTCATACCGAGAAGTCCGTTTATGCTGAAATTGAAATCTCTTGTTCTGATATATGCTCTGTGGATATTTCTGTTAAGGGACATAAGTAATGTAAGAGCAAACTCCGCAACGGCAGCAGGTGAATAACTGGGCACACGAAGAACGTCAAATCTTCCCTCGGCCTCTTTCAAATCCACGTTATCATATCCGGCACATCTTAAAAGTATTGTTTTTACGCCGGCTTTTTCCAAAATATCGAGCGTTTCCTTATCAGCCTCATCATTTACGAAAATACATACCGCGTCGTTGCCTGTGGCAAGTATAGCCGTATCTTTACTGAGTTTTGTTTCAAAAAAAGTAATGTCAAATCCATGTTCCTTCGCAAGCGGTTTAAACCACGTCTTATCATACGGTTTTGTATCGTAAAAAGCAATTTTCATAATGACCCTCCTCTTTTCTTACAGCTCTATTTGTTATATTTTTAACATATTTTACGGTGTATGTCAATAGAAATTCTAAAAAAGATTTTTAAATTATGCCTGAAGAAATTTAATATTATCGCATTTATAAATTTAAGATACTGATTGCAACTCCAAATATCATGTTAAAAAATCAACAATATAGTTTTTATATCAAAAATATAGTAATATTATAATATAAGTTTAACAGGAAGTGATTATTATATGTCAGGAAAATATATCATATCCCTTGATCAGGGAACAACCAGCTCAAGAACAATTATTTTTGACAAAAATCAAAATATAATAGCGAAATGCCAACAGGAATATCCGCAAATATATCCCAAACCCGGCTGGGTAGAACATAACCCCCAAGATATATACAATTCGCAGTACAGCACGACCATAGACGCCCTTATACAAGCCGAAATAAATCCGTCCGAAATAGCGGCAATCGGCATAACCAATCAGCGTGAAACAACTATAATATGGGACAAAGAAACCGGTATACCCATATACAACGCCATTGTATGGCAGTGCAGAAGAACTGCGGATTTATGCGAAGAACTTAAACAGGATAAAGACTTTTCCGAATATGTCAGAGTCAATACGGGACTGTTAATAGACGCTTACTTTTCGGCGACAAAAATAAAATGGATTTTAGATAACGTCGACGGCGCAAGAAAAAAAGCCGAGGACGGCAGACTGCTTTTCGGTACGGTAGACACATGGCTTTTATGGAAGCTGACCGACGGAAAAGTACATATAACAGACTGTACCAACGCTTCAAGAACCATGCTTTTCAACATAAATACCCTAAAATGGGACAAGCATATACTTGAAAAGCTGAATATTCCCGAATGTATGCTTCCCGAAGTAAAAAACAGCTCCGAAATATACGGATATACCGACAAGTTCGGCTCCAAAATCCCCGTTGCGGGAATAGCCGGAGACCAGCAAGCCGCTCTTTTCGGACAGCTATGTTTTGACAAAGGCGATGTCAAAAATACATACGGAACGGGAAACTTTATTTTAATGAATACGGGAGAAACTCCTGCCGTAAGCAAAAACGGGCTTATTACAACAATAGCTTCGTCAATAGACGGAAAAGTAAATTATGCTCTGGAGGGCAGCGTTTTTGTCGGCGGCGCCGTAATACAGTGGCTCAGAGACGAAATGAGATTTTTCAGCAGCGCTAAGGACGCCGACTATCTCGGCTCAAAACTACCTTCGTCGGAAGGGGTCTATTTTGTGCCGTCCTTTACGGGAATGGGCGCTCCCCACTGGGATATGTACGCCAGAGGTTCTGTATACGGACTTACAAGAGGTACGACAAGGGAACATATAATACGCGCTGCCCTTGAAAGTATAGCTTTCCAGTCAATGGACGTAATAAACGCCATGACGGCTGATACCAGCAACGACATAAACATAATAAAAGTCGACGGAGGAGCAAGCGCCAGCGAGCCAATTATGCAGTTCCAGGCTGATATTACAGGCAAAAAGCTGATAAAACCCGTAATAGCGGAAACAACCGCCCTCGGAGCGGCATTTCTGGCAGGTCTTGCCGTAGGCTTCTGGAAGAGCAAGGACGAGCTTAAGCAAAGCTGGATATTGGAAAAAACATACGAGCCGAAAATGGATAAGGAAGAAGCTCAAAAGCTAATAAAAGGTTGGAATAAAGCGGTATACTGTACAAAAATGTTTGCGGAATGATTAAAAGGGACGTTGAAAATTTTCAACGT
>URLB01000129.1 GCA_900548595.1 uncultured Eubacteriales bacterium
TTTACAAGTCTGCTTACGCCCTCTCCTTCGGAACCGATTACAAGAGCTAATGCTCCGTCAAGAGAAGCGTCAAAATAGTCGTCTCCACCCATATCTGCACATGCAACCCAAATTCCACGAGACTTTAAGTCGTCTATTGTTCTGGCAATATTTGTTACTCTTGCAACCGGCATGTACTCTATAGCTCCGGCAGACGTCTTTCCTACAACGGCTGTAAGTCCTACGCTCCTTCTTTTAGGAATAATTACTCCGTGCGCGCCGGCGCATTCCGCTGTACGTATTATTGCCCCGAGATTATGTGGGTCTGTAATATTATCAAGTATTATTATAAGAGGTTTTTCACCCTTTGATTCGGCAGAATTGATTATATCTTCTACATCTGCATATTCATGTTCTGATACTATAGCTATTACGCCTTGATGATTTTTTGTCTGACTCATTTCATCAAGCTTCTGCTTTACGACTTCTTGAACAACTACGCCTTTTTCCTTTGCAATTCCTACAATACGGCGAATAGTTCCTTCAACGTTTCCTTTTTGCACTATTATTTTTTCTATATCTCTTCCGCTCTTAAGAACTTCAAGTACTGCATTACGCCCTTCAAGCTGATTTTCATTAAATTTTTTATCCATATATAACTCCTTATAACTTGCATTCGGCAGGATAAATAAGGTCAAACAATTCAGTTATTCTATCGGTTTTTCCTGAAATATATAAATAGCCGAAAAGAGCCTCTAATCCGGTTGCGTGTCTGTAATCGCTTATATTCATGTTTTTTGGATGAGTATAGGAATTTGCATTTCTTCCGCGTCTGAAAACAGCCGCCTCTTCTTCCGTAAGCTCATTTTCAATCTTAAAATAAGCTTCGCACTGGCTCTTTGCATTGACTATTTTTTTTGCCTTTGCATTCATTTTATTTACAGGTGAGTTCCCTGATGAAAGAACCTTTGTCCTTGCTAAAATTTCATAAACTGCGTCGCCTATATATGCTAATACAAGAGGCGATAGCTCTTTAGCAGGACACCCTTTATATTCTTTTTCGAGAACTTTTTCAAAATATTTATCAGTCATAATTATCCTCTAAACCACTGCACACCCTGGCGTGTGTCTTTAATTGTTATACCCATAGCGGAAAGTTCGTCTCTTATTGCGTCTGCAGTTGCAAAATCTTTGGCTTTTTTCGCTTCGGCACGTTTTGCTATAAGTTCCTCTATTTTATCTTTTTCAGGGTCCTGAACGTCTTCTTCGTTATTTTGAAGCACACCGAGTACGTTGCAGAGTTCTTTTATCATATTTTTAGCGGCAACAGCAGACTTTTTTGAGAATGACTCGTTTATTTTAACATTTATAAATTTAACAAGCTCATATATTGCGGTAATAGCGTCCGCTGTATTGAAATCGTCATCCATGGCTGTTTCAAACTGCTGAAGGAAACCATTAACTGCTTTTTCGTTCTCGGCGTCATCATCTTTTTCTTCAACAGAACAGTTTTCAATATAATAATCAAGCGATGATATGCAGTTTTTAATTCTCTCAAGACCGTTCTGGCTTGCCTGCATAAGAGTATCGCTGAAATTAAGCGGCATTCTGTAATGACCGCTCAATATAAAAAACCTTATAACTTCGTAAGGGAATTTTTCGGATATTTCTCTTACCGTAAAGAAATTTCCTGCGGATTTTGACATTTTTTCGTTGTCAACCGTAATAAAGCCGTTGTGCATCCAATATCTTGAAAAAATCTTTCCGCTGCAAGCTTCACTCTGAGCAATTTCGTTTTCGTGATGAGGGAATATCAGGTCTTCTCCGCCGGCATGTATATCTATTGTTTCACCGAGATATTTTTTCGACATTACAGAACATTCAATATGCCAACCGGGTCTTCCGTCTCCCCATGGAGATGACCATTTAGGTTCTCCCGGTTTCTGCGGCTTCCAAAGAACAAAGTCGGTAGGATTTTTCTTTGCATCGTCAGCTTCTACACGTTCGCTTGCTCCTGCAATAAGCTCGTCAAGATTTTTTCTTGAAAGCTTGCCGTATTCAGGGAAAGACTTTGTATCATAATAAACTGTTCCGTTTACTTCATAAGCATGACCTTTATCTATAAGCTGCTGTATCATATCAATGATACCGGACATTTCCTGCGTTACTCTGGGATGAACAGTAGCTCGTTTTACATTAAGACCATCGGCGTCTCTGAAAGCTTCTTCAATAAATCTTTCGGAAACCTTTTCCATTGTCGAATTTTCTTCATTAGCTTTTTTAATTATTTTATCGTCAACGTCTGTAAAGTTCTGTACGTACGTTACTTCATATCCCTTATGCTCCATATATCTGCGCACGGTGTCGAAAACAACATAAGGACGTGCGTTTCCAATATGAATATAGTTATATACCGTAGGACCGCATACATACATTTTTACTTTTCCGGGTTCCATAGGTATAAACTCTTCTTTCTTTCTTGTAAGAGTATTGTAAATTTTCATAATATATTCTCCTTTACAGTTTTTCTATAAGACAAACAGCCTGTGCCGCTATTCCTTCTCCGCTTCCCGTAAATCCAAGACCCTCCTCTGTGGTTGCCTTTACATTTACACTGTCAACCGATACTTCCAGAGCTTCGGCTATATTAGAGCGCATTAAGTCAATATATGCCGCAAGCTTAGGACGTTGCGCAATTATTGTAGAGTCAATGTTTATTGTAGTATATCCGCTGTTTTTAAGCAAGAGGCAAACATTCCGCAAAAGAACTAAGCTTGATATATTCTTAAAATTATCATCACTGTCGGGAAAATGCTTTCCTATATCTCCTAACGCAGCCGCTCCCAAAAGAGCGTCCATTATCGCATGAATAAGTACGTCGGCATCACTATGCCCAAGAAGTCCTTTTTCATACGGTATTTCCACACCGCCGAGAATCAGTTTTCTTTTTTCAACAAGTTTATGAACATCATAGCCAGAGCCTATTCTCATAATATTCTCCTTAATTTATTTAATAAATATTATTAGTGATTTACTAGGATTTAATTATAACATAAAATATGTTCAGTGCAGTAAAAATTAGTTGATTATGCAAATAATTTTTTGTTTTATAATAATAAATACTATAAGATAAAATGCCGTCTTTGTTGACGGCATTTTTAATCGCAGATTTTATAAAGCTCTGCCAAAGAATATATTTCATATGTACTTTTTATACTATTATCATATTTTTTATCCTTTGACTTCAAAAGACACGTATCTATTCCGTAATTATTTCCGCCAAGTATATCAGTTGCTTGAGAATCGCCTATTACAAGCGAGTCCTTTATATCAAAATTACGGATATTGTTTTTTACATATTCGAAAAATGCGTTTGACGGTTTTTGTGCGCCAATAAGCTGAGATACAAAAATATCTTCAAAATAATCTATAATGCCGGCAAGTTTAAGTCTGTTAGTCTGTGTGTCTCCTACTCCGTTGGTTATGGCAAATATACGGTGATTTTCGGAAAGATTTTTAAGCACATCGGCAGCTCCGTCTATGATATATGGAAATTGACCAAGATATTCTCTGTATTCTCTTTCCCATTCAGCTCCGTCTATCTCTATACCGAAATGCTCCATCGTTTTTTTAAATCGGGTATCAAGTAAAGTACTCATGGATATTTCGCCGTTTTCATATGATTTCCAAAGAGCTTTATTAACCGAAGAATAAATTTCTAAGAACTCATTTTTAGGTTCATAGCCTTTTTTTACAAATATCATCTTCAAAGCTTCTTTTTCACTGGAATCAAAGTCCAGAAGCGTTCCGTCAAGGTCAAAAAGAAGTATATTATATTTCATACTAAACCCTTTCAATTTTTATAATGTTGAACATAATGCTTTTTAATACATTCGAATGTTTCATCGCTTAAATCGTGTTCCAGTTTACATGCGTCGGCGTAAGCCGTTTCTTCTTTTACGCCTATAGCAATCAGCATAGCGGCAATAACATTGTGTCTTTCATAAATATTCTCCGCTATCTCTTTTCCGCTATCAGTTAATGTTATATGGTTTTCACCGTTTACGTTTATAAGGCCTTCCTCTTTCATTTGTTTTATAGCTACAGATAAAGTAGGTCTGGAATATCCCAAATGATTGCATATATCAACTGCATGA
Organism: uncultured Eubacteriales bacterium; assembly: GCA_900548595.1. Classification (GTDB taxonomy): domain Bacteria; phylum Bacillota; class Clostridia; order Lachnospirales; family Anaerotignaceae; genus Metalachnospira. The sequence goes on from URLB01000129.1 coordinate 4,137, forward strand.
ACATCAGGCTGTCTATAACTCAGTACAAGTATTGTTTCAAGATAATTTTCAACTGCTTCAGTTACTGCCATATAATCACCTTCTTCACATAAAACATTATATTAATATAAGTATATCCTAACTTAATGATATTTTCAATATGAAATAAAATAAAAGCCGATAGTGTCGGCTAAGATAATCCCAAATCACTTTCGGCTTTTATAAATAATTTATTCATGTTTTGAATTTTCAATAAGTCTTAGAACTTTCTCCTCTGTTGCCTGAACTTCACCGTCATCTATATGAACGTTTATTGTTCTTATTATTTCTCCGGTATCATAAACGTATTTTGTAAGATAAACCATGCTATCATTATTACCATAATTTTTCCATTGCGTTTCATATACATATCTTACTCCGTCTTCTATCTTCTCTTCCGTTCCAATCCAACGAGGATATTCCCAATAACGTTTAAAGATAAGATCCAAATTTTCAGATGATATATCGGGGTACTCTATTTCCAAATCTCTGTATTCACCTATAACAGCAGTTCTTCCTATTGAATCCAAGTATTGTTTAGCATATTTCCTTTCCTGAGCCTGTAAAGCGGCTCTGTCACCGTCGGAAGGATGAACGACGCGATTATACAGTTCTTGCGGAAATAATGTTTTTATCGAAGCAACGTATCCCTCACCGTCTTCCGGTAATTTATAACTTTGCAGTATATAACCGTCATCCTTATCTTCTAGAAAAGTCATTGCAACAGGTATAACCCCCGTGCCGCTTATTTTTATAAACATATCGTTTTGGAAAGCATATTCCCCGTATGTAGTAAGAGCATATAAAGTAATATATGAACTGTTTTCCGAAGAGTCCAATATTATATGCCCCTCGGCATTACATTCACCATCCATATAACTTCCCGAATTACTGGTGATAACTGCATTTGCAACTGCGTCATCAAGTTCTTCAGATATACTGGATATTGCAGGCATCGGTGCTGATGCCCAAATAGGATTCATATCCTTCGTTTTTTCATTTTCGGCAGTATCTTCGACAATAGCCTCTTCTTCCTTTTCTGCCTTTTCGGAATTAGTACCCTTTAGATTAACATCAGTATCTCCTTCAACAGCTTCTTTTTTCTGTACATTTATTTTA
>URLB01000130.1 GCA_900548595.1 uncultured Eubacteriales bacterium
TTATTTTATCTAAAGAAGCATTAAAAACAAAAGATTTGCTATATATTTTTTAAAATCCTTTTCCAGCCACTTCTTTTACTGTATTTACGATTACAAATGAAGATGGATCTATACTCTTTATAATTCTTTCCGCTTTCAGCAATTGACTGTTAGATACCACACTCAATATTATATTGCATCTTTCTTGTGTGTATCCTGTTTCTCCGTATATTACAGTTGTTCCCCTTCCTATCTGTTCTATTATGGCTTTTTTTATTTCATCGGACTTATCGCTTATTATTTGCAGTTGTACCCTTTGCTTACCAAGTACAAGTATTTTATCCAATACAAGAGAATTTATCATTATAAGAACTATTCCGTATAATATTTTTTCCGGTTCGGTAAATATAAGTTGAACGGCAAGTATAATACATCCGAATGCATACATACAATTTGAAACCGAAAAGCCGAAAAATTTGTTCAGCAAAAGCGGAGGTATATCCATTCCGCCGGTAGAAGCACCTGCTCTTATTACTATCCCAAGCGCTAATCCTGTCAATAATCCGGCAAAAAACACATTAAGAAATATATCGTCTGTAACTCTGTAACTGCCGATAACATTTTGAAAAACGCCTAATATAAAAGGATAGTAAAATGTACTTATTCCGGTCGTAAGAGCAAATTTTTTGCCAAGTACCGCAGCGCCGACAATAAACATTATTATGTTAAAAATCAATGTAAAAACATATATAGGTATATTTAAAAAATGTGTCGCAATCAACGAAAGTCCCGTTCCTCCGCCCATGGCAAGTCCGTTAGGCAGTACAAAAAACGCGACGGCAAATGCAAACATTGTATTACCTATCAACACAGATATAATATCCTTTACTCTAAAATGCACATTCCACATCTCCTTTACGGAAAGCCAAATACCCTCCGTATTATTTTATCCGGAGGGTATCATTTATTATTTAATATGTCAATTAATTATCTATTATCGATTTATTAAGAAATTGTATCGGCAACTTCATTATAAAACACGTCCAGTATTCCTTTATACTTCTCTTTCCACGGTTTGTTATCGCCGTAGTAATGGATAATTACCGCATTTTTAATAACCCAATCCATATCTATTATTTCATTTTCTAAAGGATTCAAGTTATTGAGAACTATCAGTCTGTCGCTTATGTTATATTTTAAAGTATCGATAAGTTTTATTTTTTCACCGTATACTGCTGAAATTATATCCTGATCCGGCAAAATAAACCTTTCTCCTTTTTTATTTACATAATCTATAACTTCACGTTCAGACTGTACCTTTCTTAACTCTGCTAGGTTCATCAGCATTACGCCGAAATTAATATAAGGTATATCGTTTTTTACTCCCAATCTAACTCTGTTGATTTCCGTAAGTATTTCCTTTGTATGGCTGGCGGCTATAAAGCAATTCCCTTCAAAATCCATATTATAAAGTTGATTAAGCGGTTTTATAACGACTATATCAGGGTCAAGATATAATATCCTGTCAATATTTTTCGGCAGTATAAATGAAGCAAATATCCTATAATATACAACCCTTGAATACTTGTTAGTTTCCGGAAAATCCTTGAAGGCGTCCTCATCGATTTTTATAAGATGAACCCGCATACCTTCCGTTTCTTCCATCTGCCTTTTCAGCTTCTCAAACTCATTTTCGCTGTCCTGTATAATTATATAAACTTCCCAACCTTCCTCAATGGGAAATCTAGTTATTGACCGAACGCATACTTTCAGTTGGTCTATATAATTTTTATTCAGTGTAAACAGTAGGTTCATCGCTGTTATCAATCGCCTCTTTCTTTTTATAAAGTATCTGCATAAATTCTTCTCCTGTAATAGTTTCGTTTTTATACAAATATTCGGCTATCTCATGGAGTTTATCAAGATTGTCTTTTATAAGCTGCGTTGCCTTTTCATACTGCTTATTTACAATATCAACTACTAACTGGTCTATTTTTGTCTGCGTTTCGTTTGAACAAGACAATGTAGTATCTCCTCCGAGATACTGATTTGTTACATTTTCCATAGCAACCATACCGAATTCATCTGCCATACCGAATCTCGATACCATTGCTCTTGCAAGTTTCGTAGCCTGTTCTATATCGTTTGAGGCTCCGGTAGTTATGTCTTTGAATACTATTTCTTCCGCAACACGTCCACCCGTAAAAGTAGCTATCTTGTTTTCTATTTCTGTTTTTGTCATCAAATAGTGTTCTCCGTCTTCCACCTGCATTGTATAGCCAAGCGCTCCAGATGTTCTGGGAATTATGGTTATTTTCTGTACAGGCGCAGACTGGGTCTGAAGGGCGGCAACAAGCGCATGACCTACCTCGTGGTATGAAACTATAAGTTTTTCTTTGTCGGAAAGTATTTTATTCTTTTTCTGATAACCTGCTATTACGACTTCAACACTCTCCATAAGATCCTGCTGCTGTACTTTGTCTCTTCCCTGTCTTACGGCTCTTAATGCAGCTTCATTTACTATGTTGGCAAGTTCTGCTCCCGACGCTCCTGCGGCAGCCTTTGCAATAGCCGCATAATCTACGTTTCCGGAAGTCTTTACTTTAGCGCCGTGTACTTTAAGTATATCTATTCTTCCCTGTAAGTCAGGCAGTTCTACAGGTATACGTCTGTCAAAACGACCCGGTCTTAAAAGCGCGGGGTCAAGAGATTCCGGTCTGTTTGTCGCCGCAAGAATAACGACGCCGTTATTTCCGTCAAATCCATCCATCTCCGTAAGGAGCTGATTTAATGTCTGTTCTCTTTCATCGTTTCCACCTATCTGACCGTCTCGCTTTTTACCTATTGTATCTATCTCATCTATAAATACGATACAAGGAGCCTTTTCCTTAGCCTGTTTAAACAAATCTCTTACCTTCGCGGCTCCCATACCGACAAACATTTGTACAAATTCCGAACCTGATATCGAGAAAAACGGAACGTTTGCTTCTCCGGCTACAGCTTTGGCAAGCAATGTTTTACCTGTTCCCGGAGGGCCTACAAGCAAAGCTCCTTTAGGGAGTGTAGCGCCTATTTCGGTGTATCTTTTCGGCTCGTGCAAATATTCGACTATTTCCTTAAGAAGTTCCTTGGCTTCTTCTTCGCCTGCTACATCGCTGAACTTTATACCGTTATCGCTTTTTACATAGACCTTTGCCGCATTACTTCCGCTGCCCATTCCAAACTGCATCATTGTCGGATTATTTCCCATTTTATTGAGCATTTTTTTCGACAGCCATCTTGAAACGAATATCATAAGAGCTATGGGAATAATAAGGCTTATAAAGTAGTATAAGATAGGATTCATTTCCTTAACTACTTCCTTATCAAACTCTGCTCCGGATTCATACAGCCTGTCAACCAGCTGAGGATCGTTAAGGTTTCCCGTACTGTACACATTGTCTCCGCTTTTATCTGTAAACACTATCTCATCTGTATTTACCATTACGGAACCTATTTCCTTTTCGTTCATCATATCCATAAAAGTTCCATAATCCACATCCTGTACCTGACTCTTTAGAGCCGAAGGAAATACAAATGTATTTAAGGTAAACAGTATCAGTAACGCAATAAGCCAATAAAACAGCAACGGCTTTTTATTAGGTTTTACTTCCTGCAAATTTATCTCTCCTTTTCAATTTTTGACAAAAATAATAATATTTAATCATTTTTACTGAAATTATAATACTTTGGTATTCTGATTTCATTTGAATTTCATTAAAAATATATAGTACTTTTTAATACTGGTCTATTTTTTAAACCATTTTTCTCACACCGTTTTTCCCATTCAGGCTTATACTTTTCAACATTTTAATTAAGGATAACCTTTATTTCTTTATCTATCGTCATAGAGTTTTCGGTTATAAGACAGTCATACGCCAATATATTTACTCCGGCTTTATGTGCATTTTTCAGTTCCTCAGAAAAAACAGGGTCGGTAATATAATTCGGTTTAAAACAACTTATATTTTTCATCTGTATAACAAAAAACACATAACAATCAAAACCCTCTTCGTGAGCCTTTATAAGTTCCCTTAAATGCTTCGTTCCTCTTCCCGTAGGCGCATCGGGAAATCTTGCCGTTCCGTTGTCGTTAAGAGTAACGCCTTTAACTTCGATAAATCCTTTTTTGCCTTTGTTTTCATAATATATATCAAATCTCGAATTATTATACTTTACCTCTCTTTTTGCCATACCAGGTACGCCTATTTCGGCTATTACCCCATTTTTTAACGCTTCAAGCGCCGCTTCATTTGGCGCTTGGGAATCTATATTTATTATTTTTCCTTCCTTATATACGGCTATCAAGGAATACGTTGTTTTTCTGTTCGGATTGCTTCCTTCCTCCAATATTACCTTTGCTCCGTTGATAAGTAGTTCTTTCAATCGTCCTGTATTTTTAACATGAACCTTTTCCGTATTACCATCTATGCTCACGTTTGCCAAAAATCTATTGGGTCTGTTTATAAAAACAGCTTCTTTTGTTTTATTATATTTCATTTTTTACAACACTTTCTATATTTGCAAGTTCAAATCTGTATTTTTGTTTTACATTAGGGTACTTTTCATGGTCGACCTCCGATATAAACATATCGTAAGGTCTTATATAAAGGTCCTGACTTCCGTATAAAGCTCTGTATACGACAAATTTTTCTCCCGTCTCGCTATGTGTAGCTATATCTTCCACCAAATATAAATTTCCTTTAAAATGCCTGTAAACCTTTTTAAGCTGAAGTTCCATTCATATTCCTCCCTACTGCGCTTTAGATATATTTTATCATTCGCTTTGTATATTATCAATGTCAGTATAAAATAAGACTCTCTTTTCATACTGTTTACTGCAATACGATTAAGAGAGTCTTTTATATTATTGATTATTATTGATGATAATAGCTGAGGAAATCCGCAAGTTCGGAACATGCGTACTCAAGCTGGTCTGTTTCCGCAAGATATACCATTCTGAAATGGTCAGGCTGCTCCCAGTGGAAGCCTCTGCCGTGTGTAACAAGTATTTTCTTGTGCTTAAGGAAATCTAGAGCAAATTGCTCGTCATCTTTTATATTGAATTTTTCCATATCAATTTTCGGGAATCTGTAAAATGCGGCTTTCGGTTTAACAACGCTTACACC
>URLB01000131.1 GCA_900548595.1 uncultured Eubacteriales bacterium
GTAAAGCTGACCTCATTAACTGCGGTCAGCTCAATCTTATTTTTTTTAAATTTCTTACTTATATTTTTTACTTCAAGTAATGCCATTAGCATGTACCCCCTGATTGCAGATGAAAACATTTTGCTCTGTGTTCGGGAGCAATATATACGTCGCTCGGCTCGTCTTCAAAACATCTTGTCTCAGCCTCTGTACACCTTCCCGCAAACGGACAGCCTTTCATATTCTTTGTAAAAACAGGCGGAGAACCTGTAAGACCGCCTGATATTCTTCCGTCCATATCAGGCATTGCCTCTATAAGAGCTTTTGTATACGGATGAGACGGATTATAAAGCACATTCTCCGTTTTCCCGTATTCCAAAATTTTACCGCCGTACATAACTGCCATATAGTCAGAAAGCATAGATATTACTCCTATATTATGGGAGATAATAACGGCTGAAACTTTAAAATTATTTTTCAAGTATTTAAGCTGGTTTACTACTTCTTCCTGAGATGTTACGTCAAGGGCGCTTGTAGGCTCATCGCCGAGAAGAAGTTTCGGTGAATTAATCATTGACGCGACTATGGCAACCCTCTGACACATTCCGCCGCTCAGTTCAAACGGATATGATTTTAAAATCCTCTCCGGGTCGTTTAAAAGCAGTCTTGACATAAATTCGACGGCCTTTTCAAAACATTCCCTCTTTTTTGCATTTGCGTTATGGACCTTAACAGTTTCAAAAAACATAGAAGCTATGGTTTTTGTCGGATCCATAGATAAAAAAGCATTCTGCGGCATCATGGCTATTTCATTGCCGCGTAACTCACGAAGTTTTTTCTCCGAAAGTTTTGTAATTTCTTCTCCGCAAAAATTTATAAATCCATCTGTTTTAGAATTTTTTCTTTTAAGCGCCATAATTGAATTAAGCAATGTTGTTTTTCCGCATCCGCTTTCTCCAACAATGCCGAGAAACTTTCCCTCTTCAACAGATAGGCTTACGTTTCTTACAATAGGTATATCATTATAAGAAACAACAAGGTTATTTACATCTAATATCTTCATCAAATCACTTCTTTAATTTTCAATATAAACATTGGAATCCAGAAGGTAATATTCGGAAGGATTTGTATGGAGTCCCTTTAAATCAGAATTCATTACATAATAATATTTTGAATGACCTACGACTATGTATCCTGCGTCGTCTATTATTTTCTGCTGGATTTCCTTTGCCAATTCCGTACGTCTTTCGCTGTCAAACTCCACGTCAAGTTCTTCTATAAGCTTATCAACTTCCGCATTTGAATATCCTCCGTAGTTACTGCTTCCTCCCGTACGGAAAGCTATATCGGCAAAATACTGAGGATCGCCTGTCGGGACCATTGTAAAGCTCACCATCATTAAATCAAAATCGCCTGTTTTCTGCTGTTCCGCTACCGATTCATATACTTCAACCGATATGTCGATTCCGATATTTTTTGTCGAAGAAGCAATTTCATTACAGAAATTTGCAAGTTCGGCTTTTGTACTGTATGTCAAAAGCCTAAGAGAAATGTCCTCCCCGTTAAGTTCTCTTATTCCGTTGCCGTTGCCGTCGATTATTCCTGCATTATCAAGCATGGCATTGGCGCCGTCTATATCGAATTTATATCCGTCTGCTCCGCCGAATGCCATAAAATCAGGATAAAGCCCTGTTGCAGGAACAGAGGCTCCCTTATTTATAATATCGGCATAGTTTTGCTTATCTATTGACATACTTAACGCTTTTCTTATTTCTGTATTCTGTAAAAACTTGTTGTTGAAATTCATAAATATTACCTGTCCTCTAGAACCCGGAACACCGTCTACATTATACAAAGATGTATCATTAAACAGTTCCAGGCTTGTAGATGGCATACTTACGGAAACATCGCTCTCTCCGTTTTGCTGAGCCATTGCAAGCGTGCTTGTATCGCCGATTATATTTATAACAGCTCCGTCCAGTTTTGGTTCGCCTCCCCAGTATTCGGGATATTTTTTTACTTCAGCTCTTGTTTTCACCTCGTAGCTTACAGCCTCAAACGGTCCCGTTCCCACAGGTGAAACCGAAGGATCTCCTTCTGCGTCAACATCAATAATTCCCGTAAGAGGTTCGCATAATCCGTTCATAAAAGCCGGCACGGGTTTGGAAGTATTAACCGTCAACGTCTGTCCGTCTGCCGCCATATTGTCAATATAAAGCAGTTCATTAAATCTGGCGTTTATCTCGCCTGTTCTTTCCCAACATTTTTTTACGCTTTCGGCAGTCATTTTGTTACCGTTGTGGAAAGTAACATCGTCCCTAAGATTTATAACCCATGTATCCTCGTCAATCATTTCGCATGACTGTGCGAGAAACGGTTGCGGTTCAAGGTTCTCATCAAGTTTATACAGCGTTTCCGTTATTCCCCAGCGCGATGTATACCAGCTGTCCCAGCTCTGAGCTAAATCTAAGCTAGTCGGACATTGTGTATCCGCAATTATTACTGTATCTGCCGAAACAGCTTCCGCTTCATTATTTGCATTCGCTTCGTTTGTATCGGAAGAACATCCTGACAACGCCAAAACACACACCGATACAGCCGCTAAAACAGCTTTTAAGTTTTTCTTCATATTTATTCTCCTATTCTTTTATATTATCTCGGAGTTTTTCTCCGAAAAAGTTAAACACTGCCGCTGCAATAAATACAGCTACGGCAGGTATAATAACAAGTCTGACATTCGTCTGCATATAGCTTCGTCCTGCGTTTATCATGGCTCCCCATTCAGCCATAGGGTCTTTAACTCCAACACCCAAATACGAAAGCGCAGCTATTTCCATAATCATTGAAGCCACACCGAGACTTGCGTTAATAATCAATGGATATACTATATTCGGTATAATTCTTCCGCATATAATTTTAAAATGCGATTCTCCGCAAATTCTTGCCGCCTTCACATAACTGTGCTGTTTTTCCGTAAATGTAAAACTTCTCGCCATTCTGGCATACTCGACCCATTCGACCATGCACAGCGCGATTATTGTATTTTCTATTCCTATTCCGAGCAATCCGGCTATGGCAATAGCCAATATAATTTTAGGAAAAGCCTGCATTATCGTTATAAGCTTCGATAAAACCGCGTCAACCGCTCCTCCGAAATAACCCGCCGTAACTCCTATGAAAGTTCCCGTAATAAACACAACGGCTATTATAAATAAGCTTGAAAAAACCGATGTTCTCGCTCCGTATAAAACTCTGGACAGCATACATCTGCCCAAATTGTCGTTGCCGAGTGGATAATCTGCGCTTGGTTTTGCCTCTGACAGCATAATATTCGTAACATTAGGATCATTCGGAGCCAAGACAGGAGCCAGCAATGCTGTTGCCAAAAGAATGATAACAAGAATAAGCGATATTTTAAAACCTATATTTTTTCTCATTTTTATTCTCCTTTAATCATTCCCGTATTTTATTCTCGGATCAATTAATGCCGATATAATGTCCACGGTCAAATTGACAATAAGATAGGCTATCGCACACCATAAAACAAATCCTTGGAGCATATTATAATCCAGTCTCGCAACCGAATTAACAGCCATTTTCCCAAGACCGTTTATAGAAAATATGCCTTCTATAATAGTCGACCCGCCTAAAAAAAGACCGACATATATGCTTATACATGTCAAAATCGGTGCGGCACAATTTTTCAGCACATGTGTGAACAAAATCCTCCTATAGCTTACGCCTCTCATTACAGCGCCCTCAACATACGGCTGTTCTAACTGTTCCAACACTATCGCCCTTATCTGTCTAATCATCTTTGAACTGCACTGTATTACAAGTACGGCTGACGGAAGCACGAGTCCTTTCAACCCGACAGGCGCTATTACCGGCATAATTCTCAGTTTTATACAAAACATCCATAAAAAAACAAGAGAAATGACAAACGACGGAACAGAAATTCCTATGAAAGAAAATATCCTGAATATATTGTCGATCCATCTGTCTTTATAAACAGCGCACAATATTCCCAAGGGAATTGCAATAATAACCGTTACCGCAAGTGAAACAGCAGTCATCTCCACAGTCGGAGCCATGTGTTCTTTTATTTCCTGCGATACGGGGCTTTTCGTTATAAACGATGTGCCGAGGTCTCCTTTTGCAACATTCAGAAGCCAATTGCCATACTGCACTATAAACGGCTTATCCAAGCCCATTATTTTTTCCTGTTTTTCTATAGCCTCTTCGGAAATAATTCCCACGTTGCCGTCAGAGCCTGCCAGCCAAAGCTCCGCGGGATTTTTCGGAGACAAATACATAATAGAAAACGTTAAAAGAGTTATTCCTATAATAACAATCAAAAACTGAACTATTTGGGACAATATTTTCCTGAAAACGATTTTCATACGTCCCATGTCAGTGCGTCCTCCTGATAACCGCAAAAAATTCAGGGAAAAGTTCATATTGCATTTGTTCTTTTTCATTATATACATACTGATTTATATTTTCATAAATCTCACATTCAAATCCGTTCTGAGCCCTCCAGAATTCCCTGTCCCATACAGGTCTGTTTTTATATGTCATAGGAAGCGACATTGCGAGGTTTTCCAAATTTTTAGCTTTACCGTATGTAAATCCGCCGTTCTCTTTTATCTTTCTTCTATTTTCTTCCAATTCTTTCCTATATTTTGCGTCTCTGAGATAGTAGTACCATTCGGCGTCAAAATATATCATCGTTCCGCCGACCTTCAACTTATCTGCCCAATGACGAAGTTGTTTTTCGGGATCTGTTAAAGTCCATGTAACGTCTCTTGACATAATCAAGTCAAAACTTTTATTTTCAAAAGGAAGCATACGTCCGACATGTTTAAAATTTATATCGGCGCCTACAAGTCTTGCATTTTCAGCTGCTTTTTCAAGCATATCGGGACTCATATCCGCAGCGGTTACGTTATGCCCTCTCAATGCCGAAAGAATTGCAAAAAAACCGGGGCCGGTTCCGATATCCAGTATATCTAAACGTCTGTTTTCCGTTACCTGTCCGAAAATCAAACTTTCCCAAGCAGCCTTTTTATCAGAAAAAAGCTGCGCCATATTTTGGTCGCTGTAACGTTCAGATCTGTCC
>URLB01000132.1 GCA_900548595.1 uncultured Eubacteriales bacterium
TTTATCATAAAATGTATGTGATATAATTTTCTTAAGAAGGGCGGGTGTTATTATGAAAAAAGATTTAAAATCCATATTTCCGATAATTTCATGTGGTGTGGCGGTAATTTGTCTGTTTCAAATCAGCGGACTGAAAAGTGAAATAAACAGGCTTGAATCATCTGTCAATTCACAAATATCTGTGGTAAATTCTTCAATAAATAATATTTATTCAAATGTAGATAGGAGACTGAATGAAGGTTCAAGTTTCATATCTGTAAAAAACTATGAATATAAAGAGTTTGACGCAGAAAACGGAACGGTTGATGTTTTTGTCAATATAATGCCTAAACAGTTTGACGGCAATAAAACAAAGACTGCTATTTATGTAGATGATAATAAATATGAAATGTCATTGAAAGACGGAAATTATGTTGCAGACATTAAAATACCGCTGTTTGAAGATACTCATATTTCTAAAGTTGAGTTTATAAACGGAAGCATTGTTCAAAACGAAAGTGTGGACTGGTATCTTTCGCCGTCTGACGACTTTTTTCCGTATATATATGCAAATTTGTCCGGAACATGGAAGAACAAATATGATGGATATGATATGGAAGGTAATGTAAACATCGAGATAAATGCGGCTTCATACGAATTGCCTAAATTTTCCGACTTTTCTGTTGTGGAAACTATTAACGGAGAAGTTATAAACAATGAGAAAATAAATGTGGATATTATACATGAAGATGAGTACTCTGTCAGCGGATATTTTGAAATATCAAAAGAAAGAGAGATTCCGCAGAACAGCGAATACAGAATTTATGTAGCTGTTGAAGATGAAAACGGTTTTGTATATGTAAGCTGCCTCGATGCCTATGAGAGAGGTGCAAACGGAGGCGCAGCGCACGAAGAAATAAGTCCTGAAGCTAATATATACAATAAGAAGGGGAAATTACTGTATAGAAGGGCGTAACCGCTAAAAATCCAGTAAATTCAAGGCTTTATTAAAAAAGCACTTGCATTTGTATATACATAATGTTATACTGTATATGTAAATTATTAAACGTCGGCGAGAAGAGTAGGTGAAAACCTACTCTTTGCTTTTGCCGTAATATATATAAAGGAGGTCGGGAAAATGTCCGGATCGGTAAGTACAGAAAAGAAACTTGAAGTCATGTTAAAACCGACTGTCGAAGAGATGGGATATGAGATAGTCGATGTAGAATTTGTGAAAGAAGGTCCTAATTGGTATTTGAGAGTCTTTGTCGATAAAGACGGAGGAGTAAGCATTGACGATTGTGAAATAATAAGCAGAGCGTTAGAAAAAATACTTGATGAAAACGACCCTATAGAGCAGGCGTATTTCCTGGAAATCAGTTCACCGGGAATTGACAGACCTCTTAAAAAGAAAGAGGATTTTATAAAGTTTAACGGCGAGACGGTAGATGTAAAACTCTACAGACCGATAGAGGGTTCAAAAGAGTATACCGGTAAACTTTTATCTTATACAGACGATGGAACTGTAACGATAGAAACAGAGGAAAAAGAGATTTCATTTGAAAAAAAGGACATAGCGAGCGTAAGACTTGCGGTTATTTTTTGATAAAGAAAGCAAGTAAGGAGGATTTGAAAAAATGGACAGCGCCGAATTTATGGAGGCATTGAGGGAAATAGTTAAGGAAAAGGGCATAGACGAAGAGGTAATATACGAAGCCATAGAAACATCCCTCGTATCAGCGTGTAAAAAGAACTTCGGAACATCTCAGAACGTAAAAGTCGTGATGGACAGAGAAACAGGAAATATAGAAGTTTATGCACAAAAAGATGTAGTTGAAGAAGTGGAAGACCCCATGTTACAGGTAAGCCTTGAAGAAGCAAAAGCAATAAACCCTGTTTATCAGATAGGCGACGTGGTGGACTTTGTCGTAACGCCTAAAAACTTCGGAAGAATTTCAGCGCAGACAGCCAAACAAGTTGTTGTACAGAAATTCAGAGAAGCTGAAAGAGAGATACTTTTTAACCAGTATATTTCAAAAGAAAAAGAAGTGGTTATAGGTATTGTACAAAGAACGGAAAAGAAAAACGTAATAGTTCAGCTTGGCAAGATAGACGCTATACTTGCTCCCAATGAACAGATACCGGGAGAACAGTATAGGTTTATGGACAGAGTAAAGGTTTATGTTGTGGAAGTTAAGCAGACAACAAAGGGACCGCAGATATTTGTATCGAGAACTCACCCAGAGCTTGTTAAGAGACTTTTTGAGCAGGAAGTACCGGAAGTATTCGACGGAACCGTAGAAATAAAGAGCATTGCCAGAGAGGCAGGCTCAAGAACAAAGATTGCGGTTTATTCAAAAGACCCTAATGTGGACGCAGTAGGATCATGTGTAGGACAGAACGGATACAGGGTAAATGTTATTGTAAACGAACTTTGCGGAGAAAAAATAGATATTGTAAACTGGAGCGAAGACCCGAAGGAATTTATTGCGGCTGCATTAAGTCCTTCAAAAGTTCTTGCGGTTGCTATTAACCCTAATGAACAGAGCGCAAGAATAGTTGTTCCGGATCATCAGTTATCTCTTGCAATAGGAAAAGAAGGTCAGAATGCCAGACTTTCAGCTAAACTTACAGGCTGGAGAATCGACATAAAGAGCGAGTCTCAGGCAAAGGAAACAGGATTTATTACGGAAGACGGGGAATTCCCCGAGGAAGCTCTCGCAGAAAACGCTGATGAGAGAATAGACCTTGATAAAATTCTGGAAACGGAAGAACAGCTTGCAAGCGAGACAGAAGAAGCTGTCGAAATAAACGAAACAGAAGAAAATTTTGAAGAATAATTCGGACAGGAGGTACTGAAATGAAACAGAGGAAAATTCCGTTAAGAAAATGTACCGGATGTCAGGAAATGAAAAATAAAAAAGAACTTATAAGAATAGTAAGAAGCGACGAAGGAGAGTTTTCCGTAGACGCTACAGGCAAAAAGGCCGGTAGAGGAGCGTATATTTGCCCCAGCGCCGAATGTCTGGAAAAGGCAAGAAAGTCAAAGGGACTCGAGCGTTCGTTTAAATCGTCCGTACCTGCCGAAGTCTATGAAAAACTGAGAGAGGAACTGGAAAAGATAAATGGATAAACGTTTTTTACAGTTTTTGGGACTTTGCCAGAGGGCAGGAAAGCTGATGTCGGGAGAAACAGGAACTTTAAGCGCTATTAGGGACGGAAGCGCGGAATTGATTATTGTTGCTGAAAACGCTTCGGATAATACAAAGAAAAAGTTTAAAGACTCGTCGTCATATTATAATAAAAATATAGTGATATTCGGTGATAAATTTGAAATGGGCAGCGCGATAGGAAAAGGAGAAAGATCCGTATTTGCCGTTGCAGACAAAGGTTTTGCCGATAAAATTGTTCAAATGATAGGGGAGTAAACCCATCGTTACGGAGGTGGAGCATTTGGCTAAGAAACGTGTATATGAAATAGCTAAACAGTTAAATATAAGTAACAGAGAACTTATCGATATGCTTAAAGAAATAGGCATTGATGTTAATAACCATATGTCATCTGTTGATGAAAAATTTATCGGACAGATAAGCGATATGGTAAACGGCGTCAAGAATGGAAATACCGAAAAAGAATCGGAAAAAGAAGCTTCTGAAAATGTGAAGGCTGAGGCTGAAAAGCAGAATAACGATTCTAAAAAAGCAGAACAGCATAAACAGCAGGAATATAAGAAAAACAATGAACAGAAAAACGAGAGAGATCAGAAAAAATCTCAGAATCAGAGAAATGATCGTCCTAACCAGAATATGAAGTCCGGAGACGGCGGAAATTTCAATAAAAATAAAAACGGTAAAAATAACGGAAAAAATAATAACCAGCAGCAGAATAACAACCAGAAGAATAAGAAAAACAATAAAAATAATAAAAACATGGCAAAACCCGTACCTGCTCCCGAACCTGTAGTAGAGGAAGAGGATGAAATAAGATTTATGGAAATCCCCGAAAGTCTTACAGTTAAGGAGCTTGCGGAAAAAATAGGAAAGTCGGGAGCGGAGATAGTTAAATGCCTTATGAAAAGAGGCATAATGGCTGCTATAAACCAGACTGTGGATTTTGACACCGCTGTTTCCGTAGGCGAGGAATACAACGTAATTTTTGAACTTGAAAAAGAGAAAGATATATTTGAAGAAGCGTTTAAACAGGAAGAGGAAGACGAATCTCTCCTTGAAGCCCGTCCGCCGGTTGTAGTTGTTATGGGACACGTTGACCACGGTAAAACATCGCTTCTTGACGCCATAAGACACAGCCATGTAACAAGCCGCGAGGCAGGCGGAATTACTCAGCATATAGGCGCTTATACGGTACAGATTAACGGAAGCCCGATTACGTTCCTTGATACTCCGGGACATGAGGCGTTCACGGCAATGCGTATGAGAGGCGCGCAGATAACGGATATAGCCGTTCTTGTAGTTGCCGCCGACGACGGAGTTATGCCTCAGACCGTAGAGGCTATCAACCACGCAAAAGCAGCCGGAGTTGAAGTAATCGTAGCTATAAACAAAATGGATAAACCTTCCGCTAACCCCGAAAGAGTTAAGCAGGAGCTTGTTGAATACGGACTTATAGCAGAGGACTGGGGCGGAGAAACAATATGTGTTCCCGTTTCGGCAGCTACAAAGGACGGTATAGATACGCTTCTTGAAATGATTATCCTTACCGCAGAAATGAAAGAACTTAAGGCTAATCCCAATAAACCTGCAAGAGGCGCTATTATAGAGGCGCAGCTGGATAAGGGAAGAGGACCTGTAGCGACGGTTCTTGTACAGGAAGGAACTCTTAATATCGGCGATCCTATAGTTGCAGGTTCATCATTCGGAAGAATACGTGCAATGATGGACGATAAGGGAAGAAGAGTTAAGAAAGCAGGTCCTTCAAAGCCTGTAGAAATACTCGGACTTTCAGAGGTTCCTGCGGCAGGAGAATCGTTCTATGTAGCGGCAAACGAAAAACAGGCTCGTCAGCTTGCGGA
>URLB01000133.1 GCA_900548595.1 uncultured Eubacteriales bacterium
CCGCCGCCGCCGTTAGAAGCCTTCAGCATAACGGGATATCCGATTTTGTCAGCTATTGCCACTACCTCTTCAAGCGATTTAAGCGCATGATCTACACCGGGTATAATAGGCACATCGCACTTAATAGCTATCTGCTTTGAGGATATTTTATCCCCCATGGCATTCATTGTTTTTACTGTGGGGCCTATAAATGTTATACCGGTCTTTTCACACGCCTCGACAAATTCCGGATTTTCCGAAAGGAATCCATATCCGGGGTGAATAGCGTCTACATTTCTTTCTTTTGCTATTTTAATAATTTCATCAATATCAAGATAAGCGTCTATAGGTCCTTTATTAGGATTGAGTATATAACTTTCATCTGCTTTTGTTCTGAAAGCGGCATACTTGTCCTCTTTTGAAAAAATACCTATGGACTGTATTCCCAATTCATTTAAAGCCCTGTATACCCTTATGGCAATTTCTCCTCTGTTGGCTACAAGGACTCTCTTAAATTCTTTAATATTTTGATTCTGCATTATTATCGCTCCCCTTTCACAAGAGAATTAAATTTATGTAGCTTAATTATTAATTTTAAACAGTAAAAAACAGTAAATCAATATAAAATTTATCAACTTAAAAAACTTCTATAGATTGTATACATTATAAACTAAGCCAGTAAAAAATTTAGCAAATATTTTAATTAATTAAATATTAGACAATCACTATTAGGAATTTTGACTGCTCGTTTTTCATGTAAATATGTTTTATTAATGAAAAAAGCACAGTCAAAATATGACTGTGCCACATATTTTAAAATCTAATTTCTTTACTCCAGTTTAAATTTACTTATAAACTCAGTTCCTTGTCCTACAACGCTCTTGACTTCAACCTTTCCGTTGTGCGTATTAATTATCCAGCTTGCAATGGACAATCCAAGACCGTTGCCGGGTATTTCTTTGTTTCTTGATTTATCCGCCCTGTAAAATCTGTCAAATATATGCTGTATATCTTCCTCGCTTATGCCGCATCCGTTGTCCTTAACGCTTACGCAGGCATAATCTCCTTCCGTATATACTTTATATGTTATAACCTTTTTATCTCCGCTGTATTTTACGGCATTTTCCGTATATATCCATAACATCTGCTTTATCAAATCAGGATCGCCGCTTATAATCAATTCTTTGTCGCATACCTCTGTTATAACTTCTATCCTTTCATCGGTAACGCTCAAATCCTTGGCTATATCATATACGGCTTCGTTAATTGACATCGGCTGTTTTTGAACGTGATTCCTATTCTGATCGCTCTTTGCGAGGAACAAAAGATTTTTAATCATTACGGACATATGATCTGTTTCTTCAAGGATATTATTTACTGCCTCCTGCAATATTTCGGGATCGTCCTTACCCCATCTGTTTATTAAATTTGCATAACCGTTAATGACAGATATAGGCGTCCTAAGTTCATGGGAAGCGTCTGATACAAATCTGCTTTGCTGTTCAAACGATTCCTCAAGTCTGTCTATCATGGAGTTAAATGTTACGGACAGCTCTTTTATTTCGTCATCTGGACCGTCTATTTCTATTCTTTGGCTTAGATCCTCAACGCTTATCCTTTTAGCCGTTTCTTTGATTTTTCTTATGGGCTTTAACATAACGTTACTTATATAACTTCCCATCAGCGCCGCCAATATAATTCCGAGTATATTCACATAAAACAGTCTTAAAGCAATATATTTTACATAATACATATTGTCGAGAACAGCTTTAAAAAGTTTAACAGTATATATTGTACCGTTATATTCAAACTCATTTTCTATGCTTATGAACTCATGACCGTTTTTTGTATATACATTATAGCTGTCATAGTTTCCGAGAATCTTAAAATACGGTTTTTTGCTTGATTTTTCACGCAGATTAAAGTCCTCTTCAATATTATCGGAAAAATCCTCTCTTTCCATCGGAGCCGTACTGTTATCGGGAAGAAAATTCTGACTGATATAAACTTTATTACTGACTCTGTCTTCTATTATATAATCAATATAGCTTTCTCCGACAATAGTCTCTATATTTTCTTCAGTCAGCTTATTTCCCGATAAAATATAGTTTTCTATGCTTTCGGAACAATTTTGTAATGTTGTAAACGTTATTCCCACGCCCATACCTTTGGCTGTAAATAAAAGTATAGCGCTTATTACTATAATCGTAATTGTAAAAAGAAACGCATACATTATCATTACTTTTTTTGCTATGGGCATTTTATTAAATTTAGATTTAATCTTGTTCATCATCTTTTATATAATATCCTACCCCTCTTATAGTATGGATAAATTTTTTATTGAAAGGTTCGTCTATTTTTGAACGAAGGTATCTTATATATACATCAACGACATTTGTTTCACCGATATAGTTATATCCCCACACTTGATTAAGTATCTGTTCTCTGGAAAGAACGATATTTTTACTTTTAAGGAGATATAACAGAAGGTCATATTCCTTTTTTGTGAGATCGACTACGTTTTCTCCGACCTTAACAAGATGTTTGTCATCGTCGATAACAAGATCTTCGCATGTATATATATTTTTGACCACGGGTTCAGGTCTCACCCTTTTAAGGGCTACCCTCATCCTTGCCAATAATTCTTCAATGGCAAACGGCTTCGTTACATAATCGTCTGCGCCGGAATCCAGACCGGCTACCTTATCTATAACTTCATCTTTAGCCGTAAGCATAATAATAGGTATATCGCTAAGCTTTCTTATTCTTCTGCAAATTTCTATTCCGTTCAAACCAGGCAGCATAAGGTCCAGCAGTATCAAATCATAGTTTTCGTTTTGAAACTCCTCAAATCCATCACGTCCGTCATGGCATACTTTTACATCATAACCCTCATACTTTAATTCAAGCTCGACAAACCTTGCCAGCTTCACCTCATCTTCTATAAGAAGAATTTTCTTACTCATAATAAAATCCCTTCTTTTCTCATATAACTGTACCTTATTTTATAATATTATAATTTTGATTAAATTTAAAGATTTAGTGAAAAATAATAAATAATTCAGCATAAAGACCATTAATTACAATTATATTTTCACAATAAATTCTATCTATTTATAATATATAGATTTTTTCCATGCTTGTACATTTACACTTTATTAGAAAAAGATTAGTTTTTATAATAATTGCATTATGAATAGAACCTATACAAATTGCTCTTTTTACAAGGTAATCATATTTAGTATATAAATATCCTCCCATTTATAATTTTGACCAAGGTAGGGTTATTAACAGATAACACTTTTAATAAGTTTTGATTTCTTACTACTCTGTCTTTTTGTCATCATTGTCTGATTTAGATTTTCCATCCAACTTTGAGATGATAATACATGTACATATAACTACAACAGCACAAAGATATGCACCCATTCCTAATACACATGCACTGCCATAGTCCATACCATTGAAGAATGATCCAAAAAAATCAGATACAAACAAACCAACAAAAGCAATAGCCAATCCTATTATAAAATATGATATACTCTCTCTCAATTCAATCCTCCTCAATTGCGATTCCTATATTATTTTATCATATTTTATTGTAACCATCAATTCACGTTAAAGTGAAAAGGTTAAGAGTATAATCACAGAGGAAGAAGTAAAAACATCTTATATGGTTTGACTGAAACCTTTCTTTATAGTATAATGTAATTTATTGTTTAGGAGGTTATAATAATGAAAATTAAATATATTGCTTTGACGCTGGCAGCTATTCTTTCGTTCGGAACATTTGCTGTGGGATGCTCATCATCAGAAAACTCCGAGCAGCAAATACTTGACAGCAGAGAAGTTGATTTTTCCGAAATCGGATTGAAATATACAACTCCCGAAAGCTGGCAGGAATATACTAAAAAAAATAACATATATCCTTTTACATATACCGAAGATTTTACAATAGAAAATATAAGATACAATTACATTACCCCAACTGACTGGAAAACTATTTCCAATGCCAAAGACGGTTTTGTAATAGACGATTACCTTTATCCGATTTGCGAGATTGTTGTGGTTCAGACGGAAAATGCTTCTAAGCTTAAAACCTCAGGTCTTTATACAACATTTTCTTCAAGAGAACTTATTAAGGAAAATAACGGAGTAAGTTATTATTTATTTTCCGATTATGTAGGCTCTGTCAGAAAAATGAGTGATGAAGATGTTGAAATATATGACAATATATGTTCTGTTATAGATGAGCTTGCTCAATCTGTAAATGTTACCGATTTTGATGTCGACGCCTATGTCGAGTCAAAATATGCAGAAAAAAATACAATTTCTTTCTCAAGTGAAACTCTGGATGGAGAAGCAATTGACAGCAGTATTTTCGGGGATTACGATTTGACGTTGTTCTATGTATGGGGTACATATATTTATCCCGAAGCTGATAATATAGCGGCACTACAGGAAGCCTATGAGCATGCAAAAGAACTGGGCAATGTGAATGTAGTTGCACTGTGCATTGATACTCCGACATCAAAACTCGACAACAGCAAAGATGCAAAAGCTTTGGTCGAATCCGCAAAAGAGGCGTTTAATAAAGCCGGAGCTGAGTTCAACGTAATAAGGCTGGATAGTAACCTTGCAGGCTTTGTACAGAATAATTTTGAAACTATCCCCGCATTTACTATGGTAGATAAAAACGGTATAGCAAGGGGCGGATACTATGAAGGCGTATACAGCGGAGAAGATTATGTAAAATTTATTGACGCCGCACTTGAACAGTACGTTCAGCCTAATCAGCCTACGGAAACAAATAAATAATTCTAAAACAAAAGTACGGTGGTAATATATTGCATCGTACTTTTTTATTTGTCAAAATTCTTCGATTTTTTATATTTTCAGAATGTCGTTGAGTACATAAAATGCGTAATTCATTACATTTTAGCAATTAATTTTGGAAGATTACCTACACTTTCATTGACAATCTCCTCTACTGCTTTTATAATGTCTAATG
>URLB01000134.1 GCA_900548595.1 uncultured Eubacteriales bacterium
GACATGTATGGATTTGGCTAAAGAAGCGGCTTTCAGAGGTGTTCAGGAATTAAATGAAGATGATATGGTCGGAATTGTATCTTTCGATTCACAGGCACAGTGGGTGGTAGAATTAGAAAAGGTCGGAGGAAATGAAGAAAGTATTAAGGAATCTATAGGGACGATTCAAGCAGGAGGAGGAACGAGTATCCTGCCTGCTCTTAGATTGGCATGTACAAAACTTTCTCAGACTGATGCAAAACTTAAGCATATTATTTTGCTTACTGACGGACAGGCAGAAACAGAGGGATATACCGGACTGTTGAATCAGGCGAATGAAGACAAAATAACAATCTCAACAATTGCTGTCGGACAGGATGCGGACTCGGATCTTCTTCAATATATAGCGGAAGTCGGAAATGGGCGTTATTATTATGCCGATCAGTTTACCAATCTTCCTGAAATATTTGTTTACGAGACAACAGTAGCGAGCAAAGACTATTTAAACAATGAAGATTTCTATCCGTCATTGGGCGATATCACGGAAATAACGGAAGGAATTAGTACTGTGCCGATACTTCATGGGTATGTAAGCACAACTGCTAAACCCAGAGCGGATGTGGTTTTAAAAAGCGATAAGGATGAACCTGTTTTGGCTGTGTGGCAGTATGGTCTTGGAAGGACAGCGGCTTGGACAAGTGATTTAAGCGGTCAATGGACAAGCGATTGGATTGCTTCTGATGAAGGAATGAGTATTTTAAGAAATCTCATAAGCTATTCTATGAGAAGCGATATTTTATATGATATAGAAGTAAGAGGAGAAGCAGCCGGCGGAGTTTCAACTGTTACGGCAAAAATACCTATTGATAACGGTACATCTGGGGTTAAAGCATCTATTATAACGGAAAACGGAGAGGAATATAATACTGATATGACAGCTGTTCTTCCCGGACAATATACATGCACAATACCTACGGATGAAGAGGGCGCTTATATAATAACTGTTACTGAAAATCTGTCAGACGGTGGGAATAATTCGTATAATACAGGATTTATTATAGGCTATTCAAATGAATATGATACAAGGAATTTTAACGGTAATGGAATAATTGACGAGCTTGCATCGTATGAAGGAATAGACGTTATAAATTCTCCTGAAGAAGTATATGCCTCGGAACTGCCTGAAACGACTGCATCAAGAGATATATCAGTCCCGTTAATAATATTATCAATAATACTGATACTTATAGATATACTTATAAGAAGATTTCCTGAAATAATTGATAAAATTGTTTTTGCTTTATCTAAATTAAAACCTAATAAAAAAGAAATACTTAAAATAAATAAGAAAGCTTTGCCTAAAAAAGATAAAAACGAAACGAAAAAATCTGATATTATTTCAAATGAAGAAAAGAAATCCGCTTCGAGTACATTGGTGAGTAAAAAACGAAACAGAAAAAAATAGTTTTTAACATTTAGGCACATTTAAAATAAATGCAACAACAGTGCGCGGCAGTTATTCCGTGCACTGTTGTTGTAATAGGAATAATTTATATTAAATATATTTTACAGTTATTTTAAGTGGTTGAAATATTCTTGTAGACGCATTGTTTTTGTGATACTATAAACACATTAAATAAATTGTTTAATTGCAGAGGTAAAATATAATGATAAAAAACAAATTTGAAAATATTAAGAGGATAACTTCGGTTTTTTTAATAATTATAATGGCCGCTTCGATTTCATCATGTAATAAAAATAATGACGAAACAGAAAAAGCTGATACATTTGCAGAAGGTATAACAGTAGAGGGTGTTGATATAAGCGGTTTAACTTTAGCTGAAGCAACGGAAAAACTTTCGATTCAAATTGAAAGTGACAAGGACATAATACTTAAAATTAATGAGAGCGAGTATAAAATACCATTTGATGAAATAGGCGGAGTTATAGACTATGAAAGAGCTCTCAGCGAAGCAATGGAAACTGAAAAGGATATTAAAATAACCTACTTATGTGATAGAGAGCTTTTAAAAGAAAGAATTTCTAAAGTTAATGAAGAGATAGCAAATTCTGATAATAAATTTATTATAGATATAGACAAAACTTCTGATAAAATTATAGATTGTCTTTCAAAAGGAGACTTAGAACCGATAACCCCGATTAAAGCAGAAAACGAAGTTGCAGAAGAAAAAACTCTTATAGGATCATTTTCTACAGCTTTTTCGGCAAATGATAAAAACAGAAACGAAAATCTCAGAGTTGCATGTGAAAAAATAAACGGCATTGTTTTACAACCGGGTGATATTTTTGATATGAATGAAGCTCTTGGACCGCAAACAGCCGAAAACGGATATAAGTCCGCCGGAGTTATAGAAAACGGGAAAATAGTATCTGCTCTCGGTGGAGGGGTTTGCCAAGTAACTACAACAATGTACAATGCGGCAATATTTGCCGAACTTAAAATAGTTGAAAGACACAATCATTCACTGATGGTAGGTTATGTTCCTCTCGGAAGAGATGCAGCTGTTGCCGGAACATATAAAAATCTTAGATTTCAAAACGATACTGAATTTCCTGTATACATTGAAGCATATATTGAAGATTATAATGTAGTATGCAACATTTACGGACATGAGATACATGATGAAGGACATAGAGTAGACTTTGAAAAAGTGTGGGTTTCTACTATAGGAAAACCTGCCGCAAAGATAACAAATGACCCTAATATGTATGAGGATGAACGTCAGGTAACATACAGTGGAAAGACAGGAGCTAAAATAGACACATATAAACTTGTATACGAAGGAGATAAGCTTATAAGCCGTGAGTGGTTTTCGTCATCGACATATGTTGCAACCGCAGATGAAGTAACAGTAGGTACAAAACCGAGAGAGTCGGAACCTGAAGATATTCCTGTAATCGGCGAACCCACAGATCCAAACGTACCTGCAAATCCAGATATACCATCTACGGAAACAGAAAATACAGGTGATAATAATTCTTCTGACATACCTGCATTAGGAGAAGAAACAGAAACACCGTCTGTTCCTAAAGACCTTGCAGACTTAGTTGAGGAGCCTGAAGAGAGCGATAACAGCACACCGGAAGGACCAATTGAAAATGAACAATCGGTTTCTGATGCTGTAATAGGCGAATAAAGGAGATTTACAAATGAGTAAGCTGGAAATAGGAAAAGTACCGGTTGATATACTTAATCGTATAGTTCTCGACCCTATAAATAATAATATAAATAAAAGAAAAGACATTGTTGTAAGACCGTCCACAGGTGAGGATTGTTCTGCCGTTGATCCTGGAGGAGAAATTTGTGTTCTTTCTACAGATCCCATTACTGCGGCCGGTAGTAACGCAGGTTATCTTGTTGTCCATATAAACTGTAATGATGCTGCTTCTGCGGGAGCAGAACCAATAGGTATGCTTTTAACAGCGCTTCTTCCTTATGGAAGTACAGAAGAAGATTTGAAAGAAATAGTTGATGGAGCATATAAAGCGGCCGGCGAAATAGGAATAGAAATTTTGGGAGGGCATACGGAAATTACCGAGGCTGTTAATAAACCTGTTGTAAACGGAACTGTCATAGCAAAAACAAAAAACAGAAAATTTATTTCTTCAGGCGGCGCTAAAACGGGACAGCATATAATAATGAGCAAATGGGCAGCCATTGAAGGGACGTCAATAATAGCGTCAGATTATGAAGATAAAATGGACGGCTTTATATCAAAAGAAGCAATTGACGAAGCTAAGGCATTAGCGTCAAAGATAAGTGTTGTAAAAGAAGGAATTATAGCTTCAGAGTATGGTGCAACAGCAATGCATGATGCAACCGAAGGAGGAATACTGGGGGCTGTATGGGAGATAGCCGAATGCTCAAAAGTTGGTGTTGAGCTATATGCAGATGAAATACCGGTTCTAGAATGTACTAAGGAAGTTTGTAAATTTGCTGATATAGATTACTTAAGGCTTATTTCAAGTGGTACTATGGTTATGACAGCATTTGACGGAGAAAAGCTTGTTACAAAATTAAAGGAAAGCGGTATAAACGCAGCTGTAATCGGAAGAGTTACCGATAAAGGAAGATATGTTACGAAAAATAATAAAAGAGTTGAACTGATACCTCAGGAAAAGGATGAAATATATAAGGTTAAACTTTAATTACTATTATTTATTTATTTATTGCAGTGGCTATTAAAGCGGCTGTTTTTTTATTGTTGTTTTTGGATAGGTTATGTGGTTAGATTAAGATCGAAAGAATATTGAATAATAAAAAACCAAAGGACTCAAAAGGGATATAAATATATAAATAGATTTTAACTATAGCAGTATTTATTCGCTAAAGTTACGTTTAGCGAATAAATATAAATGCCTAAATTTCATCTTTTTTTACTACTCTCTTCCTATTTTTTATCATAAAAATACCGCCATAAATTTTTAATGACGGTATTTATTGAAAGTACAATTTTATTTATTTATATTAAAGAATGCTTTTATGCCTGGGTATTCAGCAACATCATCAAGTTCTTCTTCAATTCTGAGAAGCTGATTATATTTAGCAACACGGTCGCTTCTTGCAGGAGCTCCCGTTTTAATCTGTCCAGCATTTACGGCAACTACAATATCCGCAATTGTTGTATCTTCGGTTTCACCTGAACGATGGCTTACAATTGCTGTCATATTATTTCTGTTAGCCAACTGTATAGCATTAAATGTTTCTGTTAATGTACCAATCTGGTTTACTTTTATTAATATCGCATTTCCGGCTTTAAGCTCAATTCCTTTTTTAAGCCTGTCTGTATTTGTTACAAAAAGGTCATCTCCTACAAGCTGTACCCTATCCCCTATTTCTTTTGTAAGAAGCTGCCAGCCTTCCCAGTCTTCTTCGGCAAGACCATCTTCTATGGAAATAATAGGATATTTTTCAACAAGATTTTTCCAAAGAGCTACCATTTCTTCACTTGTTCTTACGATTTC
>URLB01000135.1 GCA_900548595.1 uncultured Eubacteriales bacterium
ATAAAAGAAAAAAAGGAAAACTCGGATATGTTCTCGGTTGGATACCCTTGATGGGATCACTGGGAATAGCCATAGGATATTCCGTAATAGTAGGCTGGGTGCTTCGTTCGCTTGGCGGCTCTCTCACCGGGGCATTGCTTACGGAGGACGCTGCGACATATTTCAGCCAGGCTACGGGCGATTTCGGAAGCGTGCCATGGCATCTTATAATAGTTGCGGTATCTGCGCTCATACTTATGTTCGGAGCTACAAAGGGAATAGAAAAAATAAATAAAATACTTATGCCGGCATTCTTTATACTTTTTGCCATATTGGCTGTAAGAGTAGCGTTTTTGCCGGGTGCATCAGAGGGATATAAATTTTTGTTTGTCCCCGACTGGAGCAAGCTTTTGGAAGTTGACACATGGGTAATGGCTATGGGTCAGGCATTTTTCTCGCTTTCCATAACGGGTTCGGGAATGATAGTATACGGAACGTATTTATCAAAGGACGAAGATATACCTAAGGCTTCGATTCGTACGGCGATATTCGATACTATTGCGGCAATGCTTGCGGCGCTTGCCATAATGCCCGCTGTATTTGCATTCGGTATAGAGCCTAATGCAGGACCTCCGCTTATGTTTATAACTCTTCCCAATATATTTAAACAGATGCCTATGGGACAGCTTTTTGCCGTACTGTTCTTCGTTTCTGTAGTATTTGCGGGAGTAACAAGCCTTATAAATATGTTTGAGGCCGTAAGCGAATCATGGCAGACAAGATTTAAGCTTCCCAGAAAAGCAGCCGTTGCTCTTTGTGCGGGAATAGCCTTTGTTGTAGGTCTGTTTTTGGAGGCTGAACCGAAAGTCGGAAGCTGGATGGACTTCATAACGATTATAGTAGTTCCTTTCGGAGCCGTTCTCGGAGCTGTATCCATATACTATATACTGGGCTATGACGAGATAAAGGAAGAACTGGAAGAAGGAAGAAGTAAGCCTTTGGGAAAATATTTTAAGCCTTTAGCAAAATATGTATATGTACCGATGTCTGTAATAGTATTTGTACTCGGTATCCTCTATGGCGGAATAGGATAAAAACTCGACCGCTGCCAGAGCAAACCGCGTGAAAGTCGCGGCGCGAAGCGTTTCGTCGGAGACGAAATTTGAGAACTTGTTAGTGGCAGATGAATAAAAACGATTGAACCAAGCCCCACCG
This sequence comes from uncultured Eubacteriales bacterium, assembly GCA_900548595.1. Lineage (GTDB taxonomy): Bacteria > Bacillota > Clostridia > Lachnospirales > Anaerotignaceae > Metalachnospira. The sequence continues at coordinate 1,195 of URLB01000135.1, forward strand.
AAAACGGTGGGGTTTTTGTATGCAAAAATATAGGCAGTATATAAGTATTGTAATTTTATTCAAATATTTTTTAACGAAATTCAAATGATTAAATTGATAAAAATAACATCTTTAGATATGTTATCGCTTAAAATTTGAATAGCTGTTTAGAGTATAATATGACTGCTGTTTATATATTTTGTTCAATTTCGGCTTTTTACAACTTGAAGATTAATATTAATTTGTTCTATATATGCTGTATTTACAAAATAATTAAAAGAGTGTATTTTCAAATTGAATTAATAGCGCTGTTTAGTTCAAGTATAATCTGATGACTTTGTTTTATTATTAAAGGAGGATCAACAATGAAGGGGAAGATAGCGAAGTTTATTGCTACATTTTGTGTTGTAGCATTAATACCAACGACAGCATTTGGCTATGACGGGCATATTAAAGAAAATAAAGATATAGAAACTATTATGGAAGTTAATGAATCTGACTATGGCATAGATGTTATTATGGAAGTTAATGAATTTGACTATGGCGGTAAGACTTCAAATATTGAAACTTTTACTTTTAAGAGGACAAAATATGTCCCTCTGAGAACTGTTGCCAATTTCCTCGGCAAAGAAGTCAGCTATGATGCCATCGCTGAAAGGATAGATATAACCGATAGAAATTCCGGAACCGTATCTTGTTTTTCAGAAGAAGTCGGGTTGTCGGCAACCCCTAAATTTGTAGATACAGATATATACTATAATGGATGTAAGCTTCAGGACATAAGTACGGAGTTTACGAATGAGGCAAAAAAGATAGGCAACACTTCTATGCCGATATTTAATTACAATGACAAAGTATATGTGCCTTTAAAATTGCTTACTGGGGGTTTGGGCTCCTAAGAGAATATGACCAAAAGAAGGTAAAAATAACTGAACCGTCTGACAAACTACAGTTTATTCCCGATGCAAAGACAGGATATAAAGCCTATGGCGAGATATTTGAAAACAACAGTGAAATTGATGAAAAATTGATTGAAGAGGCATTGCTTAGACAATGGAATCACTATAGTAAGCCTTTTGAGGTTGAAATGGAATATAACACTTTATATTATTTAGGCAAGCCTACTATAGAGGTAAATGTTTCGATTTTGAATTTCGATGCGTATCTTCAAACAGGTGCATACGAAGTAATGAAGTAAAAAATTATAAAAATTTTCGGATTTTTCATTAAAAGAAACAGGAGACGCATATTATGAGAAAATATCAGAGAAAAAAGAAACCGCTGATTTCAATTTTAGTATTTGCCATGCTTTTATGCAATTCGGTTCTAGCCGCGGAAAAAACGAACTGAACGGATTGACGAGCAGTGAATATATTGAAAATAAGGAAAATAAAAAAGCGCTTGTCAATCTGGAGAAAATTAATATCTCATTTAAAGGGAAAAGCATTTCCTGCGATGCGTTTATGTATTACGGTAATCTTTTTGTCCCTATAAGGAATATAGTCGAGGTTATGAATAAATCTATAATATATGATGAAACAGGAAATATAAGGATATGGGATATTGTTTCCGAGAGTGCTTACGAGGGAATATTATTTGAAAACAAGGAAACAGAGGCAGAATTTAATCAGATTCCCGTATATTATATGGATAAAGTGCTTGCATATAATGACCCGTCTTACGACTGGATTTGTCCAAGCGGATTTAACTGCGGAGGATATATATATGACAGTATAGCCGATTTGGCTGAGGCGTTTGGGTGTTACTGGTATTATGATGAAACGGGCAATATTATTATAGAAGAGCCAAGCGGACGGATAAAGCGTGTCGATAATAGAATAGCAAGTCTGCACTATGCGGCGGATGACTATGATTATAGGCTGGAAATAATACCTTCGGTAGATGATGATTTACTGAAAGAAGCTGAACGCATGACATGGAGCGACAGAACAAAAAGCGGTCTATTGATTGAGGAATGCAAAACGAGTGCATTTACCCATGACGGAAAAACATATATTTGTGCAGATATACTTTCAAATAATGTTTATATCTTCAAAGGTGAATTTTCTAAAGAGAGTTCTGTGTTAACTTATGTTTACGAAATTCTATAATCGAAAATAATAATACACGGCGGAGAACAAAATTCTTTGCCGTGTATTTATATATGCCGATTAAATATAAAACTCGTTATTTTTTCTTTCTTCACATGCTTTACGCAGTCGTTCCGTCAAACCGTTAAGAAGTTCTTCGGGAAGACTTCTGCTTTTTGCAGGACAAATTTTAATGCACCTCATACAGTTTATACATATATCGGAATCTGTTTTTGTACCGTCTGAGGAAATGGCTTTAACAGGGCATTTCAATGCGCATAGTCCGCAGTGGGTACAGGATGTTTCGTTTACAAGTATCGGCATAGGGGAGCTGTGGCGTTCCTTATAAGGTCTGTTCCCCGAAATAACAGGTCGGTCGGATTTTCCTGCTTTGAGTTTATCTATTATAGCTGACGAAAACTTTCGCAGCTCCTCCTTGTCTGAGCAATTCGGACGGTCTTTTCCGAAAACGTGCATAATATTATGCTCCGTTACTGCGGCGCATGCGGCGATTACGGAAAAACCGTTGGCTTCGGCTAAGTCCGCCAGTTCAAGCAAAGCGTCCTCAAAATCTCTGTTTCCGAATGTTACGCATACAACAGCAGGAGTATTTTCGCCGTGTATATGTAAAAGTCTTTCTTCGGCTGTTTTAGGTATTCGTCCGCCGTAGCACGGAACGGAAAACAAACAAAGGCTATCAGACTCTATATGTATTTCTTCCGTAACTTCTTCGCATAAATCAATAACTGTTTCTTCACAGCCGAATGCTTTTATAATTTCCTCGGCAACCTCCATACTTGAGCCTGTCGGACTGAAATTTATATTATATATTTTTTTCATCGTTTGCCTCCTAAAAATTTTATTTTCTGCTGTAAGGCGTATCTTCCAAAGGAAGTTTTGTCCTGAATTTTCCGTCGCGGTTGTAATATGCCAGTTGCAGTGCGGGAGCGGTAGGTATGGCGGCAATTTCACCTATACCCTTTGCGCCGAGAGCGGGGCCGTTTATTTTTTTGCCTATTACAACGGGTTCTATTTCGGGAACTTTATCTGCTCTTAAAAGTCCGAGAGTACCCATCTTTGCCAACGGTTTGCCTTTGTCAAGGGGATAATACTCCGTTAAGGCATAACCCATACTCATTACAACTCCGCCTTCTATCTGCCCTTCCAAAGCTTTGGGATTTACGGGATTTCCGACGTCATGTACGGCAGTGATTTTTTTAACTGTGCCGTCATCATTCAGTTCCGCTACATGAACCGCATATCCGTATGCCACATGGCTGACGGGGTTTTCTTTATCCGAACCCATTTTGTCGGTTATTACCGTATATTCGCCGTAAAATTTTCTTCCGTCCAGACTTTCGAGAGAGCCGTTTTCATCAATGGCGGCTTTCAGTTCTTTAGCGGCTCTTACGGCTGCTTCTCCTGTAAAAAGAGTTTGGCGCGAAGCGGTTGTGTTTCCTGCGTTCGGCGAAAATTTAGTGTCGGGAGTATCGTAGATTATTTTTTCGGGAGACAGGCCTGTTACTTGGCATATCATTTGTACCTGAACAGTTCCCATGCCTTGACCTATACATGCCGCCGATGACGTTACATGCGCTTTTCCGTCCCTGACGGTTATAAGGCAACGTCCTGTGTCGGGTATGCCGACTCCGAGACCG
>URLB01000136.1 GCA_900548595.1 uncultured Eubacteriales bacterium
GAACATCGGAAATCCAGAAGGTTATCATCTCCAAACAGGTTATGTCCGCAAAGAAGTGATACTATGAAAGAGTTTCATGTTGAAATAACGGAGATACTCCAGACTACGGTAAAAATCATGGCGGAGAACCGTGAAGCCGCAGTCGATACGGCAAGAAGAAATTACGATATGGGGAAATATTCGGTAAAAGACCTTGTCGCTACGGAATTTGATGTAAGACCGTAAAAAACAATCGTACTTCCAACTTTATGTTTATTAGGGCGCAGATTTTGTCTGCGCTCCTTTTAATTTTCGTAATAAACGGTGTATTCGGCTTTTCTTTATATTCTGTTCCATTTACACTCAACATGAAGAACAGAAGTCGGCGTCGAAATGAACTGTACGTCGAACTTCAAGCTCGGTTGAATATGAGTGCTTGCGCTATGGATTCTAAAGCTAAATGCCCATCCATTATCCATGTAGATTTCAACCGTTGTTTTGCTGCCGCGTTTGAATCGCATTGCAATTATTTCCGTTGGAGTTTCTGCAACAGGAACTTCAAAAGCAGATACTTTTATGCTGCTTGGTTGATTTAATGTTCCGTGGAGATTAAAGGTATGAATCAAGGTTACACGCTTGCTGTCATTACTGACGATTTTGTGATAATCTTTAATTCCGACAAGGTACTCAAACATTCTGATTGCAACATCAGGACTATTTCTATAAGCTCTGTTAACCTCATCCAAGAACGCCTGTAACAACGGAACATATACATCACAGTCCTTGTCAGTCAAATCCGACCAATTTGTTCCTTTGTTTTTTTCACGACTTAGCATATCAAAGATAGGGTTAATATCATTCCAGTATTGATTGCTACATGGGATACCATACCATTCGTTTCCAAAATCCAACACGTGGCTTAATCGGCTGTGTTTAACTGCAGCGTGGTTATGTTTAATGCTTAATCCGATTTCCCAGTCAATATTATCTCTTCTAATAACAATATCTCGGACATCACCGATCTCACCGGATTCATCTTTTTGAAACTCAAGAAGCAGCGAATCTCCATCATCTTCCTCCATACGAGGTTCAAGCTCTAATACGGCATTCACCGCCGAATTGGCTGAAATGGTAAATAAATTTCGCTTATCTTGACTTATTGCATTCCACGCTCTTTCATTCGCATTTAAACTTGAATTACATACAATGTCAGTTTTGCGAATTGGAGCAAGCGTTTCAAACAAGGCTGTGATCCAAGCGTATTCATATGCTCTGCCATGGTCATTACTGCTTGTACTCATTATTTTTCCCCTCCAGTCTGTTCAATACCTATAACTTCGCATCCTTTCCCCTCTAAAAAGAGCTTTATTGCCACAGCAATCTCGTAGGCAAGATTTACAGGAACTGCATTTCCAATCATCTTATAAGCATTGTTTGTTTCTTTATATATGAACTTGAAATCATCAGGGAAACCTTGTACTCTTGCAATTTCTCTAATTGTCATTCGGCGATACAAATTTTCATGACCTTCAACAAAGCGACAGTCATTTTTACCGAATTTCTCCATCTTAGGAGCCTGTGGATGAAGCTGACACTGGCGACCAGAAGCCTGAACTGTAAACGCCTGTTCATCCCATCCTCTCACTCTATTACGACTCATAAAGATCGGAGAATATGCGCCGGTAAAATACTCGTTGTTGTTAATTGCATTTGGATTGTGATGATTCTTAGGACCGGCAGGAACAGCGGTTTCCTGCAAATCCCAGATAATATCACGCAGAGTGATTTTCTTATCATCGTCCGCCGTTGAACCTTTAGGAAATACAAAATTGATATTTAGATCTTTTCTGAAACCTATGTAAAATACACGCTTTCTTTCTTCTGCAACACCGTAGTCTTTAGCATTGACCATAGTTAAAGAAACATCATATCCGGATTCTTCAAAAAGGTTGATAATATTTTGAACAGCTTCGCTGTGTCTGTTTGCCAACATTCCACTTACATTTTCAGCCAAAAAGAATTTAGGTCTAAATTCTTTCAGAATACGGATATAGTCGAAAAAAAGTTGTCCTCGTGCATCTTCAATTCCTCTTAATGAACCAGCTTCAGACCAAGACTGGCAAGGAGGACCTCCGATAATTCCATCAACTTCTCCGGAAAGGAAAAAGGCAATATCTTCTTTTGTAATTTTTCTAACATCGCCCTCAATGAGATGAGTACGAGGGTGATTTATCTTAAAGGTTTCAAAAATTGTTGGGTCAAATTCATTTGCTACCGGAACCTCAAATCCGGCTCTTTCAAATCCAAGATCAAGACCGCCACACCCGCTAAACAAGCTAATAACATTCATTTCATTTACCTCATTTTTAATGAATTTATATCTTTATTGACAATCGTATTATATCACTCTACATGTCCAATATTTTGGTTAATAAAATCAAAAATATCATCAATCCGCCACTACAGGGTTATAAAAATCTTTTAAATAGTTTTCAACGAAACATATTAGATTCGTTTTGACTTTGTGATAGTGTTAAAATTAATGTCTGTTTTTCGATCGGTTGATAGTTTTACATATTTTGGTCTATTATCATATGAAATAGTTTTTATATGTAACTGCAATTTTATCTCTCATCTGTGAAATAGTCTAATTATTATATCACATCTTAGGGATTTTTTCAGTGTGATCTACAGAACAAGACCGGAAACTTTCTACAAAATAATTTTTTTAATTGGAAGTTTTCAGATAAAGGAACTTGATCCCGTATATTTTGAAAAATAGGAATATAATATAAAAACCCCAAAAAACGGGGTTTTTAACGGAAATAATTTTATTTGTTTTCAGCCGAATTTATAAGCTTTTCGGAGGTCTTTGATGTAATAACGCCGTTGGGATTAAGAACATCGGTATCATTGTCAAGCATGCCTTTTTCATGCGCCCAGAGCATAGCCTTTATGCAGTAGTCGGAAATATCTTCCGCGTCCGTATACTGTGTAAGACCTGTATAATCCATGAGGATAGGACTTCCGCAGTAACGCCACAATATAGTAACTGCCTGTTCGAGGGTTATCGGTTCGTCCGTTCCGAAAACACCGTTTCCGATACCGTGGGCAATACCTTTTTCAGCCGCCCATGATACGGCTTTGCTAACGTCCGTTCCGCCTTTTACATCGGAAAATACGGCTTTCTTTGCAAAATTCGGACTGCCTGCACTTTTGTACAGAGCCTGTATAAATCCGCCCCTTGTAACGGACTTGTCAGTCTCGGAAATAAGCATTATATGTTCTACTGCTTTGGAATTTGAGTTATGCCATACGGCAATACGGGAGTCTTTTTGTATATCGTCGGCAGTAACGGTATTATCCGAGCCGTAGTCGGAGAAAGTCGTGTCTTTATCGGCAATAATTTTAATATTTTCGTTGTCTGCCGTAATGTTGACAACTCCGTCCTTTTTTTCGACAAAATCGACTTTCATGTATTTGGCACAGCCTATGTCCTGCGGAGTATTGCTTATAACTGCATAGGCTACGGTCTGTGGCGGATAGGATTCCATTATCATGGCGCTGTGGAATACATATACGTCCTCGCCCTTTGTAAGGGTCTTGGGGTCGGACGCCGTTTTTTTACCGCTGTCGATAAAAGCCGTTTCATCGGAAAGGTGCATTACATATTCGCCGTAAGCCTCGGAGGACATACGCAGGGACGATATGTTGCCGTCATTGTCGGAAATGATGTTTTCGATCTGTCCGTAGTAAAGCACACTGTCGGAAATTTTGTTTTCCTCTGCAAACGCCGTACCCGTAACGGAAAAGCTTACGATTGCGGCAACGGAAATAAGCCGCTTTAAAATATCGGTATTCATCCGAAACCCTCCTTATAATTTAAAAATTGTCATGCTTATGTCAGTTTACTTCTGCGGAAGCTACACTGTAAAAATAAATAGGTCTTGAAATGCCGTCTGCATATTCGTTGACTGTAATGATAAATTTGCCCTCGCATATAAGGTCGTTTTCCTCGACCCCTCTCAGCTGAGCAGTCATGGAGTAGGTGTTGTCGCCGTTGTCGGCAAAATCCGTTATAACAGTTTCCGACAACCCTCTGTCGCCCACATAAAACGTATATGCGTCGTTTTCTTCCGAATATACGACGTTTTCGGACATTTCTTCGGGAAGAGGAAGCAGGTCGTCATAGTCCGCAAAAAGAACAGTGGCAAATTCCTGTACGGTCTGCCTCGGCAATGTCATGGAGCCGTCCTCGGCAACTTCGGAAAGACCGTGCATAGGCGCATACATTCCCGCAAAGTAGTACACCGCTTTCCAGAAGAACATCTCGTCCGACGGGTCGTATTTTACATCGTTTTCCAGCATACAACGTATAAGGGCGTCGGCAGGCTCTGCCATTGTGCCCACATCGGATGGAACGGTTGACACCTCGTTCTGTCCGCTTTCGATATTTTCATCGGGTTTGTCCCCTGCACAGCCTGTAAATACGGCAAAGGATAACAGCAGAATAAGCAGTTTTTTCATAATATCACCCCTGTGTTTTTTATTTTAATATAACATATAGGCTTTTGGCGAACAATAAAGGAAAGATTACCTAAATCTTACGAATTTTATAAGAGTAGGATACTGCCCTCTTTTCCTACATCGTAAAATATACGGTACAAAACAACACCGAAACCACAATATCGTTCACAAACGCCCTGAAAATTATTTTTTCGGTCGGAATCGGATAACCTCCCATATATGCGGCATAGTCAGTGGCATAAAACAAAAAGCTGTACAGCAGGCAGATAAAAATTGTATCGCTCTTAAAAAACGGAAGAGAAGCCGATATTATGAAAAGCAGTATGCCTATCAGAC
>URLB01000137.1 GCA_900548595.1 uncultured Eubacteriales bacterium
AAAGGAGAAGTCTCCCCATAAGCGATTGGGCAAAGGAAGAAGTGGAACAAGCCAAAGCGGAAGGCATAACGGACGGAACGGATCCACAGGCATTTGCTACTAGGGAACAGGTGGCTGCAATGATTTTGAGGAGTAGAGATAAGTAAAATATATAAACCTTTCCGATGAACGTCCCCAAAACTTTATCGGAAAGGATTTGATAACATGGATAGTTTTATCGGATGGATAGGCGGCAAGAAAGCATTAAGAGATACAATTATATCCCACTTCCCGGAGGAAACGCCAAAGAGATATATAGAAGTGTTCGGAGGTGCAGCTGGGTGATGTTCCGAAAAGAAAAAGTATCGGGGCAAATGGAAGTGTTTAATGACATAGACGGAAATTTGATAAATTTGTATAGGTGTATTAAATATCATCCGGAAGCTGTAAAGAAAGAACTGGAATACATAATTTCATCAAGAGAGCTGTTCTATGATTTTAAGGAACAGGTTAATATGAGAGGTATGACGGATATACAGAGAGCAGCTAGATACTTCTACTTAATAAAAGTAAGTTTTGGTTGTAAAAAAGGTACTTTTGCAACAAGACCAAAGCGGCCGGAATTGCCGTTAAATAGGTTTGAGGAGATACAGGAAAGACTTTCGGGAGTTGTTATCGAAAATAGGGATTTTGAAGAACTGATAAAGTTATATGACAGCTACGAAGCATTGTTTTATCTTGATCCGCCATACCATACAACGGAAAAGTACTATAAAGGGACAGAGGGAAGTTTTTTTAACACAGAGGATCATATAAGACTTAAAGACTGTCTGGATAATATGAAAGGAAAGTTTATACTGTCATATAACGATGATGAGTTTATAAGAGATATGTATAAAGAATATAATATCAGCGGAGTAGAAAGAAATAATCTTTTGACGTCCGGAGGAAATTCGAAAAAATTTAAAGAATTGATAATAAAAAATTTCTGATAGTGGGATAGAAAAATGAACGTCTGTTGCTTTATATTAAAGTAGGGACGTTCATTGGAAATAAGAAAGAGCTTGAGTTGCTTATTACCGATTTAGGCTCTTTTTTATATTGATAAATCGGAAAAACGGAAATTTGTATGTAGTGCTATTGTATGGAAAGGATATATTATCTATATAGGGTTGCAATATATAAACATTTGTCATACAATGTAGAACGTTGGGTCTAAACATTTGTTGAGGTTATCAGCGAAATGGGGGTAGTATAATTCGGAGGATAATATGTGTTATTCATTATGTAAGGATGTTGGAATTTCGGAGAACGGAGAGGCATACCTAACATACGGAATAAAAGTCTTCTGTAAGGAAGGGGTTAAACTTATAGAAGACGTTTCAACAGATTACTATTTTGTAAAAAGTATAGTTGACAGATTTACAAAATTTAAACTTGATCCTGTTCACATATACGAAGCGATACAAGACGCTTTTGCAGAATATTAATTTATGGGGAGTGGTTGCAATTGCCACTCCCAATTTTTTTATTTGTAAATACAAAATTATAAATACCATGTGCATGGGATTTGGCTGTAATGCCGCCGGAGTAACGGGATGCAGGATAATTGATTCAGAAAGAGAACGCCTGGTGGCAATAATAACGAACAATTTTGTACCGTGCAACGGAAGATTTCCTACGCTCATATCAATAATAACAATGTTTTTTACAGGATATGTCATAGGAATAAAACAGACGGTTTTTTCGGCTCTGATACTTTGCCTTATAATAATGCTCGGCATTGCGGCTACGTTCGGAGTATCGTGGTTTCTGACAAAAACAGTACTGAAGGGTGTTCCGTCATCGTTTATACTGGAAATGCCGCCTTACAGACGTCCTAAGATAGGTGATGTTATAGTGAGGTCCGTATTTGACAGAACTATTTTCGTACTTGGGAGAGCAATAAGTGTAGCCGCTCCTGCAGGTATTGTAATATGGCTTATGGCTAATTTGAAAATAGGGGATGTTACAGTACTTGCGGCGTTTTCGGATTTTTTGGATCCGCTCGGCAGACTTATGGGACTTGACGGCGTTATACTGACGGCGTTTGTACTTGGTTTTCCCGCCAATGAAATAGTCGTGCCGATAATGATAATGGCATACATGCAGACAGGAGTATTGACAGATATGTCAAGTCTTGCAGAACTTAAAAACCTTCTTATGGCAAACGGATGGACTTGGATAACCGCCGTAAGCATGATGTTGTTTTCGCTTATGCATTGGCCGTGTTCAACTACTATGATGACAATTAAAAAAGAAACGGGAAAATGGAAATGGACGATATTATCGTTTTTAATACCGACTGTTATGGGAATAGCCGGATGTATTATTTTTTCTAATATCGCAAAGATATTTATATAAACAGAACCGCAGAGCCACCGAATTCGACGGCTCTGCGGCCTATGGGAAATATATTTATAAAAAATGTTTAGCCTACATATTCTTTATTAAGCTCGATAAGTTTTTTGATATATTCGGGCGAAGGACCGCCGGGAATATTTCTTGCGGCAACACATTTTTCTACGGATATTGCCTCGTAGACGCTTTCATCAAAAACAGGAGAAATTGCTTTAAATTCTTCCATTGAAAGGTCTTCGAGAGACGTATCGTTATTTATGCAGTAAAGAACAAGTTGTCCGAGTATGGCGTGGGCGTCGCGGAAAGGAACGCCTTTTTTAACAAGCCAGTCGGCTGCGTCGGTTGCGTTTGTAAAGCCGCCTTTCGCCGCCTTATACATACTTCCTTTGTTAAATACAGCTGTTTTTATCATGTTTGTAAATACGGGAAGACACATTTTTACCGTGTCAACCGCATCAAATACAGCTTCTTTATCTTCCTGCATATCTTTATTATATGCAAGAGGAAGTCCTTTCATCATTGTGAGCATACCCATAAGATGACCGTATACACGACCTGTTTTTCCGCGGATAAGTTCCGCCATATCGGGATTTTTTTTCTGAGGCATAATGCTGGAGCCTGTGGAGTATGCGTCGTCCAGCTCCACAAACTTAAATTCATGGCTGCTCCACAAAATTATTTCTTCACAGAAGCGGCTGAGGTGCATCATTACCATAGAAAGGCATGACAGCAGTTCTACGCAGAAATCCCTGTCGGAAACGCCGTCCATACTGTCGAGCGTTATGCTGTCAAAGCCGAGCTGATCGCATACATACTGACGGTCAAGAGGATATGTAGTGCCTGCAAGCGCTCCCGAACCGAGAGGCATTACGTTTGTACGTTTATATGTGTCGTCAAGTCGGGCAATATCTCTTTTGAACATTTCGCAGTATGCAAGCAGATGATGAGCAAGCGTAACAGGCTGTGCCCTTTGGAGGTGTGTGTAGCCGGGCATTATCGTGTCGATATTGTCTTCGGCAATTTTGTTCAGCGTTTTTATAAGATTAACGAGCAGTTTTTTAATATCCGCTATCTGCTCTTTGTTATACATTCTTATATCAAGAGCGACCTGGTCATTTCTGCTGCGGCCTGTATGAAGTCTCTTTCCTACGTCACCGATACGCTCTATAAGAAGAGTTTCTATATTCATGTGAATATCTTCGGCTTTTTCGTCAAATTCGACTTTTCCGTTTTCTATGTCTTCCAACAGCCCTTTAAGCGTTTTTTGAAGAAGAGCTGAATCCTCCTCGGATATTACCCCTTGTTTGCCAAGCATAGCGGCATGGGCAATACTTCCTGTTATATCTTCTTTATACATTCTTTGGTCGAATGATATAGAAGAATGAAAGTGATCCGTAAAGCTGTCGGTTGATTTTGTAAAGCGTCCGCCCCAAAGTTTCATATATCAATACTCCTTACTTATTACTCTTTTCTGCGTTCTGCATCATCATAGCACGAACCTTAAGAGGAAGACCGAAAAGATTTATAAATCCGTTTGCATCCTTATGATCGTAAAGATCTCCTGTTGTGAAGCTTGCTATTGATTCGTTGTATAATGAATACGGTGATGTTGTTCCTGCGGGAATGATGTTTCCTTTATAAAGTTTAAGCTTAACAGTACCTGTAGTTGTTTCGTTTACCTTGTCAAAGTATGCCGAAAGAGCCTCGCGGAGAGGTGTATACCATTCGCCGCTGTATACAAGTTCCGTAAATTTATTGCTTGCTACCTCGTTGAATGCCTGAGTCTTTTTGTCGAGCGTGAGGTATTCAAGCTCTCTGTGGGCATACATAAGTATAGTTCCGCCGGGAGTTTCGTATACGCCTCTTGATTTCATTCCCACAACACGGTTTTCGCATATATCTGCGATACCTACGCCGTTTTCTCCGCCGATTTTATTAAGTTCTTTAAGAAGTTCTACAGGGCCGATTTTTTTGCCGTTAAGCTCTGTACATATACCTTTTTCAAAACCGAGAGTAACATAAGTAGGTTTATCGGGAGCTTTTTCCGGAGAAACACCGAGCTGAAGAATATGGTCGTAATTCGGCTCGTTGGCAGGATCTTCAAGTTCAAGACCTTCATGGCTTAAATGCCAGATGTTTCTGTCGCGGCTGTAGCTGTCGCCTTCTTTAACGGGAGCGGGGATTCCCCTGTCCTCAAGGTATTTAACTTCGGCTTCACGAGAGTCCATTTTCCATGTATCAAGTCTCCAAGGAGCGATGATTTTTAAATCGGGGGCAAGAGCCTTTATTGTAAGCTCGAAACGAACCTGGTCGTTTCCTTTACCCGTAGCGCCGTGGCAGATAGCGGTAGCGCCTTCCTTACG
>URLB01000138.1 GCA_900548595.1 uncultured Eubacteriales bacterium
TGCTGTTGTTGTATTATCGTTCGGTATGCCTTGTTCGGGCAATGCGCCGACATTTGCCGGAGAACACGGCGGAGACGTAGACTTTGCCGGAAGACTGACCTTTGTGTCAACTGTGCTTTGTCTTGTTACCATACCTTTTATAGGATTGTTATTTATGTAATAAAAGGAGCTTAATCAAAAATTATTAATTTAGAAGCTGCCGCCAAGCAATCGACTGCTCTAAAACGCTCCTTTGATATTTAGTCCGACTTCCTCGCAAACTGTCGGACTAATAAAAGCCAATAAACACAATATGTGTTTCATAATATCCCAATCTTCTTTTTAAAACGGACATGGCGTCAGCTGTGTCTTTTTTAATTAAAAAAATCATCTTTCGTAAATATATGTGATAGACGAGAGATGATTTTTGCTTTTTAATTATTTTCTTCCAATATTTTTTTCAGCTTTTTAATTCCCAAAACGGGACTTGTAAGTATTTTATCCGTATCCAAACCGCTGTTTTCCAGTGCGGAAGCCATGGAAGCCTGCGCAAGAACGATGATGTCGGCGTTTTCTGCCTCCTCGGAAACTTTTTCTAAAATAAGACAATCATGTTTTTGTCTGTCTCCGTTACCGAGGGCAGTGTATGCTTCGTCAATAAGTATTGTTTTTATTTCCGCATTTGGATTTTTGCGTTTTATAAGGTCTGTTGTCGGTTTAAGCGTAGGTCTGAACGTAGCCAAAACGGTTATATTATTTCCTATTTTTGCGGCTTCTTCCGCCATGGCGTCGTCAATGCGAAGTACGGGTATGTTCAGTATTGTATCGGCTTCCTCCGCAAAGGGGCCTACGGTGGAACATGCGCTCAGAACTGCGTCTGCGCCCATATCGGCAAGAGTTTTCGCATAGGTTATCCATCTTTGCCTTACATAATCCACATTGTTTTCCATAGCCATATCGGGAAGTATCGTATCGTCAAGTATGTTCATTATAACTGCATCGTCTATGGTATTTTTAATCAGCTCCGACGTACTTTGAAGCGTAGCCGCAGTCGTATGTATAACGCCTATTTTTATCATGCTCATAACACCTCTTTTTTATTGATTTTATCATTAATATAAATAATCGGCAATAAAAACGGGCGGATTTTAATTCCGCCCGTTCGTAGATTAATTTTCTTTTTTTACTTCAATCATATCTTCGTTTGCCTTATAATTTTTTGCGCCTTTTATAAGTTTGACGGAAGGATTTTCCGTAAATACAATCGGTATGGCGTCGGAGGAGGCGTTTTCCTTTATATATTTCAAATCAAAGGAAAGCAGTTTATCGCCATTTTTGACGTGGTCGCCTTCTTTTACAAATAGATTGAAGCCATGACCGTTCAGCTTTACGGTGTCTATTCCCACATGAATCAGTATTTCCGTACCGCTGTCGGTTAAAAGACCGATGGCATGCTTGGTTGGGAAAATACTTACTACCGTTGCATTTTCGGGTGCGTAAACAACATTGTCAGTAGGGAATATTACCACGCCTGTTCCCATCATTCCCGAAGAAAAAGCTTTGTCGGGAGTCTTATCTATTGTTTCGGCACGTCCTCCTATGGGACAGCCTAGAATTAACTGTTTTATATCGCAGCTTTCAACTGTATCTATATGGCAAGACATATATTCTTCCAGATTCGATTTTATTACGGTAACCTTAGGGCCGTATACCACCTGCACGCCTTTTCCGTTTTTTATAACACCTGCGGCGCCGGTACTTTTAAGAACGGACTCTTTTACCTTGTTTCCGTCGTTTACGGTACATCTGAGCCTTGTAGCGCAGCAGTCGACGTCTACAATGTTTTCCTTTCCGCCGAGACCTTCGACTATTAACCGAGAAACAGAGTCGCCGTCTTTTGCAGATGATTTTTTCGCTTCATTATAATCGGAACGGGTATAAAGCTTTGTTTCCTCTCCGATTTCTTCACGCCCAGGCGTTTTCAGATTGCGTTTTTTTATGAGCAGTGAGAATATCGCATAATATATGAAGAAGTAAGCTATGCCGACTATCACTATCCATATCCAGTTTGTTTTCGCATTTCCCTGTAAAATACCGAAGAGGAACAGGTCGATAAGTCCTCCGGAGAAAGTCATTCCCACGCCGACATGGAAAATATGCATGAGCATGAACGAAAGACCTGCGAAAATACAATGTATGATATAAAGTATCGGAGCGACAAAAAGGAATGTAAATTCCAGAGGTTCCGTTATACCCGTAATCATACTTGTAAGAGCCGCAGATAAAAGCAGACCGCCCGCCGCCTTTCTTTTTTCGGGTTTAGCGGTTCGATACATTGCCAAAGCCGCTCCGGGAAGTCCGAAAATCATAAATGGAAATTTACCTGCCATGAATCTTGTGGCAGACGAGCTGAATTGTATAGTATTGGGACTTGCCAGCTCCGCAAAGAATATATTCTGAGCGCCTTCTATGACTGCTCCGTCAATAAGCGCGGTACCGCCTACGCTTGTCTGCCAGAACGGTATATAGAAAACATGATGAAGACCGAAAGGTATAAGAGCCCTTTCTATAATTCCGTAAATAAGAGTTCCGCCGTATCCGGAACGAAGAACGAGACCGCCGACGGCAAGGATACCCCTTTGTATAACGGGCCAGATGAAGAAAAGTATTATTCCGACAAGAAGGTATACGGCGGCGCTTATGATAGGAACAAAACGTGTTCCGCCGAAGAAAGCGAATACCGTAGGAAGCTCTGTTTTGTAATATCTGTTATGAAGCCATGCAGTTCCCAGACCGACGATAATACCGCCGAACACGCCTGTCTGCAATGTGGTTATGCCGAGATTTGTTGTTATAGAGCCGCTGGGTAGAATCTCGGCTGCGTTTGTAAGTTCTATAAGGGCGCTCATGGCTGCGTTCATTATAAAAAACGCTATGACAGCCGATAACGCCGCAACGGATTTTTCGTTTTTCGCCATTCCTATTGCGACGCCTATGGCAAAAAGAAGGGGCAGATTGTCAAACACAACCGAACCGCAGGCGTTAAGCACTGTCAAAAACGAGTGGAGTAAAGTCCCTTCGCCCAATATATGCGTTAGGTTATACGCCTCAATCATAGTTGTGTTCGTAAATGAACCGCCTATGCCCAGAAAAAGACCTGCAACGGGCAATATAGCTATGGGCAGCATGAAAGACCGCCCGATACGCTGTAAAATACTGAATGTTTTGTTATCTTTCATATTTTGTCCTCCTGAGTTAGTCAGTCAAAACGACGTCAGATAGACCGTCGGCAAAACCGTCTCGGATAATATCATGGTGAGCGATATTATATTTATCGGATGGTTTTCCCGAATAATATTTGTAAAATTAAAAGAAATATACATAAAAAGCGCAATAAATAATAAACGTATCGTCAAGCAAGTAAATATAAATACACTTTGAAACCGTAAATCGGAAAAAACAGAATAAAAATATAATGATACAGAGAAAATATCTACATTATACATATAAATGAGGCTATAAAAATGTTGTGAATAGTTATATATTAAAAATAATTGAATAATACATGTTTACTTATATGAATACTTTGTATATAATCTGATATATATAGATATGTTTTTTAGATAAATATTATATGAATGATTATGGATATTTGATGAGATGATCTTATAAATTAATCATAAACATATATTTTTTGACACTTTACATGCATGGTGATAATATTACATTATGTATTGTCTGATAAGGGGGAGCATTTTGATGTACGAAGCGCTTATGGAAAACCTTGATTATCTTAAAGTAGATGAGTGCAAAAATATTTCCGATAGTCTGTTTAAAAAATTCAGAGATCTTATAGTTATGGGAAAGCTGCCGGCAGGTATGATACTGCCCAATGAAAATACAATGAGCGAGATGCTCGGAATAGGCAGGAGTTCCCTGAGGGAAGCATATACAGCATTGGCGCTGTCGGGTTTTATTGTGCGTTCAAAATCCGGAACTTATATAAATAAAGCCGAAGACATGATAAATACGGCGCCGTTTAATATGATAGTTGACGGGGCAAAGTCAAGCGATATACTGGAGTTCAGATTTATGCTGGAAGCTGAAAACGCCAGTTATGCCGCAAAAAGGGCTACCGAAGAAGATATAAAAAAAATAAACGAGTCCTATGAAAATATGATAGGAAATAAATCGGATATAGAAAGGTTTTCCTATTATGATGTGGAATTTCATATGAACGTGGCAAAGGCAGCGCATAATGAATTATTGTACAATATAATGAAAGCTTCGTATGGCACGATAAGAAGAGGAGTAAAACAAGCAGGTATAAACGCATACAGTATGAAGTGGGGATTTATGGACGTAGTCATAAAGGTACACGGAGATTTACTTAACGCCATAAAAGAGAGGGACTATGCCCAGGCATATACGATAATGAAAGACCATATTTCCTATGTAAATGCAACGGTAAGTTATACAGAATAGTTTGTTAAAAAAAATAATATTAAATCTATTGACAAAATGTTAAAATAGTGTATAATAAGAATTCCTGAGAGGTACTCAGGGAAAACGTCAAAAAACTTTTTAAAAAACTTTAAAAAGTTCTTGACAAAAGCAAAAAGACATGATATACTAACTAAGCTGTCATCGAGAGGCAGTTAAAAAAGTAACAAAGTGATCCTTGAAAACTGAACAGTTGATAAGAGAAAATTAAACCC
>URLB01000139.1 GCA_900548595.1 uncultured Eubacteriales bacterium
GTTCGGCGGCGAGCGCGTCAAAATCCGCGTCGGGTTCGGCGTAGGCGGCGTACACGGCGTCAAGTTTCGCCTGCGCCTCGATGATTTCGCCCATGCCTTCCTCGACGGTTTCGCGCACGGTCATGTGCGGGTAAAGCGCGTAGTTCTGGAAAACCATGGAGAGGTTGCGGTCTTTCGGCGGCATTTCGTTGGCGATCTTGCCGTCAAGCATCAGCGTGCCGGAGGAAATCTTCTCGAGACCGGCGATGATGCGCAGCAGCGTACTTTTACCGCAGCCAGACGGGCCGACGAGGATGAAGAACTCGCCCTCGCGCACGTCGAGGCTGATGCCTTCCAGAATGTTCTTTTTGCCGTCGTACGTCTTGACGACGTCGCGGATTTCAATTTTATTCATAGTTCGTTCCTTCCTTCCTTTATTCCGCGTTTGCAGCCTTCGGCTGTACGCCGAAAAAGTGCATGACGTTGAGATCTTCTTCGAGGTCGCTGCCGTGTGTGCCGTGGCCTTCGTCGTTCGTATGGATGCCGTGGTCGGTGGCCCAGCAGACCATGCGGTCGAAACCGCGCCAGCTTTCTTCCACCGCCGTACAGAGCCGATCGAATGCGTCGATATGGTGGCGCAGCGCAGCTAAGGCGCGCTCCGATTCAGGGAACGTGCGGTGCATGGCGTCGTCATACTCCTGGTTATACACGACGATGACGTCGTAGTCGCTCTCGCGGATCAGAGATTCCGCCTTATCGGTGACCTCGCCGTCGTACGGCAGAATGTAGTAGTCGATGTCGCGGCCCTGAAACAGAATCGCCATGCTGGAGTTTTCCACCGCGACGACGGCCGTTTTCAGATCGGAACGCGCGAGGCAGTCAAAAAGGGACTCTTGCTCGAGCACGTGCTTTTCGTATTTTTGAATCCCGTGGCGCGCAGGCTCGACGCCGGTATACATCGTGCCGAAGCAGACGGGCGTCACGGAGGGCAGCACCGTGCAAATCGGTACGGCCAGCTGCGTGTGGCGCAGCACCGGCGCAAACCACGTGGTGTACTTCTGCCACAGCCAGAGGCCGACGGCGTCCGGGTTATAGATCAGTAGCTTTTCGGCGCGCTGCAGGCCGGTTTCCTGCAGCAGAGTTTTCGCAAAGGGAAATGACGCCGCCGCTTCGGCCGGTGCCGGAATGCCGATGCATTCGGCGACAGAGGCCGCAAACCGTGTCATAGAAACGGTGTTTTTCATTCGAATTTACTTCCTTTCCCATCTTCATTCTCATCTTGAAGCGTTGCAATTTTGTACGCGTCTATTTTAAATCACTTTTGCGCGCCGTACATCAAGGCTGTGTAAAGCTTTGTTTAAAATTCCGTCAAAAAAACCCGGAACCCCTGTGACCGGCCTTGTGCACAGGCTTATGGTCACGGGGGTTCCGAGGTGTTTATTTCAGATTTGTCGTAATCAGGGGGAAAATCGAAAAATCAGAAAACTGTTTAATTCGTAAATCAGGCGTCCATCGTTTCGCCCTTGTAATCGATGTACAAGTTTTCGCGGGAAACGGGTGTTTCACCGGCCATCAGGCGGCAGAAGCCCGCCGCGGATTCTTCCAGCTCAATCTGCGCCGTCGTGCGGCCCATGGAAAGTAAAAAACGCCATAGGATTTCCTATGGCGTTTGGGACAGGAAAAGGGTGCTGATATTTCACATCAGCACCCTTTATCCTGCCAGTATTTGATTTTTTGACTTCACATCGTGTTCCTTGCCTCTGAAAACATTGATTTTACTGGACTATCTCATGTTTTCTTATTAGGAGGCGGGGAAAGCAGTTCATTCTTTTTTATTTCCAAAAATCCATTATATTTACGCCGTTCTCACTGAGTTCCTTATAAAGCTGAACAAGCGGAAGTCCCACTACATTGAAATAATCTCCGTCAATATGGTCTATAAGCAGAGAGCCTTTTCCCTGTATACCGTATCCGCCTGCTTTGTCATACGGCTCTTTCGTATCGACATAGTTTGATATTTCCGTATCTGTAAGTTCTCTCATATATACGTCCGTAGCCGTTACCGACGTATGCGTTTCATATTTTCCGTCCGCGTCCTTATACATAACGGCAAGACCCGTATAAACCGTATGCTTGTGTCCGGAAAGAGTTCTTAACATGCTTGCGGCTTCCTCTCTTTTAAAAGGTCTGTGAAGTATTTTCCCCATATATGTAACTATTGTATCGGCGGCAATTATTATTTTTTCTCCTTCAACCCTGTTGCCGACGGCCTCCGCCTTTATTGCCGCAATTGCCCTTACCCATTCGTATGGTGTATGCTCAACGCCTTTTTGCATATAGTTGGCTTCCTCCACACGCTCGTCAACGCCGCTTTCCATTACGCTGAAAGGTACGTTAAGCATGGTGAGCAGGTTTTTTCTTCTTGATGAGTTTGAAGCTAAAATTATTTCCATGATATTGTCTCCTCTGCCATTACAGTCTTTTGTATATAAAAAATGCTATAATAATACCTATTATACCGGCAAGGTTAAACCTGACCGTAAAACCGAATGTAAGTACAAGAACATTCAAATCCAGAACAACAGGTGATGTGAGTCCGAATGTTTTTCCGTAGTTTAAAAATGAGAACGACGGATATGCGCTCAGCCATTCGCCTATAAATCCGCCTATCACAAGTCCTGCCAAAAGCAAAAGTATAAGCGGCAGGCTCCCCGAATATCTTCTCACAGCCATTTCCTCCTTTTATTTTATAACAAAATATCAGCCGCCGATACCCGACATACCTCTTTTTTCGGTAATTTCCGTTTTATTTTCAAAACAATGCTTTTCCGGTTTTTGATAAATTGCTTTCTCCATATACGGACGTATATCTTTGCCTTCCCTAAGTATATTTTTGAGCATTACACCGCTGTCATAGCAAAGGCATGTTTTTAAAAATCCGTCTGACGTAAGCCTTATTCTGTTACAGCTTTCGCAAAACATATTGTGTACGGCGTTTATAAAACCTATTTTCCCTTTAAACCCGTCTATACCGTAATAAACGGCAGGACCTGTAAGCCCGTCCGATGTTTCCGGGTAAATATTCGGATATACTTTTTTCAGCCTCTCAAATACTTCCCCACAGCTTATGGAGCTATAATTCTTTCCTTCGCCTATTGGCATTAATTCTATAAAACGGACGTCTATAGGTCTGTCTTTTGCCAATTCCACTATTTGGGTACACTCATCAATATTTTCCTTAAGAACAACCGTATTGATTTTGACCTTTATACCGCTTTCACATGCGGCGTCCACGGCTTCAATAGCTTTATCAAAACAGTCAAAACCTGTAAGGTACGCGTATTTTTCCTTTTCCAATGTGTCCAGGCTTATGTTTACGCCGTCCATACCTGCGTTAATAAGACTTGTCAGTTTATCTTTAAGCGAAATACCGTTTGTTGTCATAGTCAGCTTTTCTATGCCGTCTACGGATTTTATCATATATACCAGCTTTTCTATATCATATCTTACAAGCGGTTCTCCCCCTGTAAGCCGTATATATTTTATCCCCAGAGAAGCGGCCGCTTTACAAACTTCCGCTATTTCCTCAAAGGTAAGTATTTCTTCCATAGGTATGCTCGTTATTCCGTTAGGCATACAATATCCGCAACGGAGATTGCACCTATCCGTTACCGATACCCGAAGATATTCTATTTTTCTCCCAAATGAGTCTATCACAAAAAACACCTCTACGTTATTATAACGCCGCTTCGTCAGACAGGCAAGGAAAAGGCTCTGTTAAGTATTCGTAAATTTTTTATATAAAACTCTTGATTTTATAATATCCTTGTGATAATATAATAAAGTACCTTTTCAAATAGGTGCTTTATATGTGTGCGTAGCTCAGCTGGATAGAGCGTCTGACTACGGATCAGAAGGCCGCGTGTTCGAATCATGTCGCACACATTTTCAATAACCGTATCTTTATACGGTTATTGTTTTATGCGGAGGTGGCGGAATTGGCAGACGCGCTAGATTCAGGTTCTAGTGAACGTACGTTCATGTGGGTTCAAGTCCCATCCCCCGCAGACTGTTAAGTCCTTGAAATCACTGGGTTTTGAGGGCTTTTTTGTTGCAGAAAAACAAGTTTGATCCTTACTTCTACCATTTAAGCATTTATTTGTTTTCACGTAAATAAATAGTTTTTCCACTTGACATATTTGTAAAAATAAAAAGGCAATCCATAAATATGAAAGCAAAAGCCATTCCATACCGACAGTATTGCCAAATAAATTTTTGCACAGTTTAACAATAACAAACTTTTATTTTCAGTAAATTTATTATTACTGTAAGTTTATCTCATATACTCCCTCAATTTCTCATAGCGTTCTTTATACCTTTCCGCCCTTTCACACTCCATGTCTAACTCCTTGTTTACACGGCGTAAGTATATTATGTTTATCAGCGTTATAATCGCCCCATAACTCAGCCAAAAAGTTACCATTCCCATTGTCGACATATTATCCGCTCCTTTAAAACTTCCGTTTACCGTACTGATTATTATATTCTTTAGACTTTCGACAAGCTATTAAAGTTTTAATTTTGCCTGCTGTTTCATAAAAAAAGCGTACCCCGTTTTGGGAATACGCCTTTTTTGTTTTTCTTATTCTTTTCCGGCTTTCTCAAGCCTTTTATTCATAGTTTTTTCCACAGCGTTTATTATATTTTCATAT
>URLB01000140.1 GCA_900548595.1 uncultured Eubacteriales bacterium
GTAGAATTTATGGAACTGCATATAATGTATTTGGCCTGCCGTTTAAGGCCGATATAAGCAATTTCAATGAAGCTGAAGAACTTATAAAGACTGCCAAAAACACATTCGGAAATATAGAAGTACTTGTGAATAACGCAGGAATAACAAGGGACATGCTCGCAATGAGAATGGGCGAAGACGAATTTGATTCAGTTATAAATACAAACCTCAAAGGTACGTTTAATACAATCAGATTTGCTTCAAATATTATGCTTAAACAGAAATCCGGAACTATAATAAATCTTTCATCGGTAGTCGGGCTGATAGGAAATGCAGGTCAGGCAAACTATGCCGCTTCAAAGGCGGGAGTAATAGGAATGACAAAATCCGTTGCCAGAGAATTGGGGTCAAGAGGAATAACGGTAAATGCCATTGCGCCCGGATTTATAGAAACGGATATGACAGGCGTCCTCAGTGATGATATAAAGAAAAACATGCTTGCGACAATACCTTTGAAAAGATTCGGAAAAGCCGAAGAAGTTGCGGAGGTTGCGGTATTTTTGGCTAAAAACAGATATATTACCGGACAGGTCATAAATATTGACGGCGGAATGGTAATGAACTAGGAGGAAGTTATGGAGAGAAGATGCGTTATAACAGGCATGGGAGCAGTTACTCCCGTAGGAAATGACGTTGATACGACATGGGAAAATATAAAAAACGGCGTAAACGGGATAGGATATATAACAAAATTTGATACAGAAGAATTTAAAGTTAAAATTGCCGGTGAAGTAAAAAATTTTAATGCAGAGCTGTATGTCGACAAAAAAGACCTGAAAAGAAACGATATGTTTTCTATAATAGCAATAGCGGCGGCACAGCAGGCATTTGATATGGCAGGTCTTGTAAAGGAAGAAATAACGGAAGAAGAGGCAGAAAGGTTCGGATGTATAGTAGGCAGCGGTATAGGAGGATTTTTAACTCTCGAAAATCAGGTCAGCAGAGTGCTTGAGAAAGGTCCGGGAAAAATTTCTCCGCTTTTTATACCTATGGCAATATTGAATATGGCAGCCGGGAATATATCTCTTAAATTCGGTGCAAAAGGAGTATGCGAAGCAGTTGTTACCGCATGTGCTTCGGGAACAAATAATATAGGTGAAGCCTTTAGATATATAAAGCACGGATATGCGGATATGTGTTTTGCAGGAGGAAGCGAGTGCGCCATTACAAAAACCGGTGTTGCCGGATTTACAAATCTTACTGCTTTATCAACTGATAATGATCCTAATACGCCTTGCAAACCGTTTGATAAGAACAGAAACGGATTTGTTCTGGGTGAAGGTGCAGGTATAGTAATGCTTGAAGAACTTGAGCATGCTAAAAAAAGAGGAGCAAAAATATATGCGGAAGTTGTAGGATACGGAGCAACGGGAGACGCATATCATATTACCGCTCCATGCGAAGACGGAGACGGCGCTGCAAGAGCGATGAAGCTTGCAATTGACGAGGCGGGAATATCGCCTAAAGACGTCGGTTATATAAACGCACACGGAACAAGCACCAAGGCAAATGATTTAGCGGAGACAAAAGCCATTAAAAAAGCGCTTGGCGACTACGCTTATAATGTGCCCGTAAGCTCAACAAAGTCAATGACGGGGCATATGCTTGGTGCAACCGGGGCTGTTGAAGCTATTATATGCGCCAAAGCTTTGGAGGAAGGATACATACCTCCTACAATAAACTATTCTGAAAAAGATGAGGAATGTGATCTCGA
This sequence comes from uncultured Eubacteriales bacterium, assembly GCA_900548595.1. Classification (GTDB taxonomy): domain Bacteria; phylum Bacillota; class Clostridia; order Lachnospirales; family Anaerotignaceae; genus Metalachnospira. The sequence continues at coordinate 1,754 of URLB01000140.1, forward strand.
TTATGTTCCGAATAAGGGCAGAAAAGCAGATATTAAATATGCCCTTTCAAATTCACTTGGATTTGGCGGTCATAATGCTGTTCTTTGCCTGAAAAAATGGGAGGGTAAATAATGGATTTTGAACAGATAAAAGAGCTTATTAATATGGTGAACAATTCCGAATTAAGGGAACTTCAGCTTAGTCTAAACGGAACATCAATAAGTATGAGCAAAAATGACGGAGCTTTAAAACCTGTGAAAATCGTTGAAAAGGATTCGGAAAAAAATGATATTGAAGAGCATGACAACAGATTTATCCAGGAAGAAAAGCAAGAAATTCATAATGTAGAAGCAAAATCCGGCAACATAATAAAATCTCCTATTGTCGGAACATTTTATGCAAGTGCGAAGCCGTCAAGCCCTGCTTTAAAATCCAAAGGCGATAAAGTAAAAAAAGGTGAAGTTGTATGTATAATAGAAGCTATGAAAATAATGAACGAGATAACGAGCGACTATGACGGTACAATAGAAGAAATCTTTGTTGAGAATGAACAGGTTGTCGAATTCGGTCAACCCTTGTTTATGATTGTATGAGAGGGTGATAAATTATGATGGACATAAAGGAAATTATGAGTATAATACCACATAGACCACCTTTTCTTCTGATTGACAGAGTTGAGGAGATTGTGGAAGGCGAAAAAATAGTAGCCATAAAAAATGTAACTATGAACGAGCCGTTCTTTGTCGGACATTATCCCGGAGAACCTGTAATGCCGGGAGTGCTTATAGTAGAGGCAATGGCACAGGCAGGAGCTGTAGCAATATTAAGTATGGATCAATTTAAAGGAAAAACTCCGTATTTCGGGGCAATCGATAAGGCGAAGTTCAGAAAAAAAGTTGTTCCGGGGGACTGCTTGAAACTGGAAGTTACATTTACAAAACTTAGAGGAAACGCAGGTATAGGAAAAGGAATAGCCTATGTTGACGGAAAGAAGGCGGCTGAGGCTGAACTCACATTTATGATTGGCTGAAACTGCGGATTAACAGGAGGACAGTGTAAATGTTTAACAAGATACTTATTGCCAACAGAGGAGAAATAGCTGTTCGTAATCAGGGCATGCAGAGAAATGGGCATAGCTACTGTTGCGGTTTTTTCGGAACCTGACAGAGAGGCGCTGCATACACAACTTGCAGACGAGGCTGTATGCATAGGACCTGCAAGGTCGGCTGACAGTTATTTAAATATGCAGAATATAATAAGTGCCGCTGTACTCACAAAAGCGCAGGCTATACATCCGGGATATGGTTTTTTGTCGGAAAACAGCACGTTTGCCGCAATGTGTGAAGAATGTAACATTAAGTTTATAGGACCGGATTCCGAAACTATAGATAAAATGGGTAATAAATCAAACGCCAGAGAACTTATGATAAGAGCAGGCGTTCCGGTAATACCCGGAAGTGACGGGGTTGTTGACAACGTCGAGAAGGCGTATGAAACGGCAGATAGACTCGGCTATCCGGTTATGGTGAAAGCGTCGGCAGGCGGCGGCGGAAGAGGCATAAGAATAGTCAGGACAAAAGATGAACTTGCCGAAGCCTATGAAACAGCAAAAAGCGAGACAAAGTCAGCATTTGGCGACGATACCATGTATATGGAAAAGGTAATAGAACATGCCAGACATATTGAAATACAAATATTAGGAGATAACTTCGGAAATATAATACATCTCGGAGAGAGGGACTGCTCTTTACAGCGCAGAAACCAGAAGGTTTTGGAAGAAGCGCCTTCTCCCGCTCTCAGCGCAGAGACAAGGAAGAAAATGGGAGAGGCTGCCGTAAGAGCGGCAAAATTTGTCGGATATAAAAGTGCAGGAACAATTGAATTTTTGTATGATAAAGACGGCAATTTCTATTTTATGGAGATGAACACAAGGGTTCAGGTTGAGCATCCTATTACGGAAATGGTAACGGGCGTTGACATTGTAAAAGAACAGATAAAAATTGCCGCCGGAGAAAAGCTTCAGTATTCTCAGAAAGACATGCTATTGAATGTAGAATAAATGCCGAAAATCCGGAGAAGAACTTCATACCTTCTCCCGGAACGATAGATTATCTTCTTATGCCGGGAGGCGGAATAGGTGTTCGTGTTGACAGCGCCGTTTATGCAGGTTATACTATATCCCCGTACTATGATTCAATGATAGCAAAGGTTATTACATGCGGCAGGACGAGGAAAGAAGCAATTGCGAAGATGTACAGGGCTCTTTATGAGTTTGTTATAGAAGGCGTAGAAACAAATATAGATTTCCAAGAAACTATATTGTTTAATAAAAAATATATTGAGGGCGAATTTGATACTTCATTTATAGCAAATGAAATTATTAAGTAAGCGGGAGATAATATATGAATCTTTTTAAAAAGAAAAACTATATAAGAATACAGTTTCCGCAAAATGCAGAATCCAACGGCGATGAACCTAAAATACCCGACGGCTCATGGATAAAGTGTTCGCACTGCGGCAAACCAATATATCGTAAAGAACTGGATGAATTCAAGATCTGCCCTAACTGCGGCGGACATTTTAGGATAGGAGCAAGGGAAAGAATAGAGATTACATGCGACAAAGGAAGCTTTGAAGAATTTGACGCAAATATGAGACCTAAAAATCCTATAGATTATCCCGGATATGATGAACTTATTAAAAAAGCGGAAAAGAAATCCGGACTTAACGAGGGCGTTGTTACGGGAAGATGTACGATACTTGGGTACAGAGTTATAATATGCATAATGGACAGTAATTTTATAATGGGAAGTCTCGGTTCGGTTGTAGGTGAGAAAATAACTAGGGCATTTGAAACAGCTACAAGGGAAAAGCTTCCTGTCGTTGTTTTTACAACATCTGGAGGAGCCAGAATGCAGGAG
>URLB01000141.1 GCA_900548595.1 uncultured Eubacteriales bacterium
AATGAATTTTGGGATTTTAATGGTTCAGGGACTTGTAAACAGTTTCGGAACGGCAGTAATGGCTGCGTTTGCCGCCGCTGTTAAGATCGATTCGTTTGCATATCTGACCGTTCAGGAATATGCTAATGCATTTTCCACGTTTACAGCACAGAATATGGGCGCAGGAAAAAAAGAAAGAATTAATAAAGGAATAAAATACGCTGTTATATCTTCAGCTGTTTATTGTATAATTGCATCTCTTATAATGTGGTTTGCGGCTGAACAGCTTATGCTCATATTCATAGACCCTGCTGAAACAGAGATTATTTCAGAGGGGATAAGATATCTACATATAGAGGGAATCTTTTATATCGGTATCGGCTTCTTGATGATATTTTACGGATTATACAGAGCGCTCGGAAAGCCGATGATGTCGGTTATTCTCACTGTAATATCTTTGGGAACGCGCGTCGGTCTGTCATATCTGCTTTCTTCTGTACCTTGGATAGGTGTTGTAGGAATATGGTGGTCAATACCTATAGGCTGGGGATTGGCTGATTTAGCAGGTTTTATATATTTTGTTAAAAACAAAAATAAACTCTTAGAATGTGCGGCTTAGATTATACAGTTAGGTGATTCAATAAGTTAATAAATTCATACTGTTTTAATATGAAATGTCGAAAAATTATTGAGTATACAAGGCATATATGCTATACTTAAAAATACTGTAAAAGTATTTTAATTATTATGATTAAGGTGGTTTGGCAATTGGCAGAAAGTAATGCAATACATGACAGAGAATTGAAAGAGCAGGAAGACGCCATAAAAAAAATACGTGCCGTTAATGATAAATATACAGAAAAAACAGGAAAGAAGAAAAAGTATTTTATACTTACGATGGGATGTCAGATGAACGCCCATGATTCGGAAAAACTTTCCTTTATGCTTACCGATATGGGCTATGAGCAGACGGAAACGGAAAACGAGGCGGATTTTATACTTTATAATACATGCTGTGTAAGGGAAAATGCAGAAGAAAAAGTATATGGCAGGCTTGGATATCTTAAACACTATAAAGAGAGCAACAGGGATATAACGATCGCCTTATGCGGATGCATGATGCAGCAGGAAACAGTCATAGCAAAAATAAAAAAGACTTTTAAAAATGTAGACATAGTATTCGGAACGTTTAACATCTATAAGCTTCCCTCACTTATGCTTACAAATATGGAAACGGGAGAAACAGTTTTTGATATATGGCAGGAACATGGCGAGATAATGGAGGATTTTGAAAGCATAAGAAAAATTCCTTTTAAGGCATCGGTAAATATAATGTATGGCTGCAATAATTTTTGCAGTTACTGCATAGTGCCTTATGTCAGAGGAAGAGAAAGAAGCCGTCGACCGGACGACATATTGAAAGAAGTAAAAAAACTGGCGTCGGAAGGCGTTAAGGAAATAATGCTTCTCGGCCAAAACGTAAACAGCTACGGAAAAACGCTTGAAGAACCTGTATCTTTTGCGAAGCTGTTGAGAATGATAAATGAAGTAGACGGAATAGAAAGAATAAGATTTATGACGTCTCATCCAAAGGATTTATCGGATGAGCTTATCGAAGCGATGAGAGACTGCGATAAAGTCTGCAACTATCTTCATCTTCCCGTACAATCGGGAAGCAGCGCAGTACTTGAGAAGATGAACAGACGTTATACAAAAGAGCAGTATTTAACACTTGTTGATAAAATAAAAAAGGCTATACCGGACATATTGATAAGCACTGATATAATAGTAGGTTTTCCCGGAGAAACGGAAGAGGACTTTTCGGAAACGCTTGATGTTGTAGATAAAGTAGGATATTCTACGGCGTTTACATTCCTCTATTCAAAAAGAACGGGAACGCCGGCAGCCGTTATGGAAAATCAGATTCCCGAGGAAGTTGCAAAGGAAAGATTCAACAGACTTTTGGAACATGTAAACAGCGGAGTGGAAAAAGTAAGCGAGGGTATGGTCGGAACTGTGGAAAAAGTCCTTGTCGAAGATATAAACAGACAGGACGGAAACATGCTTACGGGACGTACCGAAAGAAATTCACTGGTACATTTTGAAGGTCCGCAGGAGTTAATAGGTCAGGTAATACCTGTTAAAATAATACAAAATAAAATATTCTATTTAATAGGAGAAAGGATGAAATAATATGGTAGAACAGATTGCCAGACAGTTAGCGGAGGAACTTGTTAAGTCGGAATACGGACAGGCTTTTATCGCTGCTAAACAGGCGTATGACAAAGATTTAGACGCTCAGAATATGCTTAAGGAATACATTGATAAGCAGGAAGATTTCCAGAACAGACTTGTTCAGGGAACTATAACTGAGGAAGAGAAGGAAGCTTTTTATGATGAAATAAATAAGCTTAATGTTGAAATAAGAGAACACGGAACATCAGGCGCTCTTTATAAGGCTGAAAGCGAGTTCAATGAATATACACAGAGCATTTTCGGAATTATAACAGCTGCTCTTCAGAATGCCATTGCTCCTGAAAATGCCGGATGCACAGGCTCATGCTCTTCATGCAGCGGATGCCACTGATGAAGTATTAAAAAATCAAAACTTTGTAAAGGACGTTTAAGAGGGGATAAAAATGGCAAAAGTTACACCGATGATGGAACAATATTTTGAAATAAAAAATAAATACAGACATTGTCTGCTGTTTTTTCGATTAGGCGACTTTTACGAACTGTTTTTTGAGGACGCCGTGATAGGCTCCAGAGAACTAGGATTGACCCTTACCGGAAAGGATTGGGGACAGGATGAAAGGGCGCCCATGTGCGGCGTCCCTTTCCATTCTGCGGACGGATATATAGACAAGCTTGTAAAAAACGGATACAAAGTCGCTATATGCGAGCAGGTAGAGGATCCCAAAACCGCAAAAGGAATAGTAAAAAGGGACGTTATAAGAGTTGTAACACCGGGAACCGTTATAGACAATGAGGTTCTTGATGAAAATAAAAACAACTATATAATGTCCGTATACAGCGATTCAAACGGATATGCCATCGCCGTATGCGACGTTACGACAGGGGAGTTTCAGACGGCGGAATTTACGTCGGCAAACGCAGAGGAAAAGCTTTATGATGAGGCGGCAAGATTTAATCCGGCCGAAATAATTGTAAACGAACGATTTATAAATACCGAATGTGCGGACAAAATAAGCAAAATATTAAATATAAAATTAAATGCTTATAACGATGGCTCATTCGGATACAGAAATGCCGTTAAATCAATTTGCAGACACTTTAACGTGATGAATGTCGACGGTCTCGGACTTAACGGAAAAATATTTTCCACATGCGCAAGCGGAGCTCTTCTTGATTATTTATATGAAACACAAAAAAATAATTTGGAACACATAAGTAAAATTACAATATATTCCACAAGTGATTTCATGCTCCTTGACGCAAACACAAGACGTAATCTTGAATTGACGGAAACAATGAGGGAAAAGAACCGAAAAGGCTCTCTTCTTTGGGTAATTGATAAAACAAAAACCGCAATGGGAGCAAGGCTTCTCAGAAAATGGGTTGAACAGCCTCTTATATGTTCCGCAGATATAAACAAAAGGCTTGACGCCGTAGAGGAATTAGTAAACGACTTTTTTAAGAGAGAAGAAATAAAAGAAGTTCTTTCGACAATGCACGATTTTGAGAGAATTATGAGCAGAATCGTATATAAAACGGCTAATGCAAGAGAACTTGTTAATCTTAAAACATCAATAGAAAATCTTCCTCAGCTTAAGAAGATACTTAAAAATTCCGATAGTTTGTATTTACGGCAGATATATGAGGAGCTGGATACGCTTGAAGATATATTTAAACTGATAGATAAAGCGATTGTAGACGATCCACCGTTTTCCGTTAGGGAAGGCGGTATGATAAAGCAAGGGTATTCTCCAGAAGCCGACAGTCTTATACAGGCAAAAAATAAAGGCTCGGAATGGATAAAAGAACTTGAAAAAGATGAAAAAGAAAAGACAGGCATAAAAACTCTGAGAATAAACTACAATAGAGTTTTCGGCTATTACATAGAGGTTTCAAAATCATATATAAATCAAGTGCCCGAACGATTTGTAAGGAAACAGACGCTTGCCAATACGGAACGATATACTACTGCACAGCTTGAAGAATTGGCTGAATTGATTTTAGGCGCGTCGGATAAACTCATACAGATGGAATACGATACGTTCTGCGATGTTAGGGAAAAGGTTGCTTCACAGGTGAACAGAATACAATATACGGCGTATATAGTTGCTCTTGTGGATTCATTGCAGTCCCTTGCCGAAACAGCACAGGCACAGAATTATATTAAGCCGATTGTAAATGACGGAGATATAATAGATATAAAAGACGGAAGACATCCGTCGGTTGAAAAAATGACGTCAGACGCGTTTATATCAAACGACGTGTATCTTGACGAAGATGAGAACAGGCTTTTGATTATAACAGGTCCCAATATGGCAGGAAAATCCACATATATGAGGCAGACTGCAATAATTACGCTTTTAGCGCAGATAGGTTCATTCGTACCGGCTTCATCGGCAGTAATAGGCGTGTGCGACAGAATATTTACCCGTGTAGGAGCTTCCGATAATATCTCTGTCGGTGAGTCTACTTTTA
>URLB01000142.1 GCA_900548595.1 uncultured Eubacteriales bacterium
CCCTAAAAAGCAAAGTGACAATAAAAGGGTTACAAGTAACCCAAAAAAGCATAAAAAAATCAGCCAACCATGTCACCATTTTCTGTACCTATCAATCCGGATGATTTTGCAGTCACATCTCTTTCTTTTTTCACCTTCCGGAGCTTTAGTTGCAATAAGCCCATGAGTTCCTCTTTGTCATCTTCAGGAAGCTCCCGGAAACCATTCAACAGCTCCTCTTCCAATTTGCAGATATTGGACTTCTGCATATTGGAAGATATTCCGGTTGCCAACCAATTCATATCACACTCTAACACTTGTGAAAGCTTATAAAATGCAATAACGGAAGGCGTAGTTTTTCCGTTTTCGATTTTGCTCAATGCTCCTGAAGTGATGTCACATCTCTCATATATGTCTGTTTGAGAGAGTTTCAATTCTTTTCTTCTTGTTTTAATACGTTCACCAATTCCCATCATATCTAATTCCATGATGACCTCTCTTTCTGCAAATTGGAATATATATTCTTCCTGAAAGCAGAAAAAGTGTTGCCAATCTGCAAATAGGAAGATATAATAAACCTTGCAAGGGTTACTTGTAACCCACTAATCCAAGATAAATCATATCAAAAAACTTAGTAAATCTCAATAGTCGGAGTTCTCCGGCACAAAGAAAGTCACCCGGTTCAGGGTATCAGAAAATGGAACTATGAAGGAATGAAGGAGGTGCAGGATGCAGAAGCAGGAATTTGAGGAAAGAATTGAAAAGTCGGATCTTGAATTCAAAATAAATGCCACAGAGGACGTATATATATATGCTGACGGAAGACATATGTGGAGAATAGCCGAAAATCTTATTACAAACGCGCTGAAGTATGCTATGCCTAAAACAAGAGTGTTTATTGACATTTTTTCAACGGAACGAGACGGTGTTTTAACAATCAAAAATGTTTCGGCTATACCAATAGATAACGTAGATTTGAAAAGCCTGACGGAGAGATTTGTAAGAGGCGACGCTTCAAGAACGACGGAAGGCTCCGGACTGGGACTTTCCATAACGCAGAGCCTTTCGGAAATACAGGATGGAAGACTGGAAATAACAGCTGACGGAGATGTGTTTAAAGCTACTGTTAAGATACCTCTTTTTACCGATAATACACAGGGGGCTGTTAAGTGAAAAAAGTTGCGATTTTTTTGATATGCTTTGCTTGCGGACTGTGCTGCGCTTTCGGATTGCTGTATAAAATCGATATTGCCAGAATGGCTAATAATAAAGAGGTTGTTTTCAGCAATTGGGGTATAGACTACAATATAAACAGCGCAGATTCAACGGAGGAAACGGATAACGAACTGTATATGAAAGCTGATGAAGAAACCCTTACAACGAGAGGGATGAAAGTTACTATCGTTAATAATACTTATAATGATATCGCTTTCGGAGATTATTACGCAATCGAGAAATTTATCGGCGGACATTGGAAAAAACTCAACTATATAGTAAGCGAGGAACCCGACTGGAACGACATGACGTATATTATAGAAGGCGGAGGAAGCGCCGAGGTTAAGTTTTATTGGGAGGATATGTACGGAGAGCTTTCCAAGGGAAATTACAGAATTGAAAAATTGTATATCGACAGTTCCGATTCGGAACAGGTAAACAGTCTGTACTGTTATTTCAAGATATAAAAATTGCAAAAATATTTTAACCCGAATGAAATATATAAATTTTGTTCGGGTTTTTTGATAAATTCAGGCTTTTTGTTGAAATAAATAAAACAGTGTATTATTATTAAAACGGCATAAAAACAGTATATATTTTAAGGGGGCGTATTTTTAAAATGGAAGGCGGCAAATTAGAGGATATTGGAAAAATGTTGCTATCCTTTGTAAAGTGGATAATCATAGCTGCTGTCGTCGGCGCTTTTGTAGGAATTGTCGGCGTTTTTTTTCATATATGCGTTGAAAAGGCTACGGAAATAAGATTAGAAATGCCTTGGCTGATATGGTTATTGCCTATAGGAGGAGCGGCAGTAGTATTTCTTTATAAAAAGACCGGAATGGAAAAGGACAGAGGAACTAACCTTGTACTTGACGCAGTGCGGTCCAATGAACCACTGAACATAAAAACAGCTCCGCTCATATTCGTAAGTACGGTTATTACTCATCTATTCGGAGGTTCTTCGGGACGAGAAGGAGCGGCTTTGCAAATAGGCGGAAGTATCGCGTCATACGTAGGAACGCATATAAAATTAGATGAAAAGGACCAGCGCATAATTACTATGTGCGGAATGGCAGCCGGATTTTCGGCTCTTTTCGGAACGCCGGTTGCCGCAGTCGTATTTGCGATGGAAGTTGTAAGCGTCGGAGTTATGTATTACTCTGCAATAGTTCCGTGTATCATAGCTTCCGCAGTAGGGGCATATATAGCCTCTTTGTTTGATATAGCGCCGACATCGTTTTCGGTAATAGGCAGTATACCTACAATAGAGCTGCTTACGATTTTCAAAGTTATAGTTTTGGCTGTATTATGCGCAGCAGTAAGTATGCTTTTTTGTTTGACATTGAAAAAGACGCATAAACTGTATGACAAGATACCGAATAAAACAGCTGCCGCAATCGTCGGCGGTTTGGCGGTAGCCATACTGACTTTTATAATAGGAACAACGGACTATAACGGGGCCGGAATGGACGTAATAGGAAGAGCAGTAGCCGGAGAGGCAGAATATGAGGCGTTTATACTTAAAATTATATTTACCGCATTGACGCTCGGAGCAGGATTTAAGGGTGGAGAAATAGTTCCGACATTGTTTGTCGGAGCAACATTCGGTAATGTGGCAGGAAAACTTTTCGGGCTGGGGGGCTCGTTCGGAGCAGGCTTGGGAATGGCTGCATTATTCTGCGGCGTTACAAATTGCCCTTTAACATCTTTAATACTGAGTATAGAGTTGTTCGGAACTGAAGGACTGATTTATTATGCAGTCGCATGCGCGGTCTCATATAAGCTGTCGGGTTACTACGGATTGTATAGCGCTCAAAAAATTGTATATTCAAAACATAGACCTGAATTTATTGACAAAAAAACGCTGTAATCTTGCATAAAATACTTGAATTGTGATTTATTATGAGTTATAATGTGAATTGTTTTTAGAATGAAAGGGGTTTATAACCCAGAAATATTTAAGGAGGACGAATAATTATGAAGAAATTTTTAGCAATGGCACTTGCAGCCGTTATGGTTCTCGGCGTTGCAGGTTGCGGAAGCTCATCAGATGAAAAAACAGAGGAAAATACTGAAAACACAGAACAGACAGGCGAAACAACAGAAGGTACAGACGGCATAATAAAAATGGGAGTAAGCGCAGACTTCCCTCCGTTTGAGTCATATGCAGACGACGCAGTTACATTCGTAGGTTTCGATATTGATCTTATGCAGGAAATATGCAACAGATTAGGCATGGAGCTTCAAATCCAGGATATGAATTTTGATGCAATTGTAGCAGCAGTTCAGACAGGAAAGCTTGACGTAGGTGTTTCCGGTATCACAATCACAGATGAACGTAAGGAAAGCGTAGCTTTCTCAGACCCTTACTTTGTAGCTTCTCAGTCAATACTTGTTCAGAAGGATTCTCCTATAACAAGCTATGAAGACCTTGTAAACGGAGACTATACAGCAGGTGTTCAGCTTGGAACAACAGGCGACATTATGGCTTCCGAGAAGATAAGCGGAAGAGTAAGCCAGTATGAGAAATACGGCGATGCGCTTGCTGCTCTTCTTGCAGGAAAAAATGACTGTATGGTTCTTGACACAGGCGTTGCCGACGCATTTGCCGCTGCAAACGACCTTGTAGTCGTAGGTACATTCGGTGAAGCTACAGATTCCGAAAACTACGGTATAGCAATTGCTAAGGAAAACACAGAACTTCTTGAAAAGGTAAACGGTGCGCTTGCCGAAATGAAAGAAGACGGATTTATTGACGAATTAACAGCAAAATATTTTGAGTAATAAATGTTTGGAAAACACCATGCCGAACAATTCGGCATGGTGTTATTACAGTATAGGAAAAGTTGAACAGCGAATGAATAAAGCCGTCATTTTATGACTGTTTTATTTATTTTCTGTCAGAAGGCAAAAAATAAAATGGGATATTATTTTAATACTGGGAAAGGGCGTGTTTTTTTGGCTGAGTGGTTTGCTGGCGTTAAGGCTGACTTTATTCTTAACTTTGTTAAAGATGACAGATGGAAGCTTCTTCTCAATGGTTTGGGAGTAACGCTGAAAATAACTTTGATAGCTATTGTAATCGGTATCATAATCGGTATAGTGCTTGCCACTATCAGATCTACCTATGATTTGACTAAGGACGAAATGAGAGGATTTAAAAAAGGTGTTATGACTTTTTTAAATGCAATTGCGAAGGTATACCTCACTGTTATCAGAGGTACGCCTGTAGTTATACAGCTTCTCATTATTTATTTCGTAATTTTTGCATCGTCTGATAACGGCGTTGTAATTGCCGCTTTGGCTTTCGGTATAAATTCCGGAGCTTATGTTGCGGAAATTGTAAGAGGCGGCATAATGTCCATAGATAAAGGACAGATGGAAGCCGGCAGAAGCCTTGGTTTTAACTATATTGAGACAATGCGTTATA
>URLB01000143.1 GCA_900548595.1 uncultured Eubacteriales bacterium
GTTATGATGCTTGAGATGAGTCTTGGTCGTTATACAGGCAGAGATCCTATACAGAGTTATAAGATAGTTCACCCAAAGGCAAAAATTGTAGGTATATTAGGCGTTCTCGCACCGTTTATTATTTTAAGTTACTATAGCGTAATAGGCGGTTGGATTCTTAAATATATCGTGAGCTATGCTACTACATTTAATGCGCCGGCAGATTTTAATGCGTTTATAGCAGAGCCTCAGACAGTTATATGGCATCTTGTTTTTATGGTAATTACAATAGCAATATGCTTTAAAGGAGTAAGCGGTATCGAAAAGGCAAGTAAGTTTATGATGCCTGCGTTATTTATTCTTTTGATAATTATAATGATTCGCTCCGTAACACTTGAGGGTTCTTCGGTAGGTCTGAGATTTATATTTGAACCTAAGGCAGGATTTACACTTTCCAGTATAAATGCGGCTCTCGGTCAGGTTTTCTATTCGTTAAGCCTTTGTATGGGTATAACGATAACATACGGAAGCTATCTGTCTAAAAAGGAAAATATTCAGAAAAGCTGTATGATCGTAGCGGGAATGGATACAGCTCTTGCGATAGGCGCAGGCGTAGCCATATTCCCTGCGGTATTTGTTTTCGGTCTTGAACCGGGACAAGGCCCCGGACTTATTTTCGGTACTCTTCCGAAGGTTTTTGAATCTATGATCGGAGGACCTATATTTGCAATAGCATTCTTCATACTTGTATTTTTTGCTGCTCTTACAAGCGCTATTGCTCTTTTGGAAGTTGTTGCGGCGTCGGCAATAGACACATTGGGCTGGACAAGAAAAAAATCTGTTTTAGTACTCGGAATATGTATATTCATACTCGGAATACCAAGCGCGCTTTCATTCGGAGTACTCGGTGATGTTACAATATTGAACTATTCCGTATTTGATTTTATCGGAATGATTACAGATAATATTCTTCTTCCTGTAGGAGGAATATTGATGTGTTATTTCGTTGCATGGAAGTTTGATATAATGAAGCTTGCCGATGAAATCGAACAGGGAAGCAAAGGATTTAAGATTAAAAAACTCTGGGTAAACTGTATTAAATATGTTACGCCTATACTTCTTATAATAGTTACATTATCGGGTTTTGTAAGTATCTATACAACAATAGCCGGATAAGATTAAAACATGTGTAAATTAACATGAATTATTTTAGGACATGCCATAAGGCATGTCCTTATTTTTTACAAATTATATTATTTATAATGTCAAATTTTACAAATCAGTTAAGTCTTTCTTTCATTTGGCGTAGTCTTATAGACAAATGGTTATTATAACACTATATTTTAAAATAGAAGGAGGGTATGAGATATGATGAGAAGAATGAAAATAATGCTCATACTGGCTTTAACTTTTATTTGTTTTAACGTATATGCCGGGGAAGGAAAACATAGCATTTATTGTCCTGTACTGACATATCACAGGCTCACAAATGATGTATCACAGACTGCGGATTGGACTACAACGCCTGAAAAATTTGAAAAAGATATAAAAAGACTTCTTGATAACGGATATACTCCGATATTTACAAGCGATCTTGTCAGTGAAAACAGGGCTATAGGACAAATACCGGAAAAGCCTGTGATTATACAGTTTGATGACGGATATGAATCTGTTTACGAATTGGCATATCCGATTTTGCTTAAATATAATGTAAAAGCAGAAGTTTATATTATAACGGACTATACTTCCGAACAGCCGACAGAGAATAACGGTAATATGTTTTTAGGTTGGCAGCAGCTGCGTATAATGGAAAATTCGGGACTTATATATACAGGTCTTCATGGAAAAACACATTTACCTTTGACTGAGAAATTTACTGACGAAGAGATTAAAAATGATTTTAAATCAGCATGGAATACAATAGATGTCAAATTGGGAGAGAGAGCACGCTATTATGTCTATCCGCGAGGCAGCTTTGACAAAAGAACTATAAAGCTTATTAAAGAAGCGGGAGGAAACGAACAGTTCGTTTGGATATGGGATTTGTCAAAGGATATAAAAAACGATGTTATCGGAAGAGTGAATATCGGATATAATACAGATGTTATCTCAGCCATAAGCTCGTTTGAAAAAACCTATAATCAAAAACTTAAATCAGTTTAAAAAGTTTGTTGTCCTTTTTTATAAAACGCCGCATAAAATCAAATGCGGCGTTTTTGTGAATATTTCAAATCCGATTTTTTGTTTCCGGGTATTGACCGTACAGTTACTGTACATGCTAGTATTATACAAAGAAAATAAATATACAAGTATAATCGGAGGAAGCTGAATGGAACTTACAAAGATAAAAGATAATCAATGGAACGCAGTTAGAAAAATATATACAGAAGCATTTCCTAAAAAAGAACAAAAGCCTTTTACATCATTAAAATCATCGGTGAAAAAAGGAAAGACAAAATTATTGACGGCATCGGAAAATGATACATTACTGGGATTTACTGCATTAATTCCGTATAAAGATATGGTTATGGTTGACTATTTAGCAGTAAACAGTGCAATAAGAAGTAAAGGGACGGGAAGCCGAATATTACAGAATGTATGTAATTTATACAGCAATAAGAAAATTGTGCTTCTTATTGAACAGATTGATAAAATGGCAGAGAATAACCAACAGAGAATAGCCAGAAGAAAATTTTATCTAAGAAACGGATTTACTTCATCGGATATTTATATAAGCGGCGTAAGCGGAAACATGGAGGTTTTGAATTACGGCGGCAAGGTATCGGCAAAGGAGTATATGGAACTGCAAAAATATGCTCTCGGCAAAATATTCTTTTTGTTTTCCGGTATACGATTAGTGAAATAATTATATTGGAATAAAAAGTTTTTAAAAGATATTTAACCATGAAATTATTGTTTACAGCTAACAAATGGACAATATGCTGTGTATAACATTAATTATTTGTGGAAAAAACAAAGAAAATTATAATTGTTAGAAATTATAATTTTCTTTACATTTTGGGCTTATCTATCAGTTTTTAGGAAGTTCCGAAGCGCAGTGCGCACATTTTACAGCGCCTATAGGTATTTCACTGAGGCAGTACGGACATTTTTTTGTTGAAGGGGGAACCGGATTTTCAGTAACATTTTTTTTGCCGATAGATTTTATCTTATTAAACATTTTTAATAACATAAACAGGACAAAAGCCATAATAAGAAAGTTTATAACCGATGTAAGGAAAGCTCCATATCTGATTTCTATATTTCCTATATTAAGCACAAACTGACTTAAATCGGCGCTGCCTGCCATGCCGAGAATAGGATTGATTATATTTTACGTAAGTGATGACACGATGCTTGTAAAGGCGCCGCCTATAATTACGCCTATTGCCATATCCATAACATTTCCGCGAAGCACAAACGCTTTAAATTCCTCTATAAATTTTTTCATGTTATACCTCCTGTATAATTAATATCTATGAGGATTATAGTAGTAATGAGCAAGTAGTGTCAAGATTTTACAAAACACATAAAGTACTGAAAATTTAGTATCTGTAAATAAAAAAACCGACAATATTGTTATTGTCGATTTTTTATATGTTCCCGAGGTGATTCGAACACCCGACCTACCGCTTAGGAGGCGGTCGCTCTATCCAGCTGAGCTACGGAAACACGATTTGCATTTTTAAACAGAAATATATAATTATATTTTTGCACAAACTACAAAAGTCAACTAATATAATATTTCTTTTTTATAATTAAGTCAAGATGTTTTAATAAAATAGTTAGGCAACTTGATTTCAAAGATAAATTGTGTTAAAGTTGAGTGTAACTTGAACGACGGCACAGGAGGAACGGATATGTGTGGTTTTGTAGGATTTACGGGACAGCTTGCCCAAGGCGAAAGCGTCCTTAAAAATATGATGGACGCAATTATTCACAGAGGCCCTGACAGCGCGGGTACTCATGTTGATGAAAATATATCTCTTGGATTTAGAAGACTCAGCATAATAGATTTGGATTCAGGTACACAGCCGATGTACAATGAAACCGGAGACATTGTAATCGTATTTAACGGCGAGATATACAATTATCAGGAATTGAGAGAGGAACTTATTCAAAAGGGACATGTGTTTAAGAATAACGCAGATACGGAAGTACTTGTCCATGGATATGAGGAATTCGGCGAGGACATGCTTAATCGTCTCAGAGGAATGTTTGCTTTTGTAATATGGGACAGTAAAAAGAAAAAACTTTTCGGCGCAAGGGACTTTTTCGGAATAAAGCCGTTTTATTATGCCGTT
>URLB01000144.1 GCA_900548595.1 uncultured Eubacteriales bacterium
GATTCGAACCCTCGACACCACGGGTATGAACCGTGTGCTCTAGCCAACTGAGCTACTCCGCCACATCACTGACACAAGCGTTATTATACACATAAAACCAACGCATGTCAACAAAAATTTTTAAATTTTTTAAAAATTTTTATCAATTGTCAACTTTGAATACAATTTCGTCCGGCATAACAAGCCCCAGCTGCTCTCTGGCTATCTTCTCTATATACTCGTCCGTGCTGTAATATTCCATCTGGTTGTTATACTCTTCCTTTTTCTGTTTTTCCTCTTCAATACGGTTTTCCAAATCATCTTTCTGAGCCTTCAAAGACACATATGTGTTAAGCTGTATAGCTATGTTTACAACGACAAAAACACTGAACGCCGCAAGTATAAAGCCTACAAATTTTGAAGTTGATGATTTTTTTTTCTTTATCTTTTGTTTTTTATTATTTTCCGCCGCCATTATCAAGACTCCGTTTTATCTTTTTTCCGTCTAATAAACCGCATTTGAGCGGATAGTTTCTTCTTATTTATTTTTGCATAATAATCACACAAATGCAATAGTTTTTTCAAATATCCCTTTGTAAAATTACCGACCGTCATAACAGGCTTCCCTATAATAATCCATATAAGTCTTAACGGCGTCATTATTATCTCAAAAAGCAGATTTAAAATACATTTTATCCATTTTAAAACAGTAATAATTATTTTCTTAATGATTTTACTGAAAACTAATCCGTATACAATCATCCCCGAAAAAAATCCGGCTATATTAAAAAACCTTATTTCAGCATAATTTTTATCAAGAAGAACTAAAAAAAGCAAAACTATAATCACAATCCAATAAATTATATCTTCTGTATATATCATTGCTTTGCAGTGTTTTATATTCATCCTTAAAATTTCCAGTAAGTCATAAATTATTCCGGAAATAATGCCGGCAGAAAAAACCAAAATAAAAATATCTATCTGCTCGTCAATAGACAGTATCACCGCTCTATCCCCTTATTTAAATATTCGTCCAAGTAAAAATCCTCCTTTTGAAGCCATATTTCCGTCGCTGTATTCTATCCCGTCTATATTGCCGTCAGTTTGTAAAATACCGTCTTCCAAATTAAGCTTGCTTATATGGAGGTTCTCGCCTCTTATGGTTATAACCCCCATGTCGGTATCGGCAGTAATAGTTTCCTCATCAAACGCTATTACATCCGTTACTCCCGTTACAGACAGTCGTTCTCTCTCGTCCAGTATTATTCTGTGTCTGACATTGTTCGTTTCCTGGCTCATTTCTTATCCTCCAATTCGGTTTTAAATAAAAAAAACGGAAAACCTATATAATAATATATATGTTTTCCGCCGTGTATATTACCATTTGTCCCCATTCGCCGCCGATAATGCGGCAACCGGTATTTTACTTTGTATTATTCTACGCTTCTGTACATTGACGCCGCAGCATCCTTCTTTTGCGTCTCACTGATGTCGAGTATTTCAACCTTTGTTGTGTTATTACCAAACTTTATTTCTATAACGTCCCCTATTTTAACCTCTGTACCGGCCTTTGCGACCTTTCCGTTGACTGTTACTCTGCCGGCGTCGCATGCCTCGTTTGCTACTGTACGTCTTTTAATTATTCTGGACACCTTAAGATATTTATCAAGTCTCATCTTATCACCTCTAACAAAAAGACCGTCCTTTTTCCGGACGGCCGATTATTTCAAATTTTAATTAAGCATTGATAGCGTCTTTTAACGCTTTACCTGCTTTAAATCTGGGAGCTTTAGAAGCGGCGATAGGCATAGGCTCTCCTGTCTGAGGGTTACGTCCTTCGCGTGCTGCTCTTTCGGCAACATCAAATGTTCCAAAGCCAACAAGCTGTACCTTACCGTTCTTTATAAGTTCTTCTGTAACAGCATCCTCAAATGCTTTTAAAGCCTTTTCTGCGTCTTTCTTGCTTAATTCAGCCTTTTCTGCAATTGCGGCTACTAATTCAGTCTTGTTCATTTTTTGTCCTCCTCAAAATACTCTCAAAATTATTTATTTTCATCTGCAGCTGATTGTACATCAGGTTTCCAGAGCTCTTTTTTGTTCTCCGCCGACATTACCTTCAGTTGTAAATTATTCTTTTCAGCCGATGATTCAATATATTCAAATTTATTTATAAACTTTTCTATTGATTTTGTCAAGGAAAACTCTGTATTTAATTGCATTTTCCTTGAAATATTGGTCATCTTCAGTATTATGTCGCCCACTTTTTCCTCATCGGGTTTATCATAAACCGAACGTACTTCTTCCGCCAGCATCCTTGGGTCGACATATGTATCGTCTATCTCAGCCATATCAAGACCTGCGTTTTCAGCTTTAAACAATACTTTTTCCGCCCTTATAAGAGCAGGTAAAGCCTCCGGTATCGCCCTTAACACATCCGTCTGCCTTGCATAGCCTTTCTCTTTCTTTTTATTATCCTCCCATTTATTTAAAGCTTCATCAGCCGCCGTTTTATTGCCGACTTCGTCTTCACCGCTATTTCCGCTAAAAACGTGAGGATGTCTGTTTATCATTTTCGAACATATACCGTCGATTACATCGTTTATGTCAAACAGACCCTTTTCCTTTGCTATTTGCGCCTGGAAAACAACCTGAAACAACAAATCTCCCAATTCTTCACAAAGTTCTTTTTTAGCATTATCATTTATAGCCTGTACCGTCTCATACGCCTCTTCAATTATATACTTTTTCATGCTCTCCGAAGTCTGCGCCCTGTCCCACGGACATCCGTTTTCGCTTCTCAGCGTATTTACAACGTCTACTATCGAATCAAAATTCATTTGTAATCACCTCTTAATCTTAATAATAGCACGTCAAACCGAAAGTTCCAACAAATTAAATTACCCGACAGCTATGGCATGACTATGTTTATTTTTACATTATCAGACAATTATTATTCATTTGTCTAAATTATTGATATATTAAAATTGTTATAGTATAATTACTTTAATTCGCTTAAAATCAAATAAATATTTAAAATAGGAAGGTTTTGCTATGTTTAAAATTTTAAGAAAAAAAGAACTTAATCCTTCTGTAACACTGATGGATATAGAAGCTCCGCTTATTGCAAAAAAAGCAAAAGCCGGACAGTTTATTATCTTCCGTATAGATGAAGAAGGAGAAAGAATCCCTCTTACAATTGCCGATACAGATAAAGAAAGAGGAGCGGTAACTATTATTTTCCAGAAGGTCGGCCTTTCGACAGAACTTCTCGCAAAGAAAAACGAAGGCGAGTATATTCTTGACTTTGTAGGCCCTCTCGGCGCTCCCACAGAGCTTGACGGTCTGAAAAAGGTTGCCGTAGTAGGCGGCGGCGTAGGCTGTGCAATTGCTTTCCCTCAGGCAAAAACGCTTTTTACAGACGGACGTGAAGTAGATGTTATCACAGGTTTCCGTACAAAGGATCTTGTAATCCTTGAAGACGAAATGCGTGCAAACAGTACAAATTACTATATTATGACCGACGACGGTTCTTACGGAGAAAAGGGATTTGTAACAGATAAACTCAAAGAACTTATCGAAGCCGGAAATAAATACGACGCAGTAATTGCCATCGGCCCTATCCCGATGATGAAGTTTGTCTCCCTTACAACGAAGCCTTACGGAATCAAAACTATCGTAAGCCTTAACCCGATAATGGTTGACGGTACGGGAATGTGCGGCGGATGCCGTGTTACAGTAGGCGGAAAAATAAAATTTGCCTGCGTTGACGGACCCGATTTTGACGGACACCAGGTAGATTACGACGAGCTTATGAACAGAAACGCAGCTTACAAAGCTCAGGAGAGCGAAAACAGAGAATCCCATGTATGCAGAATGGATAAGCTCGCCAACGAGCTCATTAAATAAGGAGGACTGTAAAGTGGCAAATATGGCTATGGAAAAAACTCCGATGCCCGAACAGGCGGCGGATATAAGAAATAAAAACTTTGAGGAGGTTACTCTCGGATATACGGAGGAAATGGCTGTAAACGAGGCAAAAAGATGTCTTAACTGCAAAAACATGCCATGCGTACAGGGTTGTCCCGTCAATATCCATATACCGGAGTTTATTTCAAAAGTTGCTGAAAGTGATTTTGCGGGAGCATACAAAGTTATAACAAAAACAAACGCTCTTCCGGCAATAAGCGGACGTGTCTGTCCACAGGAAACTCAATGTGAAATGCACTGTGTAAGAGGAATAAAAGGCGAACCCGTTGCTATCGGCCGTCTTGAAAGATTTGT
>URLB01000145.1 GCA_900548595.1 uncultured Eubacteriales bacterium
CTGCTTTAGAAATCGGTTTCTCAACTGAAATACTGCCATCGGTATTTATTTTTGTATTCATAAATAAGTTAATAGGCGTAATAATAGGTCGATGTTCCCCAAGCGCCCCATTGATATTATTAAGACAATTGGGGGTGTCCGTCTCCGTTATTATAAAAAAAGTCATACATTTCTTTTCTACAGCACGGGTGGAGCAAGTCATGTTCTTCTACATCGTCATATATTACTTTCATCATCGGATTATACAAATTTGTATAAATAATGTCATTATTTTTCAATTTTAAAGACTCATTACAGTCAATTGTTACGCCTGTCGAAAGAAATTCATCTTTATTTCCGCCTACTTCTGCAAAAAAATCGACTACCTGTCCGCCTTCAATATCAATGACTTCAATATTTTGACCTTTTTTAACATCAATTTTCATTCCGGAACATGCCGCTATTACATATTCTTCAATCATTTTTTCATCTTCCTTAATTTGGTTTTATATAATTATTGTTTATTCAAACTGACTATATACATGACATGCGGAACAAATCAGTATCACAAATCACATATCTGTTCCGCATAAATATATCAAATATTAATATGTAAATCCTGTTCTGAAAATTCCGAACTCTCTGTGTCCCAGTGCTTCGGCTTTTGTATACTCGCCGTTACAAACATTTATTATCATATCATAAAGTTCTTTGCCCATATCCTCAAGGCTTACTCCGTCGGTAATTATTTTTCCTGCGTTTATGTCTATATTATCAATCATTTTATTATAGGTTTCGGTATTGCCCGTAATTTTTATTACCGGCGCTATGGGGCTTCCCGTAGGTGTTCCCCTTCCTGTTGAAAAAACGATAATCTGCGCTCCTCCTGCCACCATACCCGTAATAGAATCTATATCTTGACCCGGAGTATCCATAAAATAAAGACCTTTTTTATCATGCGGCACTTCTTCGGCATATTCAAGCGCTCGTAAAAATGTGCTCTTTCCGGCTTTATACATACATCCAAGGGACTTTTCTTCAATAGTTGTAAGTCCTCCTGCTTTATTTCCCGGAGTCGGCTGACCTTCTCTTAAGTCATGACCTGCGGCGTAGGATCTGTCCTCCACTCTCTTTACCATAGATAGAAACTTTTCCCTTTCGGTAATGTCTGCAAATCTTTCCGCCAGCAAGTGCTCTGCGCCTATACATTCCGTAGTCTCGCTCAAAATACTGCTTCCTCCGTCATTTACAAGCATATCCGAAGCAACTCCGATTGTCGGGTTTGATGCCAATCCGCTTGTAGGGTCGCTTCCTCCGCATTCCAATCCGAGAATTATTTCGCTTATATCAAACTCCGTCTTATTCTGTTTAGCAAGTTCTCTTGACATTTTGCCTGCAATTTCGACTCCTTTTGCAACCGTTTTGCACGTTCCGCATTCGTCCTGTATAACGATGTAGTCTACAGGTTTTCCGCTCTCTGCTATTTCATCGGCAATCTCCTTTGCCTGTATTCCCTCACAGCCGAGACCTACCACAAGAACCGCTCCTACGTTGGGATTTTTTCCGAAACCTACCAATGTTCTTTTTGTTGTTTCAAAATCGTCGCCTATTTCGCAGCAGCCATGCTGATGAGGTATGGCTATTGCGCCGTTTACAAGCTTTGCTATATTGACCGCCGTTTCGCTTGCACAGACGGAAGCCGGTATTATAAGAAGGTAATTCCTTATTCCGTATGTTCCGTTTTCTCTTTTATATCCCATTAATTTCATGGCAAAATCCCCCTTATTTTTTATCTCCTCTTCCCCTTGTGCTTTCACAGTTATGCACATGTACATAATCGCCTGTTTTTATTTCAACTGTTGCTTTTCCTATTACCTGACCGTATTTATAGCATAATCCACCCTCGGCTATATCGTTTACAGCCATTTTGTGGAATTTAGGTATATCGGAGTTTGATATAATCTTTTTCCCGAAAACATCAAATGTTTCGCCTTTTTTCACATCTCTCAAGCATGTAACCAGATTATCCTTTTCATCGATACGAAGTAAATCTTCCATAAAAGCACCCCTTTTTAAATATTATTATCCGTATGGATTTTAGAACATTTTTGTATAATTATATATACACAAATTATAAATTAATAAAACGATATATTCAATTGTTATTTGACACAAACAAACAAAAGAGTTACTATAAATACAAAAATGCAAATTTAAGGAGCGATTATATATGGCAAAGGTTTCAACAGACGGTAAATCAACGGAAGAAAAAATGGCTTTGGCTGACGAAATAAGCCGCGGATATTTTCGTCAGGGACTTAACTGCGCAGAATGTGTTCTTCGCACTTTTATGGACATGCACGACATAGACC
Organism: uncultured Eubacteriales bacterium; assembly: GCA_900548595.1. Taxonomy (GTDB): domain Bacteria; phylum Bacillota; class Clostridia; order Lachnospirales; family Anaerotignaceae; genus Metalachnospira. Next base: position 2,352 of record URLB01000145.1, read on the forward strand.
TTCCTGATGATATAATCAAAATAGCGTCGGGTTTCGGCGGAGGAATGGGACATACAAAAAACACTTGCGGAGCTATAACAGGAGCTGTGCTTGCACTGGGAACAGTTAAAGGTCGTGATCCCTTTGAAAAAGAAGAAATGAAAGACCGCATTCATCAGCTTCAGGGAGAAGTATATCCTACATTCGGAAGCATGGTGAGTGAAATAAAAAAAAATTACGGAACACTCAACTGTGATGAACTTTCCAATCCTTTTGGCGATTTCGCGGGAAAAGCAAGAAAGAAAAACTGTATGGAAATGATAGCTTACTGTTCGGCTATCGCTGAAAAATATGCAAATCAGTAATTAATTTACTTATAAAAACAACCACGGTTTCATAATAATAAGTCGTGGTTGTTTTTATAAAGTCATATAGCCTCTGACATCTTTATATATTTCTTTAACTATCGCTTCTTGTTCCGTCTTCAGAAAAACCTTCTACCTTTGAAAGTTCTATCCATCTGTTTATAGCCTGCATACGAAAATCCATTTCATTTATTTCTTCGGAACATTTTCTGAGGCTTTCCGAAATATCAGCCGAAACCGATTCAGGAAGATTTTTTTTATATCGGAGTTTATGTTCTATGCTTGCCCAAAAGTCCATAGCAATTGTCCTAAGCTGGACTTCAACCGGAAGCCTCTTTTTCTCCTCTGTGAAAAATACAGGCACTTCAAGTATAAGATGCAGACTTCTATAACCGTTCGGTTTTGGATTTTTAATATAATCTTTCTTATTTAAAAGTTTAATATCGTCCTGCATACATATTTTCTCCGCAAGTCGGTATATATCTTCAGGAAAAGAACATACGACCCTTATTCCGGCTATGTCATATATATTATTCTGGATACTGTCTATGGATATTTCAAACCCTTTTCTTTTAAGCTTTTCCATAATACTGACCGGTCGTTTTATACGGCTTTTAATAAATTCTATAGGGTTTCTGTCCCCATATAAGGAAAGCTCATTATTTATAACCTCAAATTTAGTCTGTACTTCCAGCATCGCACACCTGTACTGCATCATCAATTTTTGGAACGGAATAGTCGACTCCAAAAATTCTTCCGGGTCATTGCTTGAAATTAATTCTTCAAAAGTTAACTGCTTATCTTCAAATTTCATTATTTATCTCCTTTATCCTCTTTTGCTATTCTATAAAATATAATATCAAAAATTCTCTGTATTTCAATTTTAAATATTTATTATTACGTATTAATTGTAATTAAAACATTCAATTTATACATTAACGAATAATTAAAAAATTCAATTTATATATTGGTATCATTGTTAAAATACACATATTAAGAATTCCTTTTATCATATAAACAGTTCAAATATCTCTCAGTATATTATTCACCAATCCATTAACGCAAAAGACGAGTAAGAATTTTTTGATTCTTACTCGTCTTGATTTTTTATTTCATATTCAATTCTGTATTTTTCTATATTATCAAAAATTCTTGATGCTAATCTTTGATTATGGAAATTTGTTTTTTACCTTTTATCTTTCAGTCAGCATAATAAGTACTACTTCATTTCCATAAGTATATCCTGTTACATTATACTTACTTGTATTCATTGCCGTAGCAAGATTTGTCTGCTCATACTTCTTAGGACCTGTCTTAACATAGCACTGTACGTCCTCACTTACATCATATTTTTTGCTTCCGCTTGAAGCCGTACCATAGCTTATATTGCTGAGCGATACAGATGTGAGTCTTCCGACATATATAAGCTTATCATTTCTAAACTGGAAATATGCGGCGCCGCTATCTCCGCCAAAGTCGTCTCCTGAAACCGTAGCGGTTCCCGACTGACC
>URLB01000146.1 GCA_900548595.1 uncultured Eubacteriales bacterium
CGCGAGCTGGGTTCAGAACGTCGTGAGACAGTTCGGTCCCTATCCGTTGTGGGCGTAGGAAATTTGAGAGGAGCTGTCCTTAGTACGAGAGGACCGGGATGGACGAACCGCTGGTGTATCTGTTGCATACCAAATGCACGGCAGAGTAGCTAAGTTCGGAACGGATAAACGCTGAAGGCATCTAAGCGTGAAGCCGCCCTCAAGACGAGATTTCCCATTCGAAAGAAGTAAGACCCCTTGAAGACTACGAGGTAGATAGGTCAGAGGTGTAAGTGCGGTAACGTATTGAGCTTACTGATACTAATAGGTCGAGGGCTTGACCGAAAGGAAAAGATGTGTTAATATAGAAAGGCTTAAAGAAGTTCATGTTTAGTTTTGAAGGTGTTAAAAAGCACTGGAGGATTTCCGGTGGCGATGCGCTTGTGGGAAACACCCGTACCCATGCCGAACACGACGGTTAAGACGCAAGCGGCTGATGATACTTGGCTGGAGACGGCCCGGGAAAGTAAGTGGCTGCCGGAATTAAATAAATAATCCTCGATAGCTCAGCGGTAGAGCATCCGGCTGTTAACCGGAGGGTCGTTGGTTCGAATCCTACTCGGGGAGCTTTTAAAAAAATATGGCCCGATGGTCAAGCGGTTAAGACACGGCCCTTTCACGGCTGTAACCCGGGTTCGATTCCCGGTCGGGTCATTTATTTTTAGCTTGATTTTGTTACTAACATATGTTATAATATAAAAGTCATGTGGCGCAGTAGCCAAGTGGTAAGGCACCGGTCTGCAACACCGTTATTCACCAGTTCAAATCTGGTCTGCGCCTTAAAAGCACTTCAAATTTATTTGGAGTGCTTTTTTGCTATGTAAAAATAAAAAACGATATGTACAAATGTAATTCTCTTATATACAAAATTAAGTAAATCCTGTAAAATAATATTAGTTTTAAATTAGTTTTATATCATTTTATTTTAATAAGGGGTGGATTTATATGAGTAATATTCCTGAACTTAAAATCGGCGTTGTGGCGGTCAGCAGAGATTGTTTCCCTGAAAGCCTTTCGGTATCCAGAAGAAAAGCTCTTATTGAAGCTTATAAGAATAAGTATGGAGAAAAAGATATTTACGAATGTCCTATCTGTATCGTAGAAAGTGAAATACATATGGTACAGGCGTTGGAAGATATAAAAAATGCCGGATGTAACGCTTTAGTTGTGTATTTAGGAAACTTCGGACCTGAAATAGCGGAAACACTTTTGGCAAAACATTTTGATGGACCTAAAATGTTTGTTGCCGCTGCAGAGGAGAGCGGCAACAACCTTATTCAGGGAAGAGGAGACGCATACTGCGGAATGTTGAACGCCAGCTATAATTTAAAGCTCAGAAATATTAAAGCATATATTCCCGAATATCCTGTAGGAACGTCTGAAGAATGTGCCGATATGATAGCAGAATTTCGACCTATAGCAAGGGCGGTTATAGGACTTAATAACCTTAAGATAATAAGCTTCGGTCCGAGACCTTTAAACTTCCTTGCATGTAATGCGCCTATACAGCAGCTTTATAATTTAGGCGTTGAAATAGAAGAAAACTCAGAGCTCGATTTATTTGAAGCGTTTAAAAAGCATGAAGGTGACTCGAGAATCCCTGATGTAGTAAAACAGATGGAAGAAGAACTCGGAAGCGGAAATAAGAAACCGGAAATTTTATCAAAGCTTGCCCAGTATGAACTTACACTGAAAGACTGGATAGAGGAGCATAAAGGATATCGTAAGTATGTTGCAATAGCGGGAAAATGCTGGCCTGCATTTCAGACGCAGTTTGGTTTCGTTCCTTGCTATGTCAACAGCAGGCTTACAGCTCAGGGAATACCTGTATCCTGTGAGGTTGATATTTACGGAGCTCTCAGTGAATTTATAGGTACGGTAGTCAGTGAAGATGCAGTAACGCTTCTTGATATAAATAACAATGTGCCTGCGGATATGTATAAAGAAGATATCGAGGGCAAATTTAACTATACGCATAAGGACACGTTTATGGGATTCCATTGCGGAAATACTGCGTCTGCGAAGCTTTCGTTCTGTGAAATGAAATATCAGCTGATTATGGCAAGGACGCTTCCCGAAGAAGTTACACAGGGAACGCTTGAAGGAGATATAGTGCCGGGAGATATAACGTTCTTCCGACTTCAGAGTACGGCGGACTGCAAACTGAGAGCGTATATAGCGCAGGGAGAAGTACTTCCTGTTGCAAGCAGGTCTTTTGGCTCAATAGGTGTGTTTGCAATACCCGAAATGGGAAGATTTTACCGTCATGTACTTATTGAAGGCAATTTCCCTCATCACGGAGCTGTTGCTTTCGGAAAACATGGAAAGGCTCTTTTCGAAGTGTTTAAGTATATAGGAGTACCTGTTGAAGATATAGGGTATAATCAGCCGGCAGGAGTCAGATATCCGACGGAGAATCCATGGAAATAAGGAGAATGTAAATGTTATACATAGGAATCGATTTGGGTACTTCTGCCGTTAAACTTATCCTTATGAATGAGAAAGGAAAAATATATAATACTGTTACAAAGGAATATCCGTTATATTTTCCTAAATCGGGCTGGTCGGAACAAAATCCGGAGGATTGGTTTGAAAAAACCGTTGACGGACTGAAACAGCTTACCGAGATGTATAATAAAAAAGAAATTGCCGGAATAAGTTTTGGCGGACAAATGCACGGATTGGTTATTCTTGACGGCAATGATAATATTATACGTCCGGCTATTTTATGGAACGACGGCAGAACAGGCAAAGAAACAGAATATCTTAATAATACTGTCGGAGAGGAAAAATTATCGGAGTATACGGCAAATATTGCCTTTGCAGGCTTTACGGCGCCTAAACTCTTGTGGCTGAAAGAGAATGAAGCTGATAATTTTAAAAGAATTTCAAAGATAATGCTTCCTAAGGACTATATTGCATATTGTTTAAGCGGAATATTCTGCACCGATTACTCCGACGCTTCGGGCACGCTACTCCTTGATGTAAAAAATAAGCGTTGGTCGAAGGAAATGCTGGATATATGTTCTGTAAACGAAAATATGCTTCCGAGACTTTTTGAAAGCTATGAGGTTGTTGGAACGATAAAAGATGATATTGCCGAGCTTCTCGGTTTTGATAGAACCGTAAAAATTATTGCCGGAGCAGGCGATAACGCCGCGGCAGCCATAGGGACGGGAACGGTCGGAGACGGTATGTGCAATATTTCCCTCGGAACGTCGGGAACAATATTTATTTCGGAAAACATTTTCAGAAATACAAAAAACCATGCAATACATTCTTTTGCGGCGGCAGACGGAGGCTATCATCTTATGGGATGTATGCTGAGCGCTGCGTCATGCAATAAATGGTGGATGGATGATATACTTAAAACCGACGAATATTTTAAAGAGCAGGAGAATATTGTAAAGTTAGGAGAAAATAACGTATTTTTCCTGCCATATCTAATGGGAGAGCGTTCGCCGCATAACGATCCTAATGCAAGAGCGGCGTTTATCGGCATGTCGATGGATACAACAAGAACGGAAATGACGCAGGCTGTTTTGGAAGGAGTTGCTTTCGGACTGAGAGATTCTCTGGAGGCTGCAAAAAGCATGGGCATTAAAATAGACAGGGCTAAAATTTGCGGCGGCGGAGCGAAAAGCGAACTTTGGAGAAAGATAATCGCCAATGTGCTGAATATTGAAATAGACGTTCCTCAGATTGAAGAAGGACCGAGTTACGGAGCTGCTGTTTTGGCGGCTGTCGGATGCGGAGAATATAACACTGTAGACGAAGCAGTTAAAGCAATGACAGGTACAGCGGATACGGTAATTCCCGACAGGGAGATAGCTTCAAAGTATGATGAAAAATATAATATATTCAGAAATATTTATCCGCTTATTAAAAATATAGAAAACATTTGACGGCAAAAAATAAGTAACCCCCATGAACCGATCATGGGGGTTATATTTATAATTCAACCAATCCTGTTGTTGTAAGCCTTATTTCTGGTATAACCGTCAATGAAACAAATCCGAGTGTCATAAACGGATCAATTTCTGGATTTACTCCGAGGGAAGCGGCTGTTTTACGCAGTTCGTCCATCTCAGCGGCTACTTCTTCTATAGGTCGGTCGCACATAAGACCTGCCA
>URLB01000147.1 GCA_900548595.1 uncultured Eubacteriales bacterium
TTTTCTTGCCCGTTAAATGACGGGCTTTTTTATTTAGGAAGTAAAACATGTAATAACACACCTCATCTTTTTATATAATAATTTTATAAGGATATCTATAGGGACAGATTTTATTAACTGTCCCTTTTTTCTACATTTTTTATCATTTGTAAATTGCCGTAAATTTTATAATGTATTATATTAATAACATAAAACAAATTGGTTCAACCAAAGTGTCGGAACGGAGGAAACGGTAATGGAAAATAAACTTATACATGCAGCCGAAAGAAAAGCATTTGAGGTTGCAATCGATTCACTCATAAAGCACGTCGGAAATGACCCGACAAATATGGTGAAAATAATTAATATAGGTGAAAAATTTATCGGAAAATCATGGTCTCCTGAAGCTTATGAAAAACTTAAGGCAGCTTTTTCCGATGAAAACAGCAAATGGGCAAAATTTGGAAGAAGACTTGTAGAAGAGACGGATCCTTTTGTACTTAAACAAGCGTTTCTTACTCTTGGATATGAAGCCGGTTTCCACGGATATAGAATTACACAGGAAATGTCCGAAAAATATGACTGCAATATACCTTGGGTTATACTTATGGATCCTACAAGCGCATGCAATATGCATTGTATAGGTTGTTGGGCTGCCGAGTACGGAAATAAATATAATCTTACATACGAAGATATGGACAGCATCGTTACACAGGGAAAAGAACTCGGAATCCATGCTTATCTGCTTACAGGCGGAGAACCAATGGTTCGTAAAAACGATATTATAAAACTTTGTGAAAAGCATAATGACTGTATGTTCAGCGCATTTACAAACGGTACTCTTATAGATGAGGATTTCTGTAAGGAAATGCTTCGTGTAGGTAACTTTATGCCGTCTATCAGTATTGAAGGATATGCTGAAGAGAATGACGGACGTCGTGGGGCAGGTCATTTTGAAAAAGCAATGCATGCTATGGATTTGCTTAAAAAGCATAAACTTCTTTTCGGAACATCAATCTGTTATACAAGCAAAAACTATAAGACTGTTACTTCCGACGACTTTATAGACCTTCTTATCGAAAAAGGTGTAAAATATACTTGGTATTTCCACTATATGCCTGTCGGCAATGAGGCTTCCACAGATCTCTTGCTTACACCGGAACAGCGTGAATATATGTATCACAGAGTAAGAGAAATAAGAGGATGGGAAGGCGGAAAAGAACTTTTTGCAATAGACTTCCAGAATGACGGCGAATTTGTACATGGCTGTGTAGCAGGTGGAAGATGTTATTGTCATATTAATCCTATAGGAGACGTAGAGCCGTGTGTATTCATTCACTATTCAAGCGCTAATATACATGACAAATCGCTTATAGAATGTTTACAGCAGCCTATTTTTAAGGCATACAGACAACAACAGCCGTTTAATGAAAATCATCTTATGCCGTGTCCTATGCTTGAGAATCCTGAAAAACTCCAGCAGATAGTACATGAAACAGGAGCTGTTTCAACAGATCTTCAGTCTCCTGAAAGTTGCGAACACCTTTGCGGTAAATGCGTTCAGTATGCTAAGGATTGGAAACCTGTTGCAGAAAAACTTTGGGCAGAAACCGTTAGAGAAAAATCAGAACAGTAAATTTATTAAAGAGCCGATTATCATCGGCTCTTTTTTATGCAAATGATTAAGAATTAAAAATAAACATTTTGCCTCTTTTAATTGAAACATATAGGAAGTATAATATTATAAAAGGTCGAAAAAAGACGTAAACGGTTTTAAGATTTATTTTAAATTTAAATAGGGGGAAGGGCTATGAAAAAGGCATTTAAAACATTAGCGGCTGCATTTTTGCCGACTATACTGACAGTAACGGCATTCAATGCGCATGTTTTGGCTAATACTGATGATATTTCGGGACATTGGGCAGAGACCCAAATTAAAGAGTGGGCAAATATTGGCTATATAAGCGGATACCCCGACGGAACTTTTCTACCTGATAATTCGATTACAAGAGCAGAATTTTTAACTCTTGTAAATAAGATTTTTAAATTTGAAAATAAAATAAATATAAATTTTATCGATGTAAGACCCGATTACTGGGCTTATAGTGAAATTCAAAAAGGCATTAGCGCAGGATATGTTTCGGGTGATAAAAACGGGACTTTCAGACCGGATGATTTTATTACGAGACAAGAAGCCGCCGTAATAATAAATAAACTTTTAGACAATACGGAAATTACAGAAAATAAACCGAATTTTAAGGATGCTTACGATATAGACGAATGGGCAAAGAATAGCGTGGATATTGTTTATGAATATGGAATATTGTCGGGATTTCCGAATGGCACATACAGACCGAAAAAATATATGACTAGAGCCGAAGCTGTATCTGCCCTTAAAAGACTAACAGAGATAAAAGGGACGGAAGATATCGGCAAAAATGAATATATACTTCGTGAAGAACAGATGAAAGACAAAATAATAGATGGTGATTTGATAATAACAGACGATATGGATACAGTTAATCTGGCAGGTGTAACAGTAAAAGGAAATGTTTACGTAAAAGGCGGAAATGTTATACATGCGGAAAACTGTAATATAAATAAGCTGATTACGGATGGAGAGGATTTTACTTTTGAGGCAGATGAAAATACTACTGTTGACAAAACAGAATTTAATTCATGCGGTAAAATATCAGGAGAAGGTTTTGATGAAGTAATTATTGACGATGTATGTAATGATGAAATAATAATAGACGGTGATATTAAAAATGTCGTTCATAATGCAAAAACTGATATATTTATCGGAAAGAACGCGGATATAGAAAATTTTAAAGTTACTGAAAATGCTGAAAGCTCCCATATTAAATTTGAGAAAGGTTCTAAAGTTAAAAATGCGGAAATTTACGGTAGAATTAAAATAGTCGGAGAAGGCGAAATCGGCACAATGGAAGTATATACTTCGGGAGTGGAAAGCAGTATACGCCCCGACGATGTAACGACGGCAGAAGGTGCGGAAGATCCGCATTATATAGAACTGAGACCGATATTAAAGGGAGAGGATTTCAATAAGGAAAATTTAACGCTAGATAAAGACTTCGACGGCAAAGGAAAAAATTATAAAAATGTAACGATAACCGACAATGCGGCTGTAAGCGATATAAATGCTTCGGGAGACGTTATAATTGAAAACTGCGATGTCGTTCTGAAGGATGTATCCGTTGAGGGAGACGTAGTTGTTTGCGGTAACGGAAGTGTTGAACTGGAAGACTGTCTGTTGAAAAAAGATATAGTGACCGTTAAAGATGATGACTTTAAAAAGATTGTTTTTGATAATAAAACAAAATTGTACGGAAAATTGATAATAGAGGGAAACACGGAGATTTCATCGGAGTGTGATATAACGGTTGATGAGGTTGATATAAACTCCGACGCCGTTATAAATGTAAATGTTGACAAAATGAATGTTTTATCCGACAGTCTTATTGAGCTGCATGACGGAAAAACTATAGATTATGTTGATATTTTTGATGGAGTCGGGGCTGTAGAATTTAATATGAACGGTTTTTCGTCATTTATAGAAGATATAGCAAGTGAAAAGACAAAAATAAAATTCAGCGGCATGGGACAAGTCGGAACTGTTAAGACCGATAATGCCGATAATATTACAACTGATAGCGGTATAACTATCGATGATATAATTTCCGATTTTGTACCTGTAAGTAATGTAATACTAGCACCGTCCGAGGGAAAGACGGGAGAAGTACTGGAACTAAACATAAACGTAGAACCTAAAAATGCTTCAAATAAGAATGCGATATACAAAATTGTAGATGATGGAGGAACTGACGTAAAGATAAACGGCAATAAACTTGTTGCGGATAAATCGGGAGTAATAAAAATAAAAGTTGAAATAGAAGACGGAATAGGTATCGGGATACCGTATATAAAAGATTGTATTGTTGAGATAAAAGACAATATAATACCGGTTTCCGATATTATTATGGAAAATGAGGATTGGGTATATGCAGGCGAGGAACTGGAGTTGAAGGCACATGTTGAACCGGAGGACGCTACTTATAATGAAATAGAGTGGTCAGTGTTAGAGGGGTATGCGTACATTGAGGGAAATATATTTATGCACGATTTTACCGACTCCGAGACGGTTGTACGTATATTG
>URLB01000148.1 GCA_900548595.1 uncultured Eubacteriales bacterium
ACGGTACAAGGAACGCGCCTCCTCCGTATTGTCCTACACGGTATGGAAACATCCATATATTTCCCATACCCACGGCAGAACCGACGCATGCCAGCACAAATCCGACTCCGCTTCCGAAGCCGCCGTTCTGATGGGTCTTTCCGGAAATTTCCGTTTTCTTTCCCTTCATACTTTTCCCCCTCAATTTTTCCTTAAGACCCTAAAAGTCTTTTAATATGGTTGACACAACCGATAGTTAAATTATATACTCTGATTATAGTTTTGTAAAACCGATAATTTCTATAGTATAGTTCGAAAAAATTAATATATTATTTTTCAGGAGGATTATATGGAGCTAAGAAATATACGCACATTTTTATGTGTTGCGGAACAGTGCAGTTTTTCCAAAGCCGCCGCAATACTCGGATATTCCCAATCTACGGTAACAACCCAAATACAGCAGCTTGAACAGGAATTTGAGACCCTGCTTTTTGAACGTATACATAAAACGGTACGCCTTACGGCTTCAGGCGTACAATTCGTTGATTTTGCCCAAAAAATAATGCGTACCGCCCAAGACGCTAAAACAGCAATGCGTAAGCTGCCCGAAGAAAGCGGACACCTGAGAATTGCTATGGCGGAATCGCTGTGTACGTCATTTTTCCCCGATATTCTGGAAATATATCATAAAAATTATCCTAAAGTCGAGCTTATCATTTCCACAGGCGGAACAGACGATATTTTCCACATGCTGCGCCACAACGAGGCTGACCTCGTGTATACCCTGGATAAGCGCATATATTCCTCAGACCTTGTTACGGCTCTGGAAAGGAAGGAAGAAGTCTGTTTTGTAGCCTCACCGAACTATGCCGACGCCGAGAAAATATTTACGCCCAAGGAACTTGCCTCCTGCGACTTTATACTTACCGAAAGAAATATGAGTTACAGAAAACATCTTGATGAGCTTATGGCTGCCGAAACATTGGAAATACATCCTTTTTTGGAGTTGGGAAACGTAAATATAATCAAAAGCCTTTTGGAACACGGCGCGGGAATTTCATTCCTTCCCGAATATGCCGTAAAAAGTTCCCTTGAAAAAGGTACTCTCATTAAACTTAAAGTTTCCCAAAAACCGACGGGCGTATGGAGACAGCTCATATATCATAAAAACAAGTGGGTAACTCCGCCTATGCAGTCTATGATAGACTTAATAAATAAATTTGAAGAAAATTAACCGTTTCATACCTCCCTACATAAAAGATTTTCATTAAAAAGTCTATCTGTACGGGGGTATTTTTCTTTTTTCAGCCGAATATTTTTATAAAAAATAAAAAAACTCTTGCTTTTTTTAATAACAGCGCATATAATAAACTTAACAATTGAACAATTATTCAATTAAGGAGGTGAGCAAATGAGCGATGATAATACTGCTTCGGAATTTATGCACGCCCAAAGCGACATAATAAAAAAAGTAACCGAGTCTATGCCCGATGAGGAAATCCTATACGACCTTGCCGAACTTTTTAAAATATTCGGCGACAGCACAAGAATTAAAATACTTTATGTTCTTTTTGAATCCGAAATGTGCGTATTCGATATATCTCAGCTTTTGAATATGAGTATGTCCGCAATATCACATCAGCTGAGAATTTTAAAACAAGCGCAGCTTGTAAAATTCAGACGAGAAGGTAAAACAGTTTTCTATTCACTGGCCGACGACCATGTAAGGACAATACTCGGCAACGGAATGGAACATTTATGCGAATAAACAACCAGAGGAGGAAATAATTATGAAAAAATCTTATAAACTTGCAGAACTTGACTGTGCAAACTGTGCCGCTAAAATGGAAACGGCAATAAACAAAATACCGGGAGTAAACAAAGCTACCGTCAGCTTCATGACACAAAAACTTACTTTGGACGCCGACGACGATAAGTTTGAAAGCATACTTAAGGAGGCGTCATCTGCAATATCTAAAATAGAACCGGACTGTTCGATAATTATAAAATGAGGTGATTATTTGACAAAGAAACAAAAACATTCCCTTTATCGAATAATGGCGGGTGTGGTATTTTTCATTATCCTTGCTCTGCTCAAGCCCGAAGGATTTACGAGATTTATATTGTTTATGATACCGTATCTTACAGTCGGTCTGCCTGTGTTAAAAAAAGCAGCCGTCAATATTCTCCACGGTCAGGTATTTGACGAAAACTTTCTTATGTGTCTTGCGACAATAGGCGCAATTTGTATAGGAGAATATCCCGAAGCCGTATTTGTAATGCTTTTCTATCAGATCGGCGACCTTTTTGAATCTATAGCAGTAGGAAGAAGCAGAAATTCCATATCGGCGCTCATGGATATATGCCCTGAATACGTTAATGTGGAAAGAGACGGAAAAGTAGAACAAATAGACCCCGACGAAGCGTCTGTCGGCGATATAATTATAATAAAGCCCGGCGAAAAGGTTCCTCTTGACGGAATAATAACCGAAGGTTCTTCAAGTCTAAACACGACAGCGCTTACAGGCGAATCAATGCCCATGGACGTATCGGCAGGAGACAGCGTTATAAACGGATGTATTAATATAAACGGTCTTTTGAAAGTAAAAGTAACAAAAGAATACTCCGACTCTACAGTTGCGAAAATTTTGGAGTTAGTAGAAAATTCTGCCGAAAACAAAGCTCATACCGAAAACTTTATAACAAAATTCGCCCGTTACTATACGCCGATAGTTGTTATTCTCGCTTTGATTCTTGCTTTCCTGCCGCCTGTTTTTCTTGGCGGAGATTTCAAAGACTGGATTATGAGAGCGCTTAATTTCCTCGTAGTATCATGCCCCTGCGCCCTTGTAATATCTATACCTCTTTCATATTTCAGCGGTATAGGCTGTGCTTCAAGAAACGGAATACTGATTAAAGGTTCAAACTATATGGAGGCCGTAACAAAAGCCGATACCGTTGTATTTGATAAAACAGGCACTCTTACAAAAGGTTCTTTCTTTGTAACGAAAATCCATCCGGTGGGTATGTCCGAAGACGAGCTTATGGAAGTAACAGCTGCTGCGGAAAGTTTTTCCGATCATCCAATATCGCTGTCATTAAAAAAGGCATGTAAAGCTCAGCTTGATACAGGAAGAGTATCCGATACGGAAGAGCTGTCGGGACGAGGCGTAAAAGCCGTAGTCGACGGAAAAATTGTATTTGCGGGAAATGCGAGACTTATGGAGGAAGTCGGCTGCGAATATATAGACTGCGACAGTTTCGGTACGGTTATCCATACGTCAGTCGACGGCAAGTACGCCGGATATATAATAATATCCGATAAAATAAAGGACGATTCAAAATCGGCAATTGCCGCCCTTAAATCAGCAGGCATAAAAAACACGGTTATACTTTCAGGCGACAAAAAAGCCGTTGCGGAAAAAATAGGCGAAGAGCTTGGTATAGATACAGTATATTCCGAACTTCTTCCATCGGATAAGGTAGAAAAACTTTCCGAAATAATAGATAAATCATCGGGTTCCGTAATATTTGTCGGGGACGGCATAAACGATGCTCCTTCACTTTCCAGAGCCGATGTCGGAATAGCAATGGGGGCACTCGGTTCCGACGCCGCCATAGAGGCCGCCGACATTGTCCTTATGGACGATAAACCGTCAAAAATCCCGTTAACATTGAAAATAGCGGAAAAAACAAAAAATATAGTACGTCAAAACATTATCTTTGCTATTGCCGTAAAAATACTCGTTCTTATACTCAGCGCCCTCGGCATGTCCAACATGTGGCAGGCAGTATTCGCAGACGTAGGCGTTTCGGTAATAGCGATAATAAACGCCATGAGAGCGCAGAAAATATCCAAATAAAATTTGAGTTTCAAAATAAAAAAACAGTTCGTTGAAGCATATTGTTAAAACGGACTGTTTTTCTTTATTTACATATTTATTATTTTTTCGGCTTCTTTAAGCTTTTCCATTATTTCATACATATTGCTTACCGTTCCTATTTTCAGTTTATCGGTAAGACCGTAATAGTTAAGGCATGTACCACATACAAGTATTTCCGTACCCTTTGATTGAAGAACCGAAAGACTGTTTATTATATCCATCTTTTCGCTTGTCGGCAGTTTTACGCCGCTGTTCATAAATATAACGCAATCCGGTGCGTCATCG
>URLB01000149.1 GCA_900548595.1 uncultured Eubacteriales bacterium
GGTTCCGGTAAATCGGTCTGCATCAACACACTGATTATGAGTATTATTTATAAGGCAAAACCCGATGAGGTAAAGCTTATTCTTGTAGACCCTAAGGTAGTTGAACTCAGCGTATATAACGGTATACCGCATCTTATGATACCAGTCGTTACAGACCCTAAAAAAGCGGCGGGCGCTCTTAACTGGGCGGTAAGGGAGATGCTTGCCAGATACAACTCCTTTGCGGAACATTCCGTAAGGGACATAAAAGGTTTTAATGCCATGAAAGCCGAAAAGGGCGAGTCGGATTTTATGCCGCAGATAGTTATAATAATAGACGAGCTTGCCGACCTTATGATGGCTTCTCCGAAGGAAGTAGAGGACAGTATCTGCCGTCTGGCACAGATGGCAAGAGCTGCGGGAATACACCTTATTATAGCTACACAAAGACCTTCGGTTGACGTCATTACAGGAGTAATAAAGGCTAATATACCGTCAAGACTTGCCTTTGCGGTATCGTCGGGAATAGACTCAAGGACAATACTTGATATGAACGGTGCGGAAAAACTTCTCGGAAAGGGAGACATGCTGTTTTATCCGACAGGCATGAGTAAGCCCGTAAGAATACAGGGAGCTTTTGTAACTGACAAAGAAGTTGAAAATATTGTGGATTTTCTGAAAAAAGAAAGCAGCGGTACAGATTATAACGAAACGGTTATGGAAGAAATTTCTTCCGCCGTTAAAACGGGAGGCGGCGCAGGAGAGCATGATGAATATTTTGACAACGCCGCAGACCTTGTAGTAAATAAAGAGAAAGCGTCGGTTTCCATGCTCCAGAGGCAGTTCAGAATAGGTTATAACAGAGCCGCAAGGCTTATGGAAGAACTGGAGGATGCGGGAATAGTCGGTCCTGAAGACGGAAGTAAGCCGAGAAAGGTGCTTTTGAATAAAGCGCAGTTGGAGACATACAGAAACGGCGAATAAATTTGTTTTATATTGCTGAAATACTAAAACAAAATGTTTTATATATTCGCTACAAACGGAAAACATTTTAACATTGGGAGTGATATTGTTTGAAAGCAAACATAGCATTTATTTCACTTGGGTGCGACAAGAACAGAGTGGACAGCGAGGTAATGCTTGGCATATTAAAGGAAAGGGGATATAATCCGGTTTCCGACGAAAGCGACGCAGACATTATAGTTATAAACACATGCTGTTTTATTAAAGACGCCCTTGAAGAAAGCATAGAAACGATAATCGAAACGGCTCAATACAAAGAAGAGGGGAAATGCCGAGGAATTATCGTTGCAGGTTGCCTTGCACAGAGATATGAAAAAGAGATTTTTGAAGAAATGCCGGAGGTAGACGCCGTAATAGGAACTGCCGCATACGAATCGGTTGCGGATGTTGCGGACAGAATACTCGGCGGTGAAAAGAGAATAAAAGTAATAGAGGATATAGATACGCATATGAATGAGGAAAATGCAGGAAAACGCATTATTTCCACATCGGGACATTACGCTTATCTGAAAATATCCGAAGGCTGTGATAACCATTGCACATATTGTATTATACCGAAACTGAGAGGTAAACACCGTTCAAGGACTATGGAAAGCCTTGTGGAAGAAACAAAACAGCTTGCGGAGGAAGGC
Source organism: uncultured Eubacteriales bacterium (assembly GCA_900548595.1). GTDB lineage: Bacteria > Bacillota > Clostridia > Lachnospirales > Anaerotignaceae > Metalachnospira. The sequence continues at coordinate 1,635 of URLB01000149.1, forward strand.
GTAAAAGAGCTTCTTGTGGTTGCCCAGGACACGTCCATATACGGCAGAGATATTTACGGAAAACCTATGTTGCACGAACTACTTAAAAAGCTTTGCGCCGTAGAGGGAATAGAGTGGATAAAGCTGTTGTACTGCTATGCAGAAACTCTTACGGACGAAACTATACAGGCAATGGCGGAAGAGGATAAGATTTGCAAATATATAGATATTCCCATACAGCACGGAAGCGATACGGTTCTGAAAAGAATGGGAAGAAGATCGTCAAGAAAGCTGATAACGGATAAAATAGCGGCGCTCAGAAAGGCTATGCCCGATATTTGCATAAGAACGACGATAATTACGGGATTCCCCGGAGAGACTGAAGAAGAATTTGAGGAGCTTGCGGATTTTGTCAAAGAACTCAGATTTGATAAGTTGGGAGTATTTACATATTCACCCGAAGAAGGAACACCGGCTGCCGAGATGAAAGACCAGATAGATGAAAGGGTAAAAGAAGAACGTAAGGACTACATTATGGAACTTCAAAAAACTATATCTGCCGAAAAGTGTTCCGATATGAACGGAAAGACAATAAGAGTGATTGTTGACGGAAAAATTCCCGAAGAGGGCATATATTGCGGCAGAAGTTATAAAGACGCACCCGACATAGACGGACTTGTGTTCTTTAAAAGCGATTATGAAATAATGTCGGGAGACTTCGCAGACGTTAAAATCAACGAAGCCAGCGATTACGATCTTATAGGGGAGGCTGTTTACTGATGTCTATGAATTTACCTAATAAACTTACTATATTTCGAGTTATATTGATACCCGTATTTATTATAGCGTTGATGTCGGGCATAATTCCCGAACCTGTTAACAGATATGTCGGCGTAGTGATATTCTGCGTCGCTTCATTTACGGATTATCTTGACGGACATATAGCGAGAAAATATAATCTCGTTACTAATTTCGGAAAATTTATGGACCCGTTGGCTGACAAACTGCTTGTATCTTCGGCGCTTATTTGTATGATAGAGCTGGGATTCCTTCCTGCGTGGATTGTAATTATAATCATAAGCCGAGAATTTATTATAACGGGATTCAGACTTATTGCCGCGGAAGGCGGACTTGTAATAGCGGCAAGCTGGTGGGGAAAAATAAAAACGGTTACGCAGATGCTTATGATAATATTAGTACTGCTTGGAGTAGGTGGAATTATAGGAAATATTCTTATAATACTCGCAACTGTATTTACGGTAATTTCGGGCGTTGATTATATAGTGAAGAACATCGGCGTACTTAAAAACTGATTCGGAGGCCTTAGCATGAATGCGGAAATACTTGCAGTCGGAACGGAAATTCTTCTCGGAGACATTGTTAATACAAACGCACAGTATATAGCGCAGGGATTGGCAGAACTGGGAATAGACGTATTTTACCAAACAGTTGTCGGCGATAATCCCGACAGAATGAAAACAGCCATGAACATAGCCTTTGAAAGAGCCGACATTATAATAACTACGGGAGGCCTGGGACCAACCGGGGACGACCTTACAAAGGAAATAGGAGCGGAATATTTCGGACGAAAACTTATTCTGGATGAAAAAGCCCTTGACAGAATTAAAAGGTTTTTCGATAAAATGAAAAGACCGATGACTGATAATAATGTTAAACAGGCTATGGTACCGGTAAATTCTACCGTTATGTATAACGAAAACGGAACGGCGCCGGGGATAATAATAGAGGACAATAATAAAATTCTGATTATGATGCCGGGACCTCCGAAAGAAATGAAACCTATGTTTTCCAAGCAGGTAAAGCCGTATCTTGCGTCGAAGCAGAACCATACCCTTGTATCGAGAACACTGAGAATTGCCGGAGTCGGAGAAAGCGCAATGGAGAGCATGGTCAGAGACATGATAGACAGACAGAGCAACCCAACCATAGCGCCGTATGCAAAGGATACGGAGTCGATTTTGAGAATTACGGCCAGTGCAAAGACAACTGAGGAAGCCGAGAAAATAATTGAGCCGATTGCCGAAGAAATATACAGGCGTTTCGGAGATTCCGTTTATGCAGAGGGAGAAACCTCAATTCAGGAGACTGTAGCTAAAATACTTATCGACAAAAAAGTTACGATTGCAGTTGCCGAAAGCTGTACAGGCGGACTGGTTGCCGCAAAATTGATAGAATATCCGGGCATATCCGAGGTTTTGTTGGAGGGAGCCGTAACCTACAGTAATGAGGCGAAAAAACGCAGACTCGGAGTAAAAGACGAGACTTTAAGCGCATACGGAGCTGTAAGCGCAGAGACTGCCGCCGAGATGGCAAAAGGGATAGCGATGACGTCGGGCGCGGATATAGGCGTTTCAACAACGGGGGTAGCAGGACCCGGACCGTCCGAGGG
>URLB01000150.1 GCA_900548595.1 uncultured Eubacteriales bacterium
TCAGGCGTTTAAAAATGTGCTGCCTTCTTTGGCAAACGAGTTCATTGCTCTCTTAAAAGAGACGTCTGTTTCGGGATACGTTGCGGTTGTCGATGTAACAAGAGCCGGAAACATAATAAGAGGACAGACTTTCAGTGCATTTATGCCTTTGATTGCCGTAGCCATAATATATCTTGTTATGGTAATGGTTCTTACATACTTTGTAGGAGTACTTGAAAGGAGGTTAAGAAACAGTGAGCGATAATGAAGTGCTTATAAGCGTAAAAAACCTTGAGAAAAAATTTAACGGAGTTACTGCGCTGAAAAGCGTAAGCGCCGATATTAAAAAAGGCGAAGTAGTCGTTATGATAGGACCGTCAGGCTCGGGAAAGAGCACGTTCCTCAGATGTCTTAATCTATTGGAGATGCCTACTAGCGGCACAATAACATTTAACGGCGTTGATATTACGGATAAAAATGTAAATATCAATATACATAGACAGAAAATGGGAATGGTTTTCCAGCATTTTAATCTTTTTCCGCATATGACAATTTTAAAAAACATGATTATTGCGCCTATGAAGTTGCAGAAAAAGAGCGAAGAGGAAGCAACGGCAGAAGCTATGAAACTTCTTGAAAGGGTTGGATTGGCAAACAGGGCGCAGGCATATCCGTCGCAGCTTTCGGGCGGACAAAAACAGCGTATTGCCATAGTAAGGGCGTTATGTATGAAACCCGACGTTATGCTTTTTGATGAGCCTACATCGGCGCTTGACCCGGAAATGGTAGGAGAAGTACTTGACGTTATGAAAGAATTGGCAGATGACAATATGACGATGGTAGTCGTTACGCATGAGATGGGCTTTGCCAGAGAAGTAGGAGACCGAGTATTTTTCCTTGAAGACGGAATAATAATGGAACAGGGAACGCCCGACGATATATTTAATCATCCGAAAACAGAAAGACTTAAAAGCTTTCTTGCAAAAGTTTTATAAGAAAATAAAAATCAGAGCTGATTTACATATCAGCTCTGATTTTTTTATAAAGTTATATCGTTAAGAAGTTCCTGAAGGTCATTTATAAATTTGCTCGTGTGATAACCGTCGGCAGCGGCATGAGCAATGTTAATAGTAAAAGGCATAGTGTATACGCCGTTATGCTCGGTGAATCTACCGAAAGTTATTATTGGGAATATATTTGGTTCTCCTCCGGGAGTGCTTGTATTATAAGCTGTGTAATCAAGCCAGGGAACGCAGGAAATACAGAAAAAATTAGGCGGCTGATTATCCCTTGCTTTAATTCCCAGTATATTACCGTATTTTTTCATATTATTTACAGTATTATCATAGAAGCTTTGGAAATCCGGCATATATTCTGTCCAAAGATCAGAGAACGTATTATTTTCTTTGTGAAATATTGTCATGCTTGGATTTGAAGTATCATAATACCCCGGTCGACCGTTTTCATCGACTGCCATACGAAATTCTTTCATACTGTTCACAATCTTGGCAACACAGTAGACAAACGAAGGATAGAATTTTAAACCGTTTGATTTTACTTTTTCTAAAAAGTTCGTAACATCAAGCTGAACAGTACAACTGTACCCGCATTTGATTTTTGTACGGTAATATTCAAAATGTTCTTTTCGTTCCCAATTTTGAAAATCTATTAGGTTAAACATAACTATCATCTCCTTTTGATTGATTTTATCATATAAATATGTATATATAAAGATTTTAAGACAAAAATAAACAGCTGAAAAAATGGTTTTTATCAGCTGTCATTATGATTACAAAAAAATTTATTTAGTGTACAGATTATATTTTTTTGAATACGCCAGAGCAATGACATCGGGACCCGTATGTGCGCCTATTGTTGCGCCTACACGGAAAAGATTATCGCTGAAGCTATATTTTGAATCACTGTAGTGTTCGGCGATTGTATCCATTATATCGGCGCGGCTGTCGGCATAAAACATGGAAATCAAATAATCGGATTCATTCCCGTCGATTTCATCATCTGTTTTCTTTATTACTGCTTTTACCGCTTTTTTTATGCCGCGTACATTTTCAATGGGGAAGAGTTCGCCGTCTCTCATACAGATAATAGGTTTGACATTGAACAGTGTGCCGGCAAGCGCTGTTGCCTTTCCTATTCTTCCGCCGTTTTGGAGAAAAGATAAAGAGCCTACGGTAAAATTGATAACAGTGTCGCGCTTAATTTGTTCGGATACGGATATATTTTCGTCCAAAGTATAGCCGGCTTCTAACATAAGATATGATTGATAGACAACAAGACCCATTCCTGCCGTAGCCTGAGCGCTGTCAATAACCTCTATACGACGCTCCGGAAATTTTTCTTTAAGCATTTCAGCGGCGTTTACCGCACTTTGATAAGAAGCACTGAAAAAAGATGATATGCAAAAACAAAGAATGTCTTTTCCACCATTAAGAATAGGTTCAAATACATCTATATAATCAGTTATTGTAGGACACGATGTTTTTGGAAAAACCTTGTCCTTTGCGATATGATTATAAAAATCATCAACGGAAAGTTCTGCCATTTCCTTTTGATAGTGTTCTTTATCAAACGTAACATAAAAAGGAACTCTTGACATTGTTGCATAATCTATAACGGAAGGGAAAATATCACTTGCCGTATCAGAAACAATTTTATATGTACTCAAAATATCACTGCCTTTCAAATGACATAAGTCTAATTATATTCTAATGATATTATCATTAAAAGCCATAGACCTGTCAATTGGATAATTATACAGAAATGTGTAAAACCAACAAATAAAAAAATTATATAAAAAACGCAGCATTATGCTGCGTTTGGAATTAAAACTTTCTATATAAACCGACTACTTTACCAAGTATAGATACGTCTCTTACGATTATAGGAGACATTGTAGGGTTTTCGGGCTGAAGCCGTATGTATCCGTTTTCTTTATAGTAGGTTTTAACTGTTGCAAAGTCCTCGATCAAAGCAACAACAATATCTCCGTTATCCGCTGTGTTCTGCTGCCTTACCATAATCAAATCTTTATTAAATATACCTGCGTTAATCATACTGTCGCCCTTAACTCTTAACATAAATATATTTCCGTTAGGAGCATAGTCGGACGGAATAGGAAATGTATCCTCGATGTTTTCCGTAGCCAAAATGGGAATGCCGGCTGTAACTGTACCAACGATTGGAACCTCTATAAGTTCGCGAGAGGAACCGTCGGAATTGCCGCTGTCATTATCCGAAAAAATTTCAATTGCTCTCGGTTTTGCAGGATCCCTTCTTATATATCCTTTTCTTTCAAGCCTTTCAAGATGACCATGAACAGTTGATGTAGATTTAAGACCGACAGCATCGCATATTTCCCTTACCGAAGGAGGGTAACCCTTCTCGCGTACTGCTTTTTTCATATACTCTAATATTTCAAACTGCTTTTGAGAGAGTTTTTCCATATACGTTCGCTCCTTATAGTAATCTTTTTAATAATAATAACATATAAATAGAAAAATATCAAACAAATGTTTCTAAAACTAGAAAAAAATATTGACTACAAACAAAAATTCGTATAAAATGAAAATATAAAGGCAAACATATATTTTAATGGAGGGGTGTCTATGAGAAAATTTGTTTTTATGATTATGGTATTTGTATTATCGGTCGGTACAGTTGATATGGCATTTGGAAGAGCTGATAAAAGCAAAGTAGATATACATTATGAAGAGATGTGTGTGTCAAAGGGAGAAACTTATTGGAATATTGCAAAGAAATATAATGCAGATGGAATGAGTAGGAAAGAATATAGTAAATACATAATGGACTTTAACGGTGCAGTCAATGATGAAATTGAAGCCGGTCAAAAGATAGTTGTTCCTGTAATAAAATATATTTAAATAATTTTGAATAAAAAAGAAATAGAGTTACCATACTATTGATGTGCGATAAATAACAGCACATTATAATAGAAAGGGTGAACCACAGTGGATAAGAACAGTAAT
>URLB01000151.1 GCA_900548595.1 uncultured Eubacteriales bacterium
TATGGTAGACGCACTTAAGGAAAGCAGCAGATTTGACGCACCTGTAAGTATAGAAAAACTCGGCGAGTATGCGGAACCTATAGTATCGTTGTGCAACCAGACGGGCGAAGGCTGGTTCCTTACGGGAGAAATGATGGAACTTATACATACCGGAGTAAATAATATAGTATGTACTCAGCCTTTCGGATGCCTGCCTAACCATGTGGTAGGAAAGGGAGTAATAAAGGAAATAAGAAGAAGATATCCTCTTGCGAACATTGTTGCGGTCGACTATGACCCCGGCGCCAGCGAAGTAAATCAGCTTAATCGAATAAGACTTATGCTTGCCAGCGCCAATAAAAATCTTGAAAAAACTTCAAATCATTAAATTTTCTTAAAGATTGTTGATTTTATAATTATTTTTAACGGTTATATGATAAAATAAGATTTACTAACCGGAGGTGTGTATATGAAAGAGGAAAGAATGGCTATTCTTCGTATGCTGGAAAAGGGCACTATTTCCGCAGACGAGGCTGAAAGACTGCTGAATGCGATGAATGAAACGGAAAATAAAAAAGATATTTCGGAAAGCATTAATAACGTCCTTGCCAAAACAGGAAACGTTTTGGAGGGGCTTGCTAAAAATCTTACTAAAAAGGCAGGAGCCGCCGCAAAGGTTGTAAGCGAAAAAGCGGAAGAGGCAAAGCCGGAAATTAAAAAAGCCGCTAAGGCAGTTAAAGAAAAAGTCAGCGAAGCAGCGGTAAATATAAAGGAAGACATAAAAAACAGAAAAAACGGTGAGGATATTTTTGAAGCCGATTACAGAGAAAAAAATGATGATGAGACCTTTGGGAATACCGATGTGAATACTGAAAATAAGACGGATACTCAGAAACAGGAAAACTCTGTCGTTGAAAGTAATGAACCTGAAACAGCTGAGTTCAAGACAGAAGAATCGACAGATAATTTCTTTGAGGATGATGACAGAGACTACGAAGCGGAGTTCAACAGAATGATGAGCGAGACAAACGGCGGAGACATTTTCGGGGAAGTATTTAATCCGATAAACGACGCAATTTTCGAGGCTCAGAGAGAATGGGAAGAACAGAAGAAAAATGATGACAACGGAGAGTTAAGATGACGGGAAAAGCTAAAGAAGAGCTGGTCAGCTGGATAAAAACTATAGTACTCGCCGTTGCCATAGCTCTGTTTATTAATTTTGTTATTATAGTAAATGCAACTGTTCCTACGGGATCAATGGAAAACACAATTATGGCGGGAGACAGGGTAATTGCCTCCAGGTTAAGCTATACGTTTTCCGATCCCGAAAGGGGAGACGTGGTTATTTTTAAATATCCCGATGACGAGGACGTTTTGTACGTAAAGAGAATAATAGGACTTCCCGGCGATGTGGTTGAGGTTAAAAACGGGGGAGTATATGTGAATGGAGAAGCGCTGGGGGAAGACTATATTAAGGAAACAACAGAGGGATTTTACGGTCCCTATGAGGTTCCCGAGGATTGTTATTTTATGATGGGTGATAACAGAAATAACTCTCTTGACTCCAGGTATTGGGACAATAAGTTTGTTGAAGAAGATAAAATATTGGGCAAAGTATTGCTTAAATATTATAAAAAACCGGCTCTTGTTAAATAACTTCAAGAGCTACTCTTACGGGAGCCGCTTCGGTATCTGTGTTAAGAGGAAAACAGTATAATCTGTATTTACCCGGGCGCACAGATGACAAATCGATATTTTCAAGTATCGGTATTTCGGAATTAAGAAAAATAAGATGAGAAGTAAAACTTGCTTCGTTGTCGACTGTTATATAGTCGATACCGACAAGTTTTATTTTTTTGCTTACAAGATACTTCGCCGCGCTTTCGGAAATATATGCAGGGTTTTTCAGCGGTATTTTGCCGTCAAATATGCTGTTTGCGGTCTTAAAAAGGATAATGTCTCCGCATTCTATCTCCGATTTTTCTAAATCGGATTTTTTGATTTCTGCTTCACGGATTTCAAATACTTTTGCTTTACCGCATAAATCGTCTAATTTATATGATGATATTTTCCTCCCGTTTTTTATAAAATGTGCGGGGGCGTCGATATGCGTTCCTGTGTGAGTGCCGAGGGAAAGTTTTGTAACGGTATAATGGTCTCCCTTTGAAAAAGAAAATACTTCTTTTTCCGTAAATATTGGGTCTCCGGGATATACATAAATACCTTCGGTAAGTTTTCTTGTAATATCAATCAAAATAATGCTCCTTTCATACGGATGAGTATTATAAAAAGTGTTTGTAATTATGAATGTATTGGTTTATAATATATTGAACGCATTTGAATTTTGTTTATATTTTATACAAGGAGGAATCCCGAAATGGATATGAAAGTAACAAAAGATACTCTTATCGGCGATATGCTTGTTATGGACAGAGGCATTGCAGTTATACTTATGCAGTCAGGTATGCATTGTGTAGGATGCCCTTCATCAGCAGGAGAAACACTTGATGAGGCATGTGCTGTACACGGTATGGATACAGACAAAGTATTGGCTGATATTAATGAATATCTTGCTAATAAGTAATTTTTTAACAGCATATTTTAAAAATACCCGGCGTGGATTTCCTACGCCGGAGATTTTTTATAAGCGTTTAATAAATTTATTGTATTTCTTCCCATTTTTCATATAATTCTTCAAGTTTTTCCTCAAGAGAGACTTTTTCTTCGTATAATTCTTTAACTTTTCCGGAATCGGCGCTTATTTCGGGGTCGAACAGTTTTTCCTCAAGGGATTTAATGAGATTTTCAGTTTTTTCTATTTCATCTTCCACTTTTTTTATATCGTTTGCCTTTTTTCTGGCCTTTGCCTGCTCCTCTTTTTGTGCGAGCCAATCGGTCTTGGAGTCAGAGTGAACAGACGCTGACTGTATAGGCGTTTTAGAATTTTCTTTGCTGAGTTCCTCAATTCGTGCTTTTTCGGCTTTCTTCTCCATGCAGTAGCTGTAGTTGCCGAGATACTGGGTTATACCGTCTCTGGATAACTCTAAAGTTCTTTCAGCTGTCTTATCTATAAAATATCTGTCATGGGAAATATAAAGAACCGTTCCGTCGTAATTATTTATGGCGTCTTCCAATATTTCCTTTGAATACATGTCCAAATGGTTTGTAGGCTCGTCCAGAATAAGGAAATTCGACTTTGAAAGCATTATTTTTGCCAAAGATACTCGTCCCTTTTCACCGCCCGAAAGAGTACCTATTGTTTTAAATACATCGTCTTCCGTAAATACAAAGGAAGCCAGTACGTTGCGTATTTCACCGTTTGTCATATTCGGATAGGCGTTATGTATTTCGTCGAATATGGTGTTTTTATCATCAAGTTCATGATGTTCCTGGTCATAGTATCCGGGGTTAACGTTAACGCCGAGAACAACTTTTCCGAAATCAGGTTTAAGCTCATTGAGTATTATTTTAAAAAGCGTACTTTTTCCTATACCGTTAGGCCCGATAATGGCGACTTTTTCTCCTCTTTTGATTTCAAAGGATACGTTGGAAAACAGCTTATTGTTTCCGAAACTCATAGATAAATCTTCTACAGAAAGAACATCGTTTCCGCTTTGTATCTGAGGCGTCAGCCTCAAGTGCATTTTTTCGGGAAGGTTTTCCGGACGTTCTATTTTTTCCATACGTTCCAGAGCCTTTTCTCTGCTTTCAGCCCTTTTTATTGATTTTTCCCTGTTAAACTGACGGAGAGTTTTAATAACCTCTTCCTGATGACGAATTTCCCTCTGTTGGTTGGCGTACTGTTTTAATTGTGCCGCGCGGACAGCGTCTTTTTGTTTTATAAAGAAAGAATAGTTTCCGTTATACACAGACGATTTTCCGTTTTCTATATCTATTATTTTACTGACGGTTCTGT
>URLB01000152.1 GCA_900548595.1 uncultured Eubacteriales bacterium
GAGGATGGCTTGCCATTGCCCTTGTTATACTGGCTCTTTGGAAACCTGCCAGAGCAATATGGGGATGTATACTTTTCGGCGGTCTGTATATACTTTTCGCCTATGTGCCTTTCGGAGAAGCGGCGCAGGAAATATTTAAAATGCTGCCTTATGTCGTTACGATACTCGTACTTATAATATCGAGCATAAGAGAGAAAAAAGACAGTCAGGCTCCTAAGAGTCTCGGCTTGTCATACTTCAGAGAAGACCGCTAAACGCTACTTTCGCTATAAAAAGCTTTTATAATCATCTGTTTTCAAGTATTAGACTGGGAACAGATGATTTTTTTGTATATGAAAGCTCAAAAATATGCTTATGATTGAATACAATTGTCATATTTGTACAGTATTTTTACAATGCCTCTGTTGACACGAACAAATGCATATTATATTATTAAATTGTATTTGTAGGTGTTTAATATAAGGGGGATAATAATGGGGAAATTCCTGATTAAACATGACGGCGAAAAAATAAAGTTTGAACTTGCGGCGGCAAATAGGGAAATAATAGCCTCCTCGGACTTGTACGGCACAAAGTCCGCATGCATGAAAGGAATAGCAAGCGTTATTAAAAACGCTCCCGACGCTCCCGTGGAAGACCGTACCGTAAAAGATTTTGAAAAGCTGATAAATCCGAAGTTTGAAATATATAAAGACGACGGAGGTCGATTCAGATTCGATTTAAAGGCAAAAAACGGGCAGACCGTAATTTTTTCCGAAGCCTATAAGGCGAAAGCAAGCTGCAAAAACGGAATAGAAAGCGTGAGAAGAAATTCCGTTGACGCCGAAATAGTTGAACTTTAGATAAAAAACGAGGCAGAAAGGGGAGTACCGATTCTGCCTTATTTATATTTTCGGGAGGAACTGAAATGAAACTGACTGTACTTATGGACAATAATACATATATAGACAGATATTATAAGGGAGAGCCTGCGGTTTCCTATTATTTGGAGGACGGAGACAGAAATATACTTTTCGATACGGCATATAGCGGAGCGTTTATGGATAATGCAAAGGCGATGGGAATAGACATTTCCGAAATAACCGACGTCGTAATATCCCACGGGCATAACGACCATACGGGAGGGCTGCCGTATCTTCTGAAAACGGATTTCAAAACAAGACCCGTATTTACAGCGCATCCCGATGTGTTTTTGGAAAGAGCCGACGACGGATTGGAGATAGGCTGTCCCGTAAGTAAAGGCAAAATATCGGAAAAAATGGATTGCAGGATAACAAAAGAACCTGTGCGTATTTCCGAGAATACTACGTTTCTGGGAGAAATACCGTCGGTGTACGAGAAAAGGTATGCCGTTGGCAGAGCGCAGAGAGGCGTCGAAATAGAGGACGATTTCGTTATGGACGACAGCGCCGTTGCGTATGAAACAAAAGACGGTATTTATATTATTACGGGCTGTTCACACTCGGGTATATGCAATATAATAGACTATGCCAAGAAAATAACGGGAAAAAATAAAGTTCTCGGAATTATCGGTGGACTTCATCTGTTTGAGGACGATGAGAGAGCGAAGAAAACAATAGACTTTATTTGTGAAGAAAACATAGGAGAGCTGTATCCGTGCCATTGTACTTCGTTTAAAGTAAAGGCTTTATTGGATAGAAAAATAACGGTGCATGAGACGGGAATAGGACTTGTATTGGAGTGGTAAAGGAGGAAAACAATGAATAAAAAAGAACTGCTCGATACTGTCGACAGAAAAAGAGAGGATATAATAAAACTTGGAGATATGCTTTTTAACTGCCCCGAACTGGGATTTAAGGAGTTTGAAACGGCAGGGATAATAAAGAAAAATTTAGATAATGTCGGCATAAAGTACGAAAGCGAAATAGGAATGACGGGCATAAAGGCGGAGATCGGAAACGGCTATAATATTGCGTTGGTTGCCGATATGGACGCTCTTCCGGGCAAAAATTTTGAAGGGCGCATACATTCATGCGGCCACAGCATACAGACAGCGGTTATGTTGAGCGTTGTAAAAATATTGGCGGAAACAGGCTTTTTGGAAAATACGGATATAAAGGTCAGCGCAATATTTACTCCGGCGGAGGAATTTATAGATTTTGATTATAGGGACAGGCTCATAGAAGAGGGAAAAATAAAATACCGTTCCGGAAAACAACATATGATAGCTAGCGGATATTTTGATGATGTGGACTGTGTGCTTTCCGCCCATGCCAACGGAGAAAGGGAAAAGAAGTTCGATATAAATTCAACCCTTGCGGGATTTAAAGCGAAAAAAGCGGTATTCAAAGGACAGGCGTCCCATTCGGGCGCGGCGCCGTTTTTGGGTAGAAATACACTGCATGGAGCGGTATTATGCGAAAACGCCATATCGTTTTTGAAAGACCAGTTCGACCCTGCCGACGGTGTTAAAATAAATCCCGTAATAACCGAACCGGGAGGGAGCGTAAACATTATACCCGACAGAACCGTTCTGGAAACATATATAAGGGCAAACAGTCTTGATGTACTGAATTATGCGGACGAAAGGGTAAACGGCTGTATAAAACACTGCGCCGAAGCTTTGGAATTGCAGTATGAGATAGAAGACACCATAGGATATATGCCGCTAAGCCAGTCGGCAGAGCTGAACAAAGTGATAAAAAGCAATATGCTTGACATATGCGGAGAGGACGATATTGTCAAAAACGTAATATCGGGCGCTTCGGGAGACGTAGGCGACCTCGGTTTTCTCATACCGACGGTGCAGTTCGGTTTTTCGGGGATAGACGGTATATTCCACAGCGACAGCTTCAAAATTGCGGATAAGGAAAATTGTTATATAAATACGGTAAAGATTATATGCGGAACAATAGCCGATTTGGCGGCAAACCAATCTCTTAGAGTTAAAAGAGAAAATTTTGAAGAAAAAAAGAAATATTATTTGAATAACTGGCTTATGGAAAAATAAAAAATACGCCGAGAGCAATGTATGCTCTCGGCTGAGTTTTTATATAAATGATTTTTCAGTACAGCAATCCGTGTTTTTTCGCTTCAAATGTAAGTTCGTCTCTGAAATCGGGATGAGCTATACTTATCAGCCTTTTTGCCCTTGTGGGAATATCGCAGAACTGGAGATTTACACAACCGTACTCAGTAACAACATACATTGTTTCCGCTCTTAATGTCGTAACAACGCTTCCCGGCAACAAATCAAGGCATATTTTGGATACGGGGCCGTTCTTTGTATTGGCAACGGAAGATACGGCGATAAAGGATTTACCTCCTTTGGAGAGAGTGGCTCCCCTTATATAATCCACCTGTCCGCCCGAACCCGAAAACTGTCTGAAACCGATGCTTTCCGAGCAAAGCTGGCCTGTAAGGTCGATGGACAGAGAAGTGTTTATGGAAATCATATTGTCGTTTGCGGCTATGTTCCTTATATCGTTTACATAGTGATACGGGGTAAAATAGACCTTCGGATTGTTTTCTATGAAGCTGTTTGTCTGCGCCGTATTAAATGCGAAGCCTGCCACAGACAGACCGGGCATAAAAGTTTTTCGGCTGTTGTCAACAACGCCTATGCTTTGCAGATATGCCATGGAGTCGGTATACATTTCGCTGTGTATGCCGAGATGTTTTTTGTCTTTCAGTCCGAAACCTACGGCGTTTGCCGTTCCGCCGATTCCAAGCTGTATGCACGCTCCGTCGGGTATTCTTTCCAGTATGTATGAGGCTATTTTTTCTTCCGTAGCCGTGGGCGGCTGAGATGACGGCATAAGCTCGTCCTTATGACATTCCACAAAAGCGGCTATGTCG
>URLB01000153.1 GCA_900548595.1 uncultured Eubacteriales bacterium
TCTATAAATCCGCGGATTTTTTCGCCGTCATAAAAAGGAATCTGTACAGGCGCTACGCTCTTTCCGAAGTGATTGCGAAGTTCTCCGAGAACTCTGCTGTAGTCGGCATGCTCGTCATCCATAAAGTTCATAAAGAACATTCTGGGAGTTTCAAATTTTTCAACATATTCCCAAGCTTTTTCAGTACCGACTTCCACTCCCGCTTTACCTGATACAACTATTATTGCGGCGTCCGCTACTTTTGTGGAAAGCATAACCTCTCCCGCAAAGTCAAAATAACCCGGTGTATCTATAAAGTTAATTTTGGTATCTTTCCATTCTACCGGAAGAATTGATGAATTGATTGAAACGTGGCGTTTGATTTCTTCCGGATCATAGTCGCTGACGGTGTTGCCCTCGTCAACTTTGCCAAAGCGCTTTGTTGCGCCTGATTTGAAAAGGCACGATTCTGTTATTGTTGTCTTACCAGAACCACTGTGACCCAGCATAACGACGTTTCTGATTTCTTTAGATGTGTAACTTTTCATAAAACCATTCCTCCTTTTATTTTTACCGCATATATTAACTGTGTATAACACAAGTTAAACTCAAAAATTAACTTATAAATATTAAGTTCAACATTTGTAAGAACTATCCTCCTTTTTTTATAAAACAAAAAATATTTTGTTGATTTTTTTTAATATATGCAATTATATCGATTTTATATCAATATATTACATAAATCAACATCGAATAAGTTTTAAAAATTATGCATTTTTTATTTTGTATATTATAATTCCAAAACTTCATATACAATCTGCAAAAAAAATTTTTCATTTTATATCAAATATCACGGAACGACATTATTGCCTAAAAAACTTAAAGTTTACATGCTAAAATAAAAATTCAAAAAAATCCGAATATATGTTGATTTTATAATAAAAATATGATATTATAATTTTCGCTTGCTAAAGTGGCTCAGTTGGTAGAGCAGCTGATTCGTAATCAGCAGGTCGTGGGTTCGAGTCCCATCTTTAGCTTGAGTCCTCTGTGATTTATCCACAGAGGACTTTTTCATTATTTTATTCAAAGAAAGGTATTGTGCTATGGATAAAAAAGGTGAATATCAACACTTAAAAAGAACGTTCGGTCCGATATATGATAAAAACTCCGAAATATTAATACTCGGTTCATTTCCTTCAGTCAAATCAAGAGAAGCTAATTTCTTTTACGGTCATCCGCAAAATCGTTTTTGGAAAGTAATATCGGCAGTTTATAACGCTCCTTCTCTTAATACAATCGAGGATAAAACAAATTTTCTTCTTAAAAACAAAATAGCCTTATGGGATACGATAGATAGCTGCGATATTATCGGCTCCAGTGACAGCAGCATAAAAAACGCAGTTCCGACAGATATAAATACGGTGCTGTCCGCAGCAAATATTAAAGGTATTTTTTGCAACGGAGCAACATCTCACAAACTTTATATGAAATATTGTTATCCCAATACAAAGGTTGAGGCTGTAAAGCTTCCGTCAACAAGTCCCGCAAATGCAGCTTTTTCTCTGGAAAAACTGATTTCAATATGGTCTGATGAAATCAAAAAAATATATAATTAAAAAGTCCCCGACTCCGACACATATATTTGACTTAGTTATAGGTCATACATATCGGTTATCGGGGATTTTAAAATTTATTTGTCGCTTTTTCCTTTTGTTTCATTATTTTTAAGCGGACTTATTCTTACCTGACTTTCTTTCATTCCCGTTTTTCTTGTTACTATATCCATAATTTGTGCAAGTTCTGAATCCGACAGTTCGCTCTTATTCACAACTACGTCCACCGTATCGTCGTCTATTCTTACATACACTTCGCTGAATCCCTTGGATTCAATCATAGCCTCGGCTGCGGTTTCTTTTTCTATTCTCTGCTGTATTTCCAAAAGATTATCCGCACATTCCTGTTTTTTAGCCTCGTCTATATTTTCATTGTTAATCATTTCCGTAAGCATATCCTTCTGACTTGCTCTTGCCTGTTCCCTGTCCAGTTTTGCCTGAACGAAATATGTATCCGGCGTTGAACTTACGTATATAGCGGCTCCTGTATCGTCATATACCTGCTGAGTCTCCTCGGCCTGTTCGGCAGTCTCTCCCAACGCCAATTCAAGCCCGTCGGCATCATCGGCAACAGTTGCTATGGAGCCGTCATCATTCAACAAAGCTTGGTAGCTCGTCGGGTCGTTAAGGTCTACGTTTTCTATATTTCCCGATGATTTACTTTCCGTAAAATTCAAATACCCGGCCACAGCAATCATAACGGCAAGAGCCGTAACTACAATCTGATTTCTTTTAACAGCAAACATATTTAAACCTCCTGTTTTATCTCATTTTAAATACTTCAACCTTATTTGCCGGCACTCCGAAAAGTGCCTGAGCCGCACGTATAAGAGAATCTTTAACTAATACATTATCACCGCCTTCCGCAACAATAACTATACCGGAAATCTCCGCCGTCATTTCTTTTATTACAACCGGAGACGTACTTCCGTCCCCATTATTTACAGTTACTACCGTACTTTCTTCCGTTTTAGACTCTATTCCTCTGCTATCTCCCTGCTGTGCGCTTTCCTCCGTTTGAGACGCGCTTTTTTTGTTTTCTCTCGCATATACAGATTCACCTTCTGAATTAAGCGTAATCATAACATCTACGTTTCCCGCTCCGTCTACCTGTGATAAAAGACCTTTTGTTTTTTCCTCCAACTTGGATAAATAGTCATTATCCGAAACATTGTTTTTGACAGTTTCATTCTCGGTCTCGGCATTTTCTCCTCCTCCGAAAACCATATCCCCGGCAAGTATCAACATCACTCCGAAAAATACCGCTATAGCTATGTCTCCTATAAGTTTCCCTTTCCGTTCCTTAAGCATATCGTTTATTTTCATGTATTCACTTCCCCATTTGTATATTAGTTATAAGGAGCAACTTCCTCTACATGTATGTTCAGACCTTCATCATAATTATCGACGTTATCTTCCCGTATCATCTCATCGTATAAAATTCCCGTAAGGCGCTCCCTTACATTTTCCGTCTGCGGTATTTCCGTATGTATATTTTCAAATGCCGTAACTTCTATTTCTTTTCCCGATATGGATAAAATTATATCTGACAGTCCCCCCGCAATTGTAAAAATCATAATCATTCCGACTATAACAGATACATATTTCTTTATTTTAGCGTCCGGTACAAGAAGTTCGGAAAATATAGCTATTAGCATAAGCAAGGCTATATTTTTTATATATGCTCCTATAGCTGTAAACATACCCCTATTCCTTTCTAAACAGTCAACATAATAGCAGTTGAGGTTATAAACATTATCTCCGCAGTAAAAACAACTCCCGTAAGTATCGCCGTATAGTCAGCTGCTCTCCCTATACACTTTACTATGCGTTTTGGCGCTATCGGCTCTGTTACGGCAGCGGTAAATTTGTATATAACCATAATTGCGGCAAGCCTTATTACGGGCATTATGCTCATTATCACTATAAAAATCATTATTGCCGCAGTAACGGCGTTTCCGGTCGACGTTGTCAGTGCAGCCGCCGTTTCAGCCGCCGATGACATCAGACTGCCGACAACAGGTACTGCCCCTGCCGCCGTTTTTATAGTCTTTTCCGCTATTACCGCTACATCAGGTACTCCTATCCTTATAACAGACATAATGAATACAAATGCTCCTGCGCAAATTCTGACGCTCCATTTGCATAAAAAACTCATCAGTTCAGCCAATTC
>URLB01000154.1 GCA_900548595.1 uncultured Eubacteriales bacterium
TATTCGCTTCCACAACGTCATATTTTTTACCAGAATACTGTTTGTCCAATTCCTCGTCCAAAAGTATATTTCCGCTTACGACAGTATATACGTCCTTTCCTATACCGTTCATACCTGCGTTTGTATAGGCTATGTCTACTGCATTGGGGTCTATGTCTACTGCGTCGGCATGTCCTGCTCCCAAAAGCAGAGAAGCTATGGAAAGTATTCCGCTGCCGCAGCCTATGTCAAGCACCTTATCTCCGTCCTTAACATAGTTTTCTATAAATTCTATGCAAAGTCTCGTTGTCTCATGGGTACCTGTTCCGAAAACGTGTCCCGGGTCTATTTTCAGTATTTTTTTATCGCCCGTCTCTCCCGGGTCTTCCCATGAAGGGCATACTACCATCTTGTCCCCCACGGTAAACGGTTTAAAATATTTTTTCCAGTTATTTGCCCAGTCGTCCTCTTTTATATTTTTAACGGTAAATTCCAAACTTCCGAAATTTATTTCTTTTTCATTTTCCTTTGCCGTTTTCAGCATATCTTTTATAAGATTTATCGTTTCCATACCGTTGGCGTTATCACGCACAAAGAAAGTTATGCCGTCCTTGGAATCCTTTTTCTTTTCCACCAGCTCGTCCTCGATATAATCCCAGTCCCTTGCGGGATTTTCAAGGAAATCGGTAAAATCGTCGCTGTCCTCTATCATAACGCCCGTAACGCCGCACTGATATATTATTCCGCTGACAGGCTCAAAGCCTTCCTTTTCCGTCTCGATAAATATTTCTATCCATCCGCATTCGTTCTCGCTCATTTTTTATCCTCCGTAACGTCAAATAAGGGAACATAATATGTTCCCTCAGCTTATTTTTTATATTTATTTAAAAAGCAACGGGAAGCTTATTTTTCAAATTCTTCGCAAACGCTTCTGTAGCTTTCGGGCGTTCCTATATCATAGCACTCGCCGTTGAACGTATAAGCGTAAACTTCCTTTCTCTTATACAGCCATTCCAGAAAATATCCGGGTGCATCCGGTTTATTACCCTCCTTAATGTACTGTCTGAACATGGGAACAGTGTCCCTTTTATACATATATGTTGCGTAAACCGCCGTATCCGTCTTGGGGTTCTGCGGCTTTTCCTCTATGTCTATTACCATTCCCTTATCGTCAAGAAGCGCAACGCCGAACTGTTTAAGCAGCTCCCTATTATCAAACTTCTTTACGCATACGCAGTCCCTGCCTATTTTTCTGTAATAGTCATAATAGTCCTTAAGACTGTATGTGAAGAAGTTATCGCCTGCTATTACAAGTATTTCATCATCTATATTCTTTTCTTCTATGGCATAAAGTATATCGCCTATGGCTCCTCTCCTTGTTTCCTCCGTAGTCGTATTATCGTCTATTACGGAAAGCTTTTTGGAGCAGTTAAGTTTTTCCGCCCAGTTATAAAAATTCTCGGCGAACTTATGGTTTGATATTACTATTATTTCATTAACCGCGTCAATGGTTTCTATCTGTTCAATAATATAATCAATAATAGGTTTATTATTAATGGGCAGAAGAGCCTTTGGCATATTTATTGTTAAAGGATAAAGTCTGGTGGCATAACCTGCCGCCAATATTAAAGCTATCATCGCTGCACTCCCCAAATAATATTAATGTTATGGTAAAAAGGCAATCCTTTCAAAGTCAAGCCGTTTACTGCAAGCAGGCTTGCCAAACGCTTGGACTTTGAAACCTTTGTATCATTATATCATACTTATGTCAATATTCAAAAACTATTTTCTTAAATTATTTATAACAAATCCAAAAATCACTCTATCAAATGTCATAATATAGTCTATTCTGTAATATCATCATAAAAATCAGTAAAAGGCGGAGCATTATACTCCGCCTTAAAAATTCTATTTATTTTTTCGCTTTAACCAAATACCTGTAACAAATAAAACTATATCCGTCAATGCATATAACTTATAAAACGCCTTCACAATAAAAAGCGGAATTCTAAATGAACCTTCAGGATGTCCGAGGGCATAAAATACAAACACAGCTGCGATTACAAACATAACGCCGGATATAAAAAGTAAAATGCTTGATTTTTTCATTTTAATTGTCCTCAGCAATTGAAAAATATATTAGTTTTAGTTTAAGTGTCAATTAAACTTTTTTATAAAAAACATACTCGTCCCGTATTTCCTCAATGGGTATATCTCTATTAAGCAAAGTCATGGCGGTTTCATGGTGTATATCGTTAAGTCTCGGTATATCCTTACTTCTTACAACCGCCTTTATATCGGGAAGCGTAAGCATTTCATAAACGCTCCTTACAACAAAATGGTTTTGCCAATCGGCGTTCTGGAACTGAGTCCATATAGGTACATACGATACTTTTTTAATAAATGCGTCGTTCTTTCCGACTTTCTCCAGTTCTATATTCAGCAGTATGCTTGCGTTTCTCGGAGGAGTTGTCTGTGAAGATATGAAATTCCCCATGGAATACATAACAAAGCCCGTCCTCTTTTCGCCGTTTTCTTCCGTTATCTCAACGGTTTCCATCGGCTGAAGCACATGAGGGTGGCTTGCCACAACTATATCTGCCCCTGCGTTCAGCATCATATGCGCCGTATTTTTAAAAGTATCTCTTACATATTCCTCGTATTCGTTGCCCATGTGCGGCATAACGACGATAAAGTCGGGTTCGAGAGCTTTTGCCTTTGCTATATCGCTTTTTATAAGGTTTTCGTCAAGCCTGTTTACAAGCCAGTCCTCGGGAACAGGTATACCGTTTGTTCCGTAGGTATAGGATAAAAAGGCTATTTTCATTCCGTTTATTTCCTTGATATAAATTTTATCCCTTTCCTCTGCGCTTCTGTATGTGCCGACATGGTCTATACCGAGACCGTCCAATACGTCAAGCGTTCTGACTGCCCCCGACATTTTCTTATCCATACTGTGATTGTTTGCCGTTGTCAGCAGGTCAAATCCGGCTTCCTTTATTGCCGTACCGAAGCTGTCGGGAGAATTAAAACACGGATAATCGCTTATTCCCACGTCCGTCCCCGCAAAAACCGTTTCCAGATTTCCTATTACAAAATCCGCAGTATCGAAATATTTTTTCATATCGTCAAAGTTATGGGAAAAGTCATATTGTCCCGTAGAGCTGTCATAGGCTTCGTTATACTGATAGCTGTGGCACATTATATCTCCCGTAAACGTAAGCTTTACATTGCTGACTTTGGCTCCCTCTTTTCTTTCCGTAACATACTCGGCTGTTTCCTTAAAAACCTGTTCCGCAATGTTTACGGAATTTACCATCTTAAAACCTGCCACGGCTATTACGGCTATTATAAGCAGAGGTATATATTTAACGTTTCCTGTACTTCTCTTTCTCTGTTTCATATAGATTATTCCCCTCACTGTCTATAATAACAACAAGCGGCATATCTTCCACATAGAACCTGTGTATCGCCTCCGTACCCAGATCCGCATAGTCTATTACCTCGGCGCTTTTTATGTGCTTTGCTATGAGGGCGGCCGCTCCTCCCGTAGCGCCGAAATATACCGCCTTATTCCTCTTCATCGCTTCTATAACTTCCGCAGTTCTTGCGCCTTTTCCTCCGGACGAGTCGGGTTACACCAGGCCCATGCCCCTGTTTCTGAAGAAGCAAAAAACTGCTGCTTATCGGCGGCGCGCATGGGGGGATAATACTCGATGTGAAAGTGAAACTCCGCATGCTCCCCA
>URLB01000155.1 GCA_900548595.1 uncultured Eubacteriales bacterium
GAAAATACCATAAAATGGGATGGAACCGAAAATCTATTTGATGAGTGGAACCAAGACCAAAATTTATCATCAGCTATGAAAAATTCCGTAAACTGGTATTTCCAACAGCTGGACAGTAGAAATATTAAAGAGCTTTATGAGCTTTTTAATACTATAGGGTATGGAAACTGTGATTTCAGCGGCGGAAAAGATTTTTGGATGGAATCGTCTTTAAAAATATCGCCTATTGAACAGACTCAGGCGTTAAAATCGCTATACTGTAACGAGTACGGTTTTGATGAAAAAAATGTTGAAGCTGTTAAGGACGCTATAAAAATTGATAAAGGATTTTACGGTAAGACAGGAACCGGTATGATAAACGGTAAAGAAATAAACGGATGGTTTGTCGGATTTGTAGAGCAGACCGATAACGTATACTTTTTTGCCACTAATATAAACGGTTACGATAATGCTTTAGGAAGTACGGCGGCTGATATAACAATTGAAATACTCGGCGATAGAGGTATAATAAATTATGAGGACTAAAATAATTATTTTGGCTGCTGTTTCGGCGGTTATGTTTTTGGGATGTTCAAAGGCTGAAAAAATTTCAGAAGAAACGTATAAAGAAGACAGTATCAGTGATAAAACCGATTTAAAGACTCTTTGGTTCGATTTTAAATCCGATATGCCTGATGACAGGAATGTGGAGGAGGACTTTAAAAATTCTGAATTTATGACGGAATTCGATAAATTTCTGCACACGAGGGAAAGCGTATTCTATTCCGAAACAGAAATGGAAAATCTAATAGGTCAGGGCGATTTAGATTTTTTTGACGTAGCCGAAGGCGGATGGAATGTTAGAATTATAGGATATAACGCTGATTTGCAAAACAAAGCCGTTACGGATTCCAGGGTTAGAAATAAGTATGTATTTTTACAGTGTTGGAACGAAGCAAATTTTTTCTGCGAAGATATTTTTTATTATGATTGTTACTATCCTATGGCTGTATATACCGAGCAAAATGAAAACGGAGTGATTATAACCGTTGTATCGGAATATGCAATGGTTCATCCCAATCCGATGAATTTAAGCACATGGAATGTTAATGAAAAAGGCATTAAAAAATACGAGGCGTTTTCGGAGTATAAACAGGACGGATGGAATTTTACTCAGCATGAAAATATGTTGGATATCGAAAAATTGTATGATGAGGGTTCTACATTCGGCGAGATAAACGGAGTAAGCTTTTTTATTGAAAACGGAGAAATTATATTCTTATCGGGAGATGAAAAGATTACTTTTGTATTCGACGGAGGAAAATATATTATTAAAAAATAGGAGGGATATGTATGTTAAAGAAAAAGGCTGCCGTTATATTTTCGGCAATTATTTCATCGGCTGTATGTTTTACGGCTTTTGCTTCTCCGTATAGCGACGTTCCGGAAGATCACTGGGCGTATAACGAAATAAAAAGCGCCGGTGAAATAGGCTTTATGAGCGGAATGGGAGACGGAACATTCGGACTGGGGCAGAACGTAACGAGAGCGCAGTTCGTATCGATGCTTGTAAGAATGTTCGGTTGGCAGCAGGCACAAGGCGCTTCCTACAGCGATGTCGACCCTTCGGCATGGTACTATAACGATGTTATGACTGCTTCGGCTATGGGGGCGCTCGGTAACGAAAACAGTTTCAGACCTAACGACAATATAACCAGAGAAGAAATAGCGGTAATGCTTGTAAGGGCACTTGGATATGATGAACTTGCCAAAGCGTTCTCGGACACATATCTGCCGTTTAATGATGTTTCTTCAAATAAAGGATACATAAGCCTTGCCTATGACTTCGGGATAGTCAGCGGAAAAACGGCAAACACATTTGACCCATACGGAACGGCTCTGAGAGAAGAGGCGGCTGCAATGATGATGAGATGTTATAATAAATATAATTCATATCTTGACTTCGTTCATGGTTTTTATGCTTTTTCTTCGTACAGCCAAAAGGAAATGGCTTCCCAGATGGACGCGGTTTCATTCGGATGGAGTAGAATGGAGTATTCTGATGATGAAGGCGTTGTTGTAAATACAACGGCTGCCAATGACAATGAGTGGAGCGTTCCCGAAGGCTATACGGATATTGTTGAATATCTTAACGATAACAGCGTGAATACAAATCTTAATATTTATATGTCCGCTTCGGAATCGGACGATGCGGAAATTATATTGGGAAGCGAAGAAAACAGGGAAGAAGCGGTCGACGTAATAATCGAAGAACTTACAGTCGACTATAATCAGCTGGGATACAACCCTTATGACGGCGTAACGATAGATTTTGAAAATCTAAGAGGGAATATGCGAGATAACTTTACAGAATTTCTTCGCAAACTGAACCAAGAGCTGGACTTGATAGGAAAGAATCTATATGTAACGGTTCAGCCGAATATGAAAAACAGTACTTATTTTGACGGATATGACTTTAAGGCAATAGGAGAAATAGCCGATAAGGTCATTTTAATGGCGTATGACTATAATGCAAAAAGCATACCGCAGGACGTGATGGACAGCGGTTTTACAACTACGCCCGTTACTCCATTTGATGAGGTATATTATGCTCTTAAAACTATAACCGACGATATAACGGGAGTTGCCGATAAAAATAAGGTGGTTTTAGGCATAAGCATGTCAAATATAGGCTGGACGGTTGTTGACGGTCAGATTACAAACAGCAGAGGAAATACTTATTCTTATTCCGAAATAGCCGATATGATAGACGACGGAGCGGAGGTTAAGTATTCCGACAAATATAAAAATCCATATTTGATTTACGACAGTGATGACGGCAAGGAAATAGTATGGTATGAAAACAGCAGAAGCATAGCCGATAAAGTAAAACTTGCGGAAATGCTTGGCGTAAGCGGTATTTCTGTCTGGAGGCTCGGTTTGATTCCTCAGGAGAGCGGAGAACTGGATATTTGGAACGGCATAATGGAACTTAAATAAAATATTAAAAAGAGCGGAAACAGATTTGCAACAAATGAGTTTCCGCTTTTTTAATTTTATGCCGTTAAACAAGAAGTTTTTTAATATCAAGCATTTTATTGTTTCCCGAAGATAAAATAAGACGACGTTTAATTTCATCGGGAGTTATAAGAGGCTCCTTTTCGATGAGAAGAGCGGCGGCACCGGATACTATCGGAGTAGACATAGAAGTGCCGCTCATCATTATATAGCCGTTTTCTATAACTTTTTTTCTGCTTCTTCCATGAAAACCGAAGGAGTAGTCAGGCGACATACAGGAGGCGATGTTTACTCCGGGCGCCGTTATATCGCATGTAAAAGATGTGTTTTCGGAGCTGCCGACGGTTATTATTTTTTTATTTTTTCCTGCCTGGGCAATGGAACTGTTTCCGCTTCCGCTGTTTCCGTCTGCGGTTATTATACAGATTCCGCTGTCCCATGCTTTATACAGCGCATGTATTAAATCATAATTTATACTTCTGTCGCTTGTACCGACCGACATGTTTGCGATTTTTATATTATATTTATTTTTGTTGGCTATCAGCCAGTTGACTGCGCTTAATGCGGTGGAAGCCGAACCGCGCCCCATTCTGTCAAGAATTTTTAAAACTATTATATTGGCATTAGGGGCTATTCCTCTGTATTTCCCATCGGAGAGAAACCCGTTTCCGAAAATCCATTCTGCAAATAAGAATCAAAAATTTTATAAGC
>URLB01000156.1 GCA_900548595.1 uncultured Eubacteriales bacterium
AAAATATAATCATAACAACAGACGAAAGTTTTAAAGTCGAAGGCGCTGAAATTGTACATTCGACCGACGAACTGTTGGAAACGGTTGAAAAATACGATGATGACAGTTTGTACGTAATCGGTGGAGGAAGCATATATGATCAGCTTCTTCCGTACTGCGATACGGCGTATATAACAAAATTCGATAAAACATTTGAAGCTGATACATATATTAAAAATCTTGACGAAGATGAAAACTGGAAGCTTGTAGAAGATGACGGGCCGTTTCAGGAAAAATATTTAGATTTTGCACTTATAAAAGAGCGGAATAAATTTATTTTCGGTTGAACATAAAAAATCCTTGATTTAAAAGGCTTCTTATGTTAAAATACTTCGATGTAAGTAAAAATCCTTGCTCTGTTGTTAAACAGGGCCTTATGTCCAGAAGGAGGTGTATCAGGAATGAACAAATACGAGTTAGCATTAGTATTAAATCCGACACTTGATGAGGAAGCAAGAACAGAAGCGTTCAACAAAGTTCAGGACCTTATCACAAGATTCGGAGGAACAATCGAAAAGGTTGACGATTGGGGTAAAAAGAGACTCGCTTATGAAATCAAAAAAGTGAACGAGGGATTCTACAGCTTCATTACATTTGACGCTGCTCCCACAGCTCCCATTGAAATCGAGAGCCGTGTTCGTATCATGGAAAACGTTTTACGTTACCTTATTATCCGCAAGGACGCTTAATTACGCCTGTCGTTATTGAGAGGAAGGTGCAGTATGAACAAGGTTATATTGATGGGACGCCTTACAAGAGATCCCGAGGTTAGGTACTCTCAGGGTGCCGAGCCGCTGGCGGTTGCCAGATATTCACTGGCGGTGAACAAACGTTTTAAACGTCAAGGTGAACCGGACGCAGACTTTATACCGTGCGTTGCCTTTGGCAGACAGGGAGAGTTTGCGGAAAGATATTTCAGAAAAGGTCAGATGGTAAGCGTAGTCGGAAGACTTCAGGTCCGTAATTGGGAGGACAATGAAGGTAAAAAACGTGTAACAACGGAAGTTGTGGTTGAAGAACAGTATTTTGCCGAAAGCAAAGCTTCTTCACAGGCTAATACAGCGGCGCCTTCACCGGCACCGAGAAAAGCCGATGATGTTGGAGACGGTTTTTATCCAATCGATGAAAGTATAGAAGACGATGATTTACCCTTCTAATATTTAAAAGGAGGTTAGCAAAATGATTCAGAAAAAACGCGGCCGCAGAAAAAAACGCGTTTGCGCTTCTTGTGCGGATAAAGTAACAGTAATCGATTACAAAGATATAAGCAAATTAAGAAGATATGTTTCTGAGAGAGGAAAAATTCTTCCAAGAAGAATTACAGGTAACTGTGCAAAGCATCAGAGAGCTTTAACAACAGCTATCAAGAGAGCAAGACATATCGCTCTTATGCCTTATACACAGGATTAATCCGATTGATTAATAATTGTATATGAGTTTAACGGACTTCGAAATCATTACGATTTCGGAGTCTTTTTTTATTTGAAAATCCCTGTTAATTATATTTGGTTTTGCATATAAAAGCGTTTTTGCGGAACAATAACAGTGTAAATTAATGAAGGGAGATTTTTTATGACTATTCCTAATACTTTAAACATGAATACAGTACAAGCGGTTAAAGGTACTCAGACGGAAGAAAACCTTATGAGAGCGTTTGCGGGAGAGAGCCAGGCGAGAAACCGCTATACATTTGCGGCGTCAAAGGCTAAGAACAATAATTTACATGTCGTAGAGGCGATTTTCACTTTTACTGCAAATCAGGAAAAAGAGCATGCGGAGATATTTTATGATTATTTGAAAGGAAGCAGTGGAAATACCGTGTTTATCGATGGAGGATACCCTATAGATTTATATGACGACGCATATAGCCTCCTGGCGGCGGCGCAGCATAACGAATATGAAGAATATGATGATGTGTACAAAACTTTCGGCGATGTGGCGGAAAGAGAAGGGTTTATGCAGATTGCCCAGACATTCAGAAATATTGCTTCCATAGAAAAAACTCACGGAGACAGATTCGGATATTATGCGCAGCTTATAAAAGAAAATAAATTATTTGTTTCCGACGTAAGTACCGGATTTGTATGCCTTAACTGCGGACATGTGTATAACGGAACTGAGGCACCTGCACAATGTCCTGTTTGCAAGCATGACAGAGGGTATTTTATAAGAGCGGATCTTATGCCATACGGAAAATTTTAAAAATATGTTGTTCTATATTGTAGTATATGATACTATAAAATAAAGGCGATAAGGGGGAGAATAAATGAAGCTTATAACATATGTATATGAAAATAAAGAACGTATAGGAGTATTAACGCCGGATGAAAGGTCTGTCTGTGAAATAGAGGGGTTTTCATCTGTTAACGAACTTATAATAAAAGTGAAAGAATATGATATGAAAGAAATATATGAACAGTCGGTATGTGGAAAAGACGCGGTTTCTGTTGATAATATACGCATAAAATCTCCCATACCATGCCCGATGCAGGATGTTATATGTTTAGGCATAAATTATACGGAGCATGCTAAGGAGTCCGAAAAATTTGATAAAGAGGCGTTCGGAGGCGAAAGACCTAGAGCCATCTACTTTTCTAAAAGGGTAAACGAATCTCCTGCTGACGGAGACGATATATGCGGTCATTTTGATATAGTCGAAAGTCTTGATTATGAGGCTGAACTTGGAGTTGTTATCGGAAAAGACGCAAAAGACGTACCTTTGGAAGATGTAAAAAATTACATATTCGGTTACACGGTAATAAATGATATAAGCGCCAGAAATATTCAGACGGCGCATAAGCAGTGGTATTTCGGAAAAAGCCTTGACGGGTTTACTCCGATGGGGCCGTGTATTTTAACGGCTGATGAAGTGGACTATCCGCCTGTGCTTAAAATAACCGCTAAGGTAAACGGAGAATTAAGGCAAAACAGTACAACCGACTTGCTTATAACCGATATAGACCATATTGTACATGAGTTGAGTTGTGGAATAACTTTGAAAGCTGGCACAATAATAGCTACGGGAACTCCATCGGGCGTCGGAATGGGGATGAATCCACCGTGCTTTTTGAAAGACGGAGACATAGTTGAATGTAAAATCGAAAAAATCGGAAGCATTACAAATAAAATAGTGAAATGATTAAAAACAACTCCGCCGAGCGGCGGAGTTGTTTTTATTTATCTTAAATTTTGTTAAAAACCGCAAAAAAATAACAGGCTTGAGCCTGAATTATATTGACATATTGATACATTTATGATAATATAATAGAACCTGTCGACTGTAGATAGATATGCTTATGATTTAGATTTATTATAGCACAACTGAAATGCTAATTCAACATGTTTATTTAGTAAAAACAATGAAAATCATGTTGACAAAAATGTTTGAGTTGTTTTTTAACGAAAATTATAGCGATTTATAGTTGATTGTTAGTAATTGTATATGAAAAATGGGCGATCAAAGCTTGTTTTTTACGATTTGGGATAGAATTTCCTGAATTTTTGTGAATGTTTTACCTTCCGCTGATCAAAGGCTGAGGGGTAATTTCGTTGACTTTAATTCGGGCGGTTCTTAATTTTTTATATGGGTATAAGACATGCGGCTAACATGTTTTAT
>URLB01000157.1 GCA_900548595.1 uncultured Eubacteriales bacterium
CTTATACTCCACAAACAAAATATTCTTTATATTAGATATTAATAAATCTGTTTGGAGGTATATCATGTCTATAGATAAAGTAAGATCATACTTAAAGCAATTCGGACGTGAAAATTCCGTTATGGAATTTCCCGTTTCAAGCGCAACGGTAGCGCTTGCCGCAGAAGCTCTTAATGTTATTCCTGCGAGAATAACAAAGACCCTCGCCCTTAAAAGCGGAGACAGCTGCATTGTAATAGCGGTTGCCGGCGATGGGAAAATAGATAACCGCAAGTTTAAAAACGAATACGGATTTAAAGCTAAAATGCTTTCCCCCGAAGAAACTTTGGAACTTACGGGGCATGCAGTAGGCGGAGTATGCCCGTTTGCCCTTCCTGACGGAGTAAAAACATACTGCGACATATCCTTAAAACGCTTTGATACAGTTTTCCCCACATGCGGCAGTTCAAATTCCGCCATAGAACTTACATGCGAAGAACTTTTCAAATATTCCAACGCCGAAAAGTGGGTAGATATATGTAAAGACTGGGAATAAGTCAGCTATGGGGAACTCCGAGATAGCTTGACGGTACTTCCCCTTTTATTACGGTATCAACAAGCATTATCTTTCTTGTCATATTTACATTCTTGCTGTAAATCGGATTTGCCAGACTGACCGTTATATTTACCGTAAGCCATATTTTATAATTTGTCTGATTTATTCCTGCCGACATAAATTCCGTTTTATAATCAACATCGGTTCCTCCCACAGGCTTTATGCGAAAAGATATTTCGGGACCGCTGTTTGCAAACATTGCTATGCCCGAAGCAGCTCCATATGGTATTTTCACCTCATTGTTTTCCATATTTACAAGTTTTTCCGTTATATATGCGCTTATATCGGCACATATGGAATTTACAGCCGCCGTATCTGCCGAAATCATTGTAACCCCGTCTTCTGTTTTTAGCTTAAGTATATCCTCCGTTAAAATCCCCCTTTCATTTAAAACATTTTCCGCCGCTGAATTTATTATGTAGTTTGATCTCTCCTTTGCCTCTGTAAGACAAATATTTGCCGCTATAGGCATAACGTATTTTTCGGTAGCCGCAATAAAAAGCACCAGCATAACCATGCTTAACAAAATTATCATTCCTGCCACTATCTTCCTAAATCTCCGTTTTATAACTCATACCCTCTCCACTTTTTATTAAAAATGCTGCCATATAATGTATGTTGTAATGAAATCTTAAAGAAAATAAGCAATTATTGCCTTTATTATTAATTACCTATCTGTTATAATATATTCTGAGTTAGGAGGCTTAAGCATGGATCACTCAGAACATGGTGAAAATAAACACAAAATATTTAAATATACCGATAAAGACGGGCATGTTCATTATGTAGATGAAAACGGCAACCCAGTAAAAAGACGAAAACCGCCTTCTTCCGAAGGAAGTCATTCAGACAGCCGTTCTTCTCACAAACATCCCTCATCGGACAAAAAAGGACTTTCCGAAAAGCGGAATATTCCCGAAAAACAGGAGAAAAAACTTCCTAAGAATACAGTTTCATCTCCTCCCGAAAAAAAGAAAAAAAAGAAGAAAAAGAAAAAGAGAAAAGGACTAAAAATATTTTTTGCAGTCTTTTTTATCCTTATGCTGGCTGCAATAGGTATTTGTATAGGAGCATGGATAAGCATAATAAAAAGCGCTCCGGAAATAAATACATCTGACATTGTTCCCAATAATTTTACTTCTATAATATATGACGATAACGGAGTTGAAATAGATAAGCTTCATGGTGAGGAAAACCGAGAATATGTTACGTTGGATATGATACCCGAAGATTTACAAAACGCAGTCGTTTCTATAGAGGACGAGCGTTTCTATGATCACAACGGTATTGATATAAAAGGTATATTCAGAGCTTTGATAATAGATATCAAGGAACGTAATTTCTCACAGGGTGCAAGTACAATAACACAGCAACTTATAAAGAACGAAATCCTTACAAGCGATAAAAAAATAACACGAAAACTACAGGAACAATACCTTGCAATTAAATACGAAAAGGAACTTGAAAAAACGCTTGGAAGTAAAGAAGCCGCAAAAGACTATATTCTAGAATTGTATCTGAACACAATAAGTCTTAACCACGGTCTTAACGGTGTAGGCTCCGCGGCGGAATACTACTTCGGTAAGGAAGTAAGCGAACTCGATCTTGCCGAATGCGCTTCGATAGCAGGTATAACAAAAAACCCTTCTAAGTATTCCCCTATAAGTAATCCGGAGGCTAATAAAGAACGACAGACGTTGGTTCTCGGTAAAATGCTCGAACTCGGATATATAACTCAAGCGGAATATGATGCGGCGCTTGCAGAGGATATCTATTCAAATCTTGTTGGAAAGCAAAAAAACGATGATGATTCGGTATCGCTCCATAACTATTTTGTTGATCACCTGATTGTTACGTTGGCAGAGGATTTGCAAACGCAGAAAAAGTTGACAAAGCAGGAAGCATACAATCTTATATACAGCGGAGGGCTTCAGATATATTCTACAATGAGTCAGGATGTACAAACTAGGCTCGAAAACGTATTTGCAGACGATTCGCTTTTCCCTCCTTCTGACAAGACCTATGACGCTTCATATACAATATCTGTTCTAAACACACAAACGAATGAGCAGGAACATCATTCCGAGTCAAGGACAGTAGCCAATAAGGAAGAAGCGGAAGCCTTTGCCGAAGAAGTAAAGGCAAAATATGTAGATGACACTCACAAGCTTGTTTTGGATAACCTTGCGGTTTCCAACTCATTGCAGGCGGCAATGACAATTCTTGATTATCGAACAGGAAATATAAAAGCGATTGTGGGAGGAAGAGGTACAAAGAGCGGAGATCTTGTATTTAACAGAGCAACTCAGGCATATCGTCAGCCGGGTTCATGTTTTAAGGTTCTTGCCGCTTATGCGCCTGCAATAGACCAGGATATTTATTCGGCAGGTTCATTTGTAAAAGACGAGCCATTTACTGTAGGAGGTTGGTCTCCCGGTAACTGGTGGGGTTCAAGCTACAGAGGATATGCGACTGTACGAGAAGGTATACGAGACTCCATGAACATATTGGCTGCAAAAGTAATAGTAGACGCAGGAGTATACAACGCTTATAACTATCTTAAAAACTTTGGATTTGAAAATGTAACCGAGGACGATATTAATGCAAATACATCTCTCGGAGGTCTTACGCACGGTGTAACGGTTCTTGAACTTACAGCCGCATACGGAGCTATAGCAAACGGCGGCGTATACCACAAACCTACTCCGTATACAAAGGTTCTTGACCATGACGGAAATGTACTTCTTGAATACAAAGACGAAGGTAAAAGAGTTATAAAAGAAACTACTGCATTCCTTCTTACCGATATGATGGAAGACGTTATATCAGGCGGAGGAACCGGCGGTCTTGCCAGATTCCAGAAAAACAGAATGCCTGTAGCAGGTAAAACCGGTACAACATCAGATGATAAGGACCTTGTATTTGCAGGATATACCCCCTACTATGCTGCCGGAATATGGATGGGATATGACACTCCTAAAAAGATAAGTTACGATAAGAGTTATCATCTTATAGTGTGGAGAGCCATTATGGATCAGCTTCATGATA
>URLB01000158.1 GCA_900548595.1 uncultured Eubacteriales bacterium
ATGAAACAAAATATTATATAAATCCTACGGGAAGATTCGTAATCGGCGGTCCTCAGGGAGACAGCGGTCTTACAGGAAGAAAAATCATTGTAGACACATACGGCGGATACGCCAGCCACGGCGGCGGCGCTTTTTCGGGAAAAGACCCTACAAAAGTAGACCGTTCAGCTTGCTACGCAGCTCGTTATGTTGCAAAAAATATTGTTGCCAGCGGTATAGCTAAAAAATGCGAGGTTCAGCTTGCATACGCAATAGGCGTTGCAAAACCTGTCTCAATACTCATTAATACATACGGTACAGGCAAAATATCAGATGAGGAAATAACCAAACTCGTTCAAAACAACTTTGATCTCAGACCGGCTGCGATAATCAAAAACTTCGATCTCAGAAGACCAATATACAAGCAGGTTGCCGCATACGGACATTTCGGAAGAAACGATCTTAACCTTCCTTGGGAAAAAACAGACAAAACAGACGTGTTTAAAATATAATCTACTATGGGGCAGGAACAAAAACCTGCCCTTTTTTAATTCAAAAATATATTTGACGTAAACTTTTAAAATGAATATACTAATAATATAGTATTTAAAAATCGGTCTCGTATTTTAATATGATACTGATAAAAAGAGGTGGGTTTATGGACATTACCGGTCATCAAGACGATGTTCCTTTGTGTATATATAATTTAATCAGGTCGTTTTTGTTTATAAGCCAACAAAATCTGTACTTTAATAATAATCAGACATAAGTTTTGTGCATATAATAAATCTTTGACAACGGCCGAACAAACTTGTAAGGTCTTTTTTAATTTGGCAAAGAATTGGGGTGCGCAATTTGGATGATATAGATATGCTGTATGAACAGCTTATAAATCTTTTAAACGATGGAAAAATAAAAGATTTAAAGGCGGAATTGAACGAACTTAACTCTTTCGACGCCGCTAAATTTTTTGAAATACTGCCTGATGACAAAAAGCTTATCGTCTTCCGTCTGCTTACAAAAGATAACGCGGCGGAAACTTTCAGTTATATGGACTCGGATTTACAGGAACATATTATAAAGTCAATAAGCGATAACGAAATACGTAATATCGTTGACGAAATGTTTATCGACGATACAGTTGACTTCCTTTCGGAGCTTCCCGCCAATCTTGTAACAAAAGTTATAAGAAACGCCGATGAATCCAAAAGGAAATTAATCAATCAGTTTTTAAACTATCCCGATAATTCTGCCGGAAGCATAATGACAATAGAGTTTGTCCAGTTTCACGAGGATATGACAGCTCAGGCTGCAATGGCACAGCTTAAAGCAACCGGCGTAAACAAAGAAACTATTTATAACTGTTATGTTGTAAACAGCAAGCGAATATTAATGGGTATACTTCCGCTCAGGACGCTCATACTGGCAAAAGATGATGAAATCGTAAAAGACCTTATGGAAGACAGAGTAATTTCTGTTAAAACCCTTGATGATCAGGAAGAAGTAGCGGAAATTTTCAAGGATTATAACTTCATCAGTTTACCTGTTGTCGATAATGAAGCCCGTCTTGTCGGAATCATAACCGTTGATGACATCATGGACGTTATCGATCAGGAAAACACTGAGGACTTTGAAAAAATGTCCGCTTTGCTACCATCGGAAGATCAATATCTCAAAACAAGCGTTTTTACACTTACAAAAAACCGTATAATTTGGCTTATGGTTCTTATGATTTCGGGAACTATTTCCGCGTCTATTATAAGCCATTACCAATATGTGCTTACGTCAGTACTCGCATTATCCGCATATATGACAATACTTACAGGTACTGGAGGCAACTCGGGTTCACAGGCGTCAACTCTTATTATACGTGGTATGGCTCTTGGTGAAATAGAAATGAAAGACGTCCTCAAAGTACTGTGGAAGGAAGTCCGTGTCGGTATGCTTTGCGGTCTTTTACTTGGAGCCGTAAACTTTGTAAGACTTCTGATTTTCGATAACGTTACTCTTTCGGTAAATTTAACCGTATCATTAACTATGGCTGTAATAGTCGTTGTAGCAAAAGGAATAGGCTGTACTCTCCCTATGCTTGCAAAAAAAATCGGATTTGACCCGGCTATAATGGCAGGTCCTCTTATAACAACGGTTGTCGACGCCATTTCTCTTTTAATATATTTCAAAATAGCTACATTATTGCTTCTGTAATATTAAAGCGGATGAAATTTTCTATCATCCGCTTTAATTTATTATTTTACTATATAATCACATACACTGTTTATTATTATTTTCTGTGCATACCAATAACCATTCATCTCCGCATTTAGTACTGTAAAAACCAAATTTTTAATAATTGCTACAGCTTCTTCTTCAGTTACAAGCAGTTTTATTCCTGAAAATTTTATAATTTCTTTTATATGGACATCATCACTGTGATACCTTTCCATTAAGTCAGTACCTTCTATATTTTCTAGCAGCGGCGGAACATCATCTCTTATAAACTTCATTAGCAAATATTTGTCTATTGTTACACACGACTGCAAAATAGCCTTAGCAACTTTATTTTTAGCCGATAATCCGTTGTCTTCCGTAATACATTCAAGCGCGTCTCCGTATATTAATGTATGCCAATCCTCTAATATTTCCAAAAACAACTCGTCTTTTGATTTGAAAAATTTATAAAATGCCCCTTTTGAAATTCCTGCATATTCAACTAAACTGTCAACAGAAATTTTTTTCATTTCAACCTCAGCTAGCTTTTTAATTGCGTATTTTTTCAAATCTTCTGCTATCTCGTCTCTTCTTACTCTGCTGAATGGAGCCGCCATATTATCACCCGATTTTTCAACTGTAATTTTACTAATTAGAAGAATAGCATAGGAATGATTATAAAGCAAATATTATTGTTTCAAAATCACTTTAATACTGTTTGGAATCCAACTGTTTATATGATAAAATTATTACAAAAACGGAGGATTAAGTTATAATGAAAAATGATGAATATTTTATGAAAGAAGCTATAAAATTGTCAAAGGCCGCTGTCGAACATGGAAACGAACCTTTCGGAGCAGTGCTTGTCAAAAATAATGAAATCGTTTATACAAATGAGAATCAAATATATACCGCAACAGATCCGACTTTCCACGCAGAAGCAGGTTTAATACGTAGATTTTGCGCCGAAACCCACATTACGGATTTAAGTGAATACACAATGTATTCCAGCTGTGAACCATGTTTTATGTGCTGTGGAGCAATGATATGGGTAAAACTCGGAAGATTAGTGTATGGTGCCAGTGATATTGACTTATGTAAATTACTGGGGGAAGAAGGAAGCGAGTGCTGTAAGATAGTTTTCAAAAACTCAAACATAGAAGTTACTCCCGGTGTTCTCAGAGAAGAAAGTATTGATGTTTTATCAGAATATTTCAAGGACAATTTAAAAGGATAATTATTTAGCTATAGCAAATGCAAAGCTGTCGGAACTATATACGACGGCTTTTCTTATAATAAAAAAGCCCGTCATTTAACGGGCAAGAAAAATGGGAGTTACAGGGCTCGAACCTGTGACCCTCTGCTTGTAAGGCAGATGCTCTCCCAGC
>URLB01000159.1 GCA_900548595.1 uncultured Eubacteriales bacterium
GCTACTCGATGAGATTTGGAAAGTCCGTTAAGGTTAACGCATAAAAGGTCGGGACAAAGAGAGCCCAATGCAATGTGTTTTTCTCCATCCATGACAAGTCTGTCATATATTTCATCGGCAAAAATAATGAGCTGATGTTGTCTTGCAACCTCAACTATTTCTTCCAGAACTTCTCTTGGGTAGAGCGCACCTGTCGGGTTGTTGGGATTTATTACAACTATTCCTTTTGTTCTTGAAGTTATTTTACTTTTAATATCCTCTATATCGGGATACCATTCAGCCTGTTCATCACACATATAATGTACAGCCGTTCCGCCTGCAAGCGTTACCGAAGCTGTCCATAACGGATAATCGGGCATAGGAACAAGTATTTCATCTCCGTTATTGAGAAGTCCCTGCATACACATAGTTATAAGCTCGCTTACACCGTTTCCCGTATATATGTCGGAAATATCCACATTAGGTATTCCCTTCAGCTGGCAGTACTGCATTATTGCTTTACGCGCTGAAAACATTCCCTTAGAATCCGAATATCCTTCGGTATTTCTAAGGTTGTATATCATATCCCTTATCATCTCATCTGGAGCGGAAAAACGGAACGGAGCGGGGTTTCCTATATTAAGTTTAAGTATTCTTACGCCCATTGCTTCCATTTTATTCGCTTCGTCAAGTACAGGTCCTCTTATATCGTAACTTACATTATCAAGTTTATGGGATTTTTCAAAAGTTCTCATCATTAACACTCCTTTTCAGATAAAAAAATAACGCCCTAAGCAAAAAGCTTAGGGCGAACAATGTCCGTGTTACCACCTAAATTCAGGATAAACCTGCTCTCTGTCGGTACAATCATACCGCTTCCCTATAACGTAGGAATTACGTTGAAGCCTACTGACAACATGCGCTTTCGGTTCAAGGCTCAAAGACTGCTTCTCCATGCCCGCATAAGGACTTTCACCTGCCGTCCTCTCTCTGCAATACCGCAACAAAGGTACTCCTTCTTTTCATCGCCTGTATACAAAAATTATTTATAACGATATTATACAACTCTTTTTAATAATGTCAACACTAAATTTAAAAAGATATTTCCGTAAGTTTTCCGTTTTTAAATACGACATACTTATCAAATCCACATTTGACAGCCAATTTTTCAGCTTCGTCAAACCTGTAGCACAGTCCTTTACAGCTGTGTGCATCTCCGGAAAAAATTATTCTTCCGCCCAATTTTCTCCACTTAACAAGTATATCCGAATCCGGATACGGCATATTTCTATATCCCCTTGAAACAGCTCCTGTATTTATCTCCAATATCTTATCGGCAGCTGCAAGTTTATATAGCGCATTGTTTACGGCTGACTCATATATCCTGTTTTTTATATCGAAAAGACAGCCTCCCTCATTAAACTTCGTAACCAAATCAAAATGCCCTATTATTTCGATATTATCAACTTCCGAAAATGACGACAACAGTTTGTAATAATCCTCGCAAAATGCAAATATGTCCCCTTCGTAATATTTATTTATATTGTCGGTAAATACATCTCTGCTTTCATCAACAGGCAGATATACGCCGTCTTTAATGACATAATGAACCGAGCCTATAACATAGTCAAATCGTTCTATGTTTATTATGTCCGAGAATCTGTCTCTCTCTATTCCGAGATATATTTCGATATCCGAGTATTTTCTTTTCATGACCGATACTTCTTTTATATATTTCTCCGTATCGGCATTACTCATACAATACGATTCATCAAAGGGCGTGTGCGAATGTCCCGAAAAGCCTATGCTTTCCATACCGTTTGATACGGCATAATCAATCATTTCCTTTATTGAATTTTCTCCGTCGCAATATGTTGTGTGCGTATGAAAATCGGATTTTATCATTCTGTCATTTTCTCCTGCTTTACTTTATGGTCTATAACATGTCTGGAAGCCAGTTCTTTCTTTATGTCATCTAAAGATATTCCCATTTGTATCATAAGAACCATGATATGATAGCACAAATCTGAAATTTCGTAAACCGTCTCTTTTTTGTCATCAGCTTTGGCTGCTATAATAACTTCCGTCGACTCTTCTCCGACCTTTTTCAGTATTTTGTCAATTCCCTTTTCAAAAAGATACGTAGTATACGAGCCTTCCTTTTTGTCGGTTTTTCTTCCTTCAATGAGCTTCATAAGTCCTTCGTATGTAAAATAGTCTATATCTTTGTTTTCATAAACTACATCGTTAAAACATGAGTCTGTGCCGAGATGACATGCAGGCCCATCTTTTTTTACCATAATGGCAAGGGCGTCTCTATCACAATCGGCTGTTATTTTAACAATATGCTGATAATTTCCCGATGTTTCTCCTTTTCTCCAAAGTTCCTGTCTGGAACGGGACCAAAAGCATGTTTTTCCTTCTTTAATACTTATTTCAAGGCTTTCTCTGTTCATATAAGCTACTGTAAGAACGTCTTTACTTTCTGCGTCGACAACGACCGCAGGTATAAGACCCTTTTCATCGAACTTAAGGCTATTTATATCAAGCATGATGCTCTCCCCTTTCATACTCTTACGTTTATTCCTTCGTTTTTCAGTAATTGTTTAAGACTTCCGATGCTTACTTCTCCGAAATGAAATATCGAAGCCGCCAGTCCTGCGTCAACTTTAGGGAGCTTTTTAAACAGCTCGACAAAGTCTTTTGCACACCCTGCGCCTCCCGAAGCTATTACCGGCACGGATACCGCTTCACATACGGCATCAAGCATTTCAATATCAAATCCGCCTTTTACTCCGTCTGTATCTATGCTGTTTACCACAACCTCTCCGGCTCCTTCGGAAACGCATTTTTTAATCCATTCTATGGCGTCCATTCCGGTATTATCTCTTCCGCCTCTTGCAAATACCGTAAATCCTTTGTCCGTTCTCTTTATATCCACAGAAAGAACAACGCACTGGTTTCCGTACTTTTTTGCCGCTTCTTTTATGAGATTCGGATTTTTGATTGCCCCTGAGTTTACGCTGACTTTGTCAGCTCCGCATTTTAAGACTCTGTCAAAATCCTCCAGCGTATTTATACCGCCTCCCACCGTCAAAGGGATGAAAATTTCAGAAGCACCCCTCTTCAGTATATCTGTAAACAGACCACGCTCTTCAACGCTGGCCGTTATATCATAAAATACCAGCTCGTCAGCTCCTTCTCTATTATAAAATCTGGCCATTTCCACAGGATCCGAAACGTCCTGTATACCTTCAAAATTCTTTCCTTTTACTACCCTGCCGTTTCTCACGTCCAGACACGGTATGATTCTCTTGGTAATCATAATCTCGCCTTTCTTTTTCCCATCTATATGGCAAGCTTCACTGCTCTTTCAAGGTCCAGCTTACCGCTGTAGATGGCCTTGCCAAGAATTGCCGCAGCCACCACATCCTTTAAAGCCTTTATCTCATCCTCAAAGCTTATTCCTCCCGAAGCCACGATTTCAAGCCCCTCTATGAGGCTCAGCCTCTCATATGCTTCAAAATTGGTACCCTTAAGACCTCCATCCCTTGATATATCCGTGTATATTACCGTTTTCACG
>URLB01000160.1 GCA_900548595.1 uncultured Eubacteriales bacterium
TATCGGTACATATAACGGTTTTTACACCAAGCTTTTCAAGACCCGAACAAAATGAAAAACATTCCGTTTCCGTAACCTCCAGCCAGCCTTTAACGGCAACAAAACCGTCCTTTATATCAACCCCGACCGCTATTTTGTCTCCGTAGTTTTCTACCGCCCTTTGTAAAAACAGGCTGTCGCTTACCGCCGCAGTGCCGAGTATCACTCTCTCCGCACCTGCCTCTATATATTTTTTGATTGTTTCGTCATTTCTTATTCCGCCGCCAATCTCGACCTTCATATTTGTTTTTTCTATAATAGACTTTATAACGTCAAAATTTGCCGTCGTGCCTTCCTTTGCTCCCTCTAAGTCAACAACATGCAGATATTCCGCTCCGCGTTTTTTAAATTTCTCAGCAACCTCAATGGGATTTGCGCTGTAAACCGTCATTTTATTATAGTCGCCCTTTAAAAGACGAACCGCTGAACCATTATATAAATCTATTGCCGGAAGTATATACATAATTTTCTCCTTTATATCTCACAAAAAGCCCTAAGTATGTCAAGACCGACTCTGCCGCTTTTTTCAGGATGAAACTGCGTTCCGTAAACATTTTTGTTTTGTACGGAAG
This sequence comes from uncultured Eubacteriales bacterium, assembly GCA_900548595.1. Lineage (GTDB taxonomy): Bacteria > Bacillota > Clostridia > Lachnospirales > Anaerotignaceae > Metalachnospira. Next base: position 612 of record URLB01000160.1, read on the forward strand.
CGGTCAGCATTGCTCCGTATTCCGCTCTTGCCGTAACATATTCATCACATTCCGCACCATAATAGGAATGTACAAAATAAACGTAATCTCCGTTTTTTATGTACTTGTAAATCGGACTTATTTCCTTTTCTTTATTGAGCGTAAGCCTGTTCCATCCTATATGCGGTATTTTATAATCTTTCGGAATAATATTCTCTATAGGCTTTATATTTCCTTTTATCAATCCGAGTCCGTCATGTTCACCGTATTCATAACTTTTTTCAAACAAAAGCTGCATACCCAAGCATATACCGAGTATAGGTTTTCCGCTTAACGCCTGTTTTTTTACAGTCTCGTCAAGTCCACTGTTTTTAAGCTTTTCGGCTGCGTCTGCGAACGCTCCTACACCCGGAAGTCTTATTCTGTCGCATTTATCGATTACATCATTTTCTCCCGTAACAACTACGTCTTCTCCTATAAAAGAAAACGAGCGTTCCAGAGAAAAAAGATTTCCAACTCCGTAGTCTATTATCGCTATCATCACAGCACCCCTTTTGTTGACGGTATTTCATCGGCAAATACCCTGTCTATTTCAACGGCCTTTCTTAAAGTTCTTCCTAAAGCTTTAAATATGCCCTCCGCTATATGGTGTGAATTTTTTCCACTGAGCTGTTTTATATGAAGCGATATCGGAAAGTTTCTTACAAAAGCCTGTAAAAATTCTTCAATCAGTTCCGTATCAAAAGTTCCTATTTTTTCGGAAGGTATATCTATATCGCAGTTCAAGCTTGCACGTCCGCTTATATCAACGGCGCATAATATAAGCGTCTCGTCCATAGGCAGTATTATATCTCCGTATCTTTTTATTCCTCTCATATCGCCAAGCGCCTGATAAAAACACTTTCCGAGACATATCCCTATATCCTCTACGCTGTGGTGGTCGTCCACATCTACGTCGCCTCTGCAAACCAGTTCGATATCAAATCTTCCATGGCGTGAAAACAAAGTCAGCATGTGATCAAGAAATCCAACCCCCGTATTTATATCGCTTTTTCCGCTTCCGTCTGCATTTAATTTTAACACTATATCGGTCTCAGCCGTTTTTCTTTTTATTTCCGCTGTTCTCATTTGTTTTTCGCCTCCGTTTCCAATATAAATTTTACTTTGGATACAAAAGCTCTCATTTGCTCCTTCGTACCTATTGTAACCCTTATAAAATCTTCGATTCTTTTTTTATTAAAATGCCTTACAAGTATACCGTTTTTCTTTAACAGCTTATAAAGTCTTTCTCCGTCTATATTTTTACTTCTTGCAAAAACAAAATTCGTTTTTGAAGGCAATACTTCAAAGCCCATATTTTTAAGCTCTTTTGACGTATACTCCCTGTTTTCGATAATTTTATTTATATTATCCCTAAAGTATTTTTCATCGTCAATGCTTGCTTCTCCCGCTAGCAAAGTGAGTCTGTTTATATTATACGGATTTGTAGAATATTTTAGCTTCTTCAAATCGGCTGTAATTTCCTTTCCGCCTATTGAAAATCCCAAACGTCCGCCTGCAAGCGACCTGGATTTGGAATATGTTCTTACAACAAGTACGTTATCATATTTTTTAACAATGTTCACAGCGCTTTCACCGCCAAAATCAACGTATGCTTCGTCAATAATAACAACGTTGTTTGTATTGGACGCAACTATTTTTTCTATATCTGAAAGAGAAAGAGCCATTCCGGTCGGTGCATTCGGATTAGCTATAAACACAGCCTTTCCCAATGATTTATAATCGTCTGCGCTTATGGAAAAATCATCTTTAAGAGGTATTATTTGTGTTTCTATACCGTGCAAATCCGCAAAAACTTTATAAAATCCATAGGTTATATCCGCAAAGGCAACTCCGTTTTGACAAAATGCCATAAACGCAAAGTTAAGAACTTCATCCGAGCCGTTACCGATAAATATATTTTCTTCGTCAAAGCCATAGTAGTCCGCAAGCTTTTTAGTCAGCGAACCGCATTCGGGGTCGGGATAAAGCGGAAGCTTATCTATTTCACAGCGGTTTAACGCCTCGTATACCAACGGCGACGGCTTAAACGGCGACTCGTTTGTATTGAGTTTAATATACTTCATATCCGTCGGCTGTTCCCCGGGCACATACTCCTCAAGAGTAGCATATTTTTCATTCATATACCTGCTCACAGCAAATCCCCCTTAAATCCCGGCTTTATCAAATCTTACAAGTACAGAACGGGCATGTCCGCTTAGTCCCTCTTTCTCCGCAAAGTACGCTATGTCATCGCATACCTTTGAAAGAGCGTCTTTTGTATAATATGTAAAAGCTGACTTTTTAACAAAATCGTCTACGGACAGAGGACTTGAAAATTTAGCCGTTCCGCTTGTAGGAAGAGTATGATTAGGTCCGGCAAAATAATCACCCAGCGCTTCCGGACAATTTCTGCCCATAAATATAGAGCCTGCGTTCCTTATTTTATCAAGGTAATCAAACGGATTATCAACGCATATTTCCAAGTGTTCGGGAGCTATTTCGTTGGCTATCTCTATAGCCTGATTTATATTTTCCGTTATAATTATTTTTCCGTTGTTTTCAATCGACGTTCTTGCGATTTCCTCTCTCGGAAGAAGTTTCAATTGGCGTTCTATTTCCGCAGCTACTTCTTCCGCAAGGTCTCTGCTGTCCGTTACAAGTACAGCGCTTGCAAGCTTATCATGCTCAGCCTGAGAAAGCATATCCGCCGCAACCGTTTTGCAATCGCTGTTACCGTCGGATATAACAAGTATTTCGCTGGGTCCGGCTATCATATCAATATCCACTAGTCCGAAAACCTGTTTTTTGGCTTCCGCAACAAAAGCGTTTCCCGGACCTACGATTTTATCTACTTTC
>URLB01000161.1 GCA_900548595.1 uncultured Eubacteriales bacterium
TGTATCCGCAACATTAACGGAGCTTATTACATCGTATATATGTGAGTATTTTATCGGATCATGGCCGTGGCAGACATATATTAATTATAATATAAATTTTCAAGGTAGAATTGCATTGTCGCCTTCCATAAGATTCGGGATAGGTGGAGTTATATTTTTATATATTTTTCAACCTTGTTTTGACAAATTATTAGGAAAAATAAGTGATAAAATAAAAAATGAACTGTTCTTTATTGTATTCACACTATTTTTAACAGATTTTATAGGTTTGTTGATTGGTTTATAGAAGATTTTATTAGTTGATCTTTAAACATATGTTATAAATAGATAAAATGTGATGACATCTTCTTTGATTTGTTATATAATATGCTTGTAAAGCAAATGAACAAATCTATATAAGGAGGAAGTTATATATGGCTAAAAAAGTATTAATGATTGCCGGTGATTTTACTGAAGATTATGAAACGATGGTGCCTTTCCAGTGTCTCCAGATGCTCGGATATCAGGTAGATGTTGTATGTCCCGAGAAAAAAGCCGGTGATGTAATCAAGACAGCAATTCATGACTTTGAAGGCGACCAGACTTATACGGAAAAAAGAGGTCATAATTTTGCGCTTACAGCCGATTTTGACGCTGTTAATGAAAAAGACTATGCGGGACTTTTTATTACAGGCGGTCGTTCTCCAGAATATTTGAGACTGTATCCAAGGGTAATAGAAATTGTTCAGTATTTCATGAACAACAATATTCCCGTAGCGGCTATATGCCATGGACCGCAGATACTTACAGCAGCTAATGTCTTGAAAGGCAAAAAAGCAACTGCATATGCGGCAGTAGGCCCTGACATAAACCTTGCGGGAGGAACATATGTAGAAGTTGACGCAGATAAAACTGTTGTTGACGGAAACCTCGTTACATCGCCTGCATGGCCGGGAGATGCGGCTATAGTTGCCGATTTTGTCAAATTAATGGGCGCTAAGATAGAAATTTAAAATTTTATTATACAACAAGGTCTCTCGCTATACGGTTTGAGACCTTGTATTTTTTTGTCCGCAAGACAAATATTGATTATTTAAACAGTTTATTGATTTTATCTAATGAATTATTTTTAAGTTAATGTTATAATAAGAAACAGGTACTGATGTAATGTGTAACGCCGGAGGTAATAATATGACGTTTTTACAGCTGAATTACATTATAGAAATTTATAATTGCGGATCAATAAATAAGGCGGCAAAAAAATTATTTTTATCACAGTCAAGCTTAAGCAGTTCCATAAGAGAACTTGAGCAGGAACTCGGTATAGAAATATTTAATCGCAGTAACAAGGGGATTGCCCTTACGGAGGACGGAAAGGAATTTATAATGCAAATCCGTCCGATTGTGGAGCAGCAAAAAATGGTAGAAAACTACTATGCCGATAAAAATAACTGCGATTTTTTGTCAATCAATATATCAGCACAGAGGTATCCGTTTTGCGCTAAAGCTTTTGTGGAATTTTTAAAAAGTGAAAATACGTCAAGATATAACTTCAGCTATATTGAAGCGGAAATGGATAAGGTAATAGAAAATGTTTCAAAAAGGAAAAGCGAAATAGGTATTATATTTTTATCGGACATGACGGAAAAATTTATGAATAGGGTACTTGCGGCAAACGATTTGGAGTTTCATGAACTTACAAGGGTAAAACCTAGGGCTTTTATAAATATAAATCATCCTCTTTCAGATAAAAACAGCATAAATATAAATGACCTATTGGATTATCCGTACGTTGCTTTTTCGAGGAATAATAATGATTCCTTTAATTATTCGGAAGAGGCAATATTAACGGAAATAGGCAAATTTAAAAGAATTATTTATGTGGGTGACAGGGCTTCATGCTATAATATATTGGCAAATACCGACTGTGTATCCGCCGGAAGCGGAATACTGCCGGAAGGGTACGGTGATAACAGGTTGAAGTCCGTACCGATAGAAGACGCCAATGATTTTATGCGGCTCGGCTGGATAAAAATAAAAGATATAACAATTTCGGAACAGGTTGAAATATATATAGATATATTAAAAAGAATAATTGAGGAAAATATATAGTCCCCCGTTTACAAAAACAGGGGACTGATTTTTTATTTTACAAATTCTTTATAAATTCCTTGCAGTGTAGCCTGATAGTCTTCTTCACGCACACCTATTATTATGTTCATTTCACTTGAACCCTGGTCAATCATTTTTATATTTACACCGGCTTCGGCAACAGCTTTAAATACTCTGTAGGCCGTACCTACGCCGTTAGCCATATTTCTTCCCACGACAGCTACAAGTGCGATGCCGTCGTCAATAGATATATAATCAGGATGAACGGCTTTTGTTATCTCATCAGCCAATACAAGTTTTTTATCCTTTATCTCTTCCGATGAAACAATAATTGACATGGAGTCTATGCTTGACGGCAAATGCTCAAATGATACTTTATTATATGTAAGAATGTCGAGAACTTTTTTTCCGAAACCGACTTCGCTGTTCATCATATCTTTTTCTATTACAATGGTAGAGAATCCTTTTTTTCCAGCTATTCCCGTAACAACATTATCTCCCGTACAGCTTTTGGCGTCTTTTACAATCATTGTGCCTTTGTCATTGGGTCTGTTTGTATTTTTGATGTTTATAGGTATACCGGCCACTCTTACGGGGAATATAGCGTCTTCATGGAGTACCGTAGCGCCCATATATGAAAGCTCTCTGAGCTCTTTATAAGTAATAGTATCAATTGCTTTCGGATTTTCTACAAATCTGGGGTCAGCCATAAGAAAGCCGGATACATCGGTCCAGTTTTCATATATATCGGCACGAGCGGCACGAGCCACTACAGAGCCTGTAAAGTCTGAACCGCCTCTTGTAAATGTTTTAATTGTTCCGTTGGGCATAGAACCGTAGAAACCGGGAATTACCGCATATTCATGCTTTTCGAGTATTTTGGACAGCACATCGTTTGTTTCTTCGGCATTAAATGTTCCGTCATCATTGAAAAATATTCCCTTTTCGGCGTCTATGAAATCAAATCCGAGAAAGTCGGCCAGTATCATTGCGTTTAAATATTCTCCTCGGCTTGCAATATAATCTCTGCCGGCATGATGAAGTATTGCCATTTTTATTCTGCTGAATTCTTTATCCAAGGATATTGAAAGTCCCAAATCGGATATTATTTTTTTATATCTTTTTTTAATGCTGGAAAAGATACTGTCAATATTTTTTTCTTCCTTTGTAAGCTGATAGCATTTAAATAAAAGGTCGGTAACTTTTTCATCATATTCATTTCTTTTTCCCGGAGCAGAAGCTACGACATATCTTCTTTCGGGATCGCTTTTAACTATTTCCGCAACTTTTCTGAAATGATCGGCGTCTGCCAGTGAGCTTCC
>URLB01000162.1 GCA_900548595.1 uncultured Eubacteriales bacterium
TTTTAAGTTATTTATTATTAACGTTTATTTTATGTGGAATATTTAAATATTATCGGCTTGCTCAAGTCTCTCAAATCCAACGTTCCTCTGTCTCCGTCCGGTATTTCTTTCACAGCCTCCGACATGGTTTTAATCTTTTCCTCCATACGGGTCGTATCGCCTAGTAAAACTTTTATATTATCAATATACGCATATATATTCTCGGAGTCGGACACGTTTATGCTTATTTTTTTATCCAGCATTTCATATTTTGACATCGCTCTTGATATAATAAGAGCTGTATTGAAAGCCTCGCTGTTTTCCACAGGTATTATTTCTCCCTGTGTAAAATAACCGAACTCAAGTCCCTCTATTACAGGAAGCTTTTCCTCTGTTTCGTTCTTTATGTCTATAACTCTTCCTTCTCTGTTTATATACAAATAACTTCCCAAGTACGGAATATATCCGTATATTCGGTTTTCGTCAACAGTTATAACCATAGTATCGGGAAGCTTAAACGATATTTCCGCAGAATATATATATTTATCTTCTTCAAGCTTTTTCTCGGCTTTACCCTTGTTAAAAAATACTCCGTTATCTCCCTGCGAAAGTCCTATTTTAGTACAAATCTCGTCTTTTGTAAAATATTTCAGTTCATTTACCTCAATATTATTTACCGCAAATACCGGCGAAGCAAGTATGACTGCACCCGAAGCGGCAAATATTACAATTGCCAATGCAATCTTTTTTAATGTATCTTTTTTACCTCTTCTATTTAACTTATTTTTTTTTAAACTATCGGTGTTTTTTTTGTTTATTTCCTTTTTGTTTTTAACACTCTTTTTATTATGATTTTCCGCTTTCTTGCTTTGAATAATACCGTCGTTATGGATTTCTTCATTATTAAAAGCCTCTTCTGAAAAATCATCGGCAGCATCCTCATAATATTCATCTTCCGGCTCGTTATCATATTCGGTATCGTCGTCCATATCTGAATAATTTTCATCAGCTTGCCCAAAAGTATTATCTTCTTCCACTTGCTGTTCCGCTGTATTCTCGTCATTATCTATATCATCGCTGTCGAATGAAAATCTTATTTTCATCATTAATTTATCACCTGGCTTTCTTCCAAATGCTTAATTAATTAAGTATACTAGCAAAAACATTACTCTGTCAATAAAATAAGCGGTTTTATAATCACCCATCGTATTATTTATCATATTATATAACATAAAAAAATTATGGGAGGCATTGGATATGTCATGCTGTGATTCCGTATTAAACAGCTCCGTGCAGTCAAATGCAGTTACAGAAGATTGTATTATAGCCTATAAAATTTTTGATCAGTGTCGAAAACAAATTTGTTTGACGCCATGTATTCTCGGTCCGGCTCGCAGTTCAAGAGCGTCAACCGCCTGTTCGGAAATACTTCAGGAAGGAGACATCATTGTTCCGCCTATTAATGCGGCGTCTGTAACAATGGATGACCTCAGCCTTTGCAAAGTTCTTATTACGAAGAAAAAAGAAAACGCTTTCAGGACAGGATACTGGGATGTGGAAGCAAAGTTTGTATTTTGCTACACACTTACGTTCCGCGATTCCGACTGTAACTTTATAACGTGTAAATGTGCTACAAGCGTTTATACAATGCAGATTACCCTCTTCGGTTCTGTAGGAAGCGATACTGCAATGGCTACAGATCTTATTAATGCCGAAGGTGTATCGACATCATGCGGACCTTTTGTTTCAGTTGAAGCTAAAGCCGCAGGTCTTGCCGCAGAACTTAAACTTACGCCAAGATGCAACTGCGGATGCGACTGCTGCTGCGACGATACCGTTACGGAAGTTCCTACGGCAGTATGCGTAACTATAGGATTGTTTGCTATTATCAGGCTTTTCCGCCCTGTTAATATGCTTGTACGCAGTTATGGATGTTGCGTTCCAAATGAATGTTCCGGAACCGACAGCGCTACTAACGTATGTGATTTCTTCAACAGCCTGTCATTCCCTTCGGATATGTTCTGCCCACCAACTTTAAATGAACTTGAAAAGAAATGCGATGACAGTCCATGTTGTAAATAATAACTTATAAATCATAGTTTTTAAATCTAATGAAGTATTGTAAATTAAATTTACTGTGTTTTTAAAGATATAAAATGCTAAACTATAAAATCTATACTTTTATAATGTAGTTTTTTAGTTATCTTTTAAATATTAAACTTTAAACACTCAAATAAAAATCATTATTTAGTTCATTCATCTGAATTTTATAATCAAAATATATATTTAATGCTAAAAGGCCGTACAGAAAGAAAAACTTATCTGTGCGGTCTTTTTTATTCAAAAATAATTATTTGTATTTTATATTTCACCATAAGAAGCATATATGTTATTACATCGATCAGCTAAGATGTGTACTCTATCCGGCAGCACATTATTCTATCAGATAAACTTGTTTATATTCAGTTACTCATGAATTTCATCATACTGTTTAAGATACTCTAAGGATAACGCCTGTAGATGCCCATACATTAGCTTGCATCAGCCATTGGTTTTAAATTCCTTTTTAAAATCTGTATCGATGTCAATTAAATAAACTGTTTTATCATCAACTTTCATCATAAATCTTGACTTATTCCTGAGTTCCAGGTTTGCTTAAGCGACGAAAGGAGGTGATAACATGGACAAAGACACAGAAAAAATTTATTTATTAATCGGTACCCACATCAAAGAATTTCGAAAGCAACAAGGAAATTCCGCAGAAAAATTAGCCGAACTTGCAAATTTGTCATCTGTATACATTAGCTATATTGAAAATGGCAAGCGAAAACCCAGCTTAACATCTCTTATCAAAATTTGTAATGCACTTGAAGTTACGTTTGAAGAATTGATCTGCGGAAATAGATGTCACAATCATGCAGAATATATGACAGAGAGTGAATTGCTTATGTCAGACTGTTCCGAAAAAGAAAAACGCATCATTAATATGATTATTTCCGCAGTAAAGGATAGTCTTCGGAACAACAATTGGATTCTATAATTGAATCGCAAATTTATTTCACTTTACATAAACCATCAGTTATTAAATTAACCGGTGGTTTATGTATTTTCCTCACAAAAAAAATTATAATCCATTATAAATCGCAACTCAAGGAATTGATTAACCTATGAAAAAATTTGTAGAAAGAACCGAAGCAATCAAACAGCAGAAAGCTCTAATTCGTGAGCGTTATAAAGGAATAAACCCTGATGAGCTTGATGTCATTCCCGCTATACCTAAAACGGATATTTTCAAACCATCTTCAATGTTAAGGGTAGCGGTTTATGCCAGAGTTTCCACAGAAGACCCTCGGCAGACATCCTCATATGAACTTCAAAAAAATCATTATCAAGACGTAGTTGATTGTAATCCTAACTG
>URLB01000163.1 GCA_900548595.1 uncultured Eubacteriales bacterium
TCAAGCTGGTTCATCTGCTTTTGAGCCGCGGAAATAAAAATATCGCAGTCCGCGCCTTCCTGTATCTGGGTTTTGAGCGTTCCTGATGAATCAAAGTTATATACAATATTAACATCTGGGTCAACAGCCTTATACATTTCCGCTATTTCATTCATTGTGTCCGTCATGGAAGCCGCCGCAAAGACGATAAGTTCGTTTTCCGTATTATCTGCCGTACCTGTTTTTTCATTTCCAGAACATCCCGAAATCATACCTGCGGCAATTACCGCCGAAATAAAAACGCCTAAAAACTTTTTCATATTTCATACCTCCGAATTTAAAAATTTTTTATTTACCGAAAGGACATATCGGGTATGTACATTCTCCGCAGCCAAGACATAATCCGCCGTTGCCCATTTTAACAATGTCTTTTTTCGTAACCTTTATACCTGCCGCTATTTTCGGCAATACTAGGTCAAATACCGTAGCCCCTGCATACATAACGCACCCCGGAAGTCCCATAACAGGCATCCCATTTTCATAGTACCCCAGCAAAAACATTGCTCCGGGCAGAACAGGCGCTCCGTACGTTACTATTTCCGCGCCGCTTTTTTTAATTGCTCCAGGCGTATTATCATCGGGGTCTACACTCATTCCTCCGGTACATAAAATCATATCTATATCCTTTGTTTTAATCTCGTTTATTGCATTTACTATATTTTCCATGCCGTCGTCAACAACTATATGCTCTGTCATTTGTATTCCGAAGCCGCTCAGTTTTTCCTCTATGACAGGTGTAAAAGTATCTTTTATTATTCCTTTATACACCTCGCTTCCGGTTGTTATAACGCCTGCTTTTTTTAATTTATAAGGAGTTACTTTCAGTATCGGCTGTCCGTTAAATATTTTTTCCGCTTCTTTAAGCTTTTCATCTTCCACAATCAGCGGAATAACCCTCATTCCCGCAAGCTTATCTCCTTCTTTTACCGCTGTGCCGCTGTGTCGTGTAGCTATCATAATGTCGCCGATAGAATTTATTTCATCAAGCCTGTCCACATCTATCTGAAAATATCCGTCCACAGAAGCAAACACCTCTATTTTGCCCTCTTTTACCTCTTTTGACGGATATATATTTTCATTGGCGCATATTTTGTACAGTCTTTCAGCCGCTTCGTTCTCATGAACCATGTTTTCGTCCATCTCCCAGACATAAAGATGTTCCTTACCCATAGAAAGGAGCATAGGTATATCCTCTTCAGTAACTATATGGCCTTTTCTGAACTGCGCCCCTTTAAACTCTCCCTTTACTATTCTTGTCATATCATGGCAAAGCACATGGCCTACGGCGTCCTTTGTATTTACAAGCTTCATGATTCCACCTCCGCTACGGTTATCTTATCGCCCTTTCTGCCTGTTCCTCCTCGTTCGACAACAGCAAATATTCCTTCTGTCGGCATTACGCACTTTCCCGTTATTTTTTTTACTTCACAGTCATTATGACACTCTTTACCTATCTGAGTAACTTTTAAAATGCATTCTCCGACATTAAGCACAGTACCTATTGGAAGTGTTTTAAGGTCTATTCCGACCGTATTGATATTTTCCGCAAAAACGCCGTTTGCAAGCTCGATTCCATGTCCGCGCATAGTGTCTATGCTTTCTTCCGCCAACAGGCTTATCTGTCTGTGCCAGTTTCCAGCATGTGCGTCTCCTTCTATTCCGTGCCCCACAATCAGCTTTATGCTTTCCACTTCATGTTTTATCGTTCCCTTTTTTTCGCTTATATTAACCGAAACTACTTCTGCCACTTATAATCTCCACTCTTTCCGCCTGTTTTTTCCAAAAGTTTTATTTCTCCTATTACAATGTCCTTCTGTACAGCCTTGCACATATCGTATATTGTTAAAGCCGCAGCCGAAACCGCCGTCAGCGCCTCCATCTCAACGCCCGTTTCTCCTTTGCATTTAACAATACTTTCTATTTCCACCGATTTTTCATTAACCGTAAAATTTATGTCTATTCCCGTAGTCATAACAGGGTGGCACATCGGTATTATTTCCGACGTCCTTTTTGCCGCCATTATTCCCCCTACCTGCGCTACGGAAAGTACGTCTCCCTTTTTAATTCCGCCGCTTTTTATCATTTCTATGGTCTGGGCATTCATATAAACAACGCCGTATGCCTTTGCGGTTCTGGCTGTTATATCTTTGTCCGATACGTCCACCATTCTGGCTCTTCCCTGAGCATTTATATGCGTAAAGTCATCCATGCTCTCACCTCTTATCCGTTTTTATAATCTTAGCATTATTTTTATAAAAACACAACGGTTTGCGTCATAAAATAAGCCGTCGAAAAATCGACGGCTTATATGTCTTTATTTACTTTTTAGCTCTGCTTTCGCAATATATACATCTGTATACGCCTTTTTCCCTGTCGGTAAGCTTGAATATATGCGGAAGCTCCTGCTCCACGGACGTAATACATCTGGGATTTTTGCACTTTATTACGTCTTTTATTCTTTCGGGAAGTTCGAGGCTTTTCTTTTCCATTGTCTTTCCGTCTCTTATTATGTTTACCGTAATTCCCGAATCAACATATCCGAGTACGTCCAAGTCCAAATCTATCATGCTGTCTATTTTTATTATGTCTTTCTTTCCCATTTTTTTGCTGGCTACGTTTTTAATAATAGCTACGGAGCAGTCCAACTTTTCAAGACCGAGTACTTCGTAAAGATACATTCCCTTTCCTGCTTTTATATGGTCTATTACGATACCGTTTTTAATTGAATCTATAGTCATTTTTACGCCTCCATTCCAAGCATTTTAAGAATAAGCGCCATTCTTATATACTTTCCGTTTAAAACCTGTCTGAAATAACATGCTCTTGGGTCATCGTCCACAGCAACGGATATTTCGTTTACCCTGGGGAGAGGATGAAGTATTCTCATCGACTCTTTTGCATTTACAAGCTTTTCTGGCGTAAGCACATAGCTGTCTTTCAATCTTATATAGTCCTGTTCATTGAAAAATCTTTCTCTCTGAACCCTTGTCATATAAAGTATGTCAAGCTGCGGCATGGCGGCTTCAAGGTCGGGATTTTCCTCATAGGGTATGCCTTTTTTATCCATAACGTCAACCTTGATATAATCGGGCAGTTTCAGTTCATCGGGAGAAATCAATACAAATTTGATATTCTCATATCTTGACATAGCAGCAATAAGCGAATGTACGGTTCTTCCGAACTTTAAGTCTCCGCAAAGGCCTATCGTAAGGTTATCAAGTCTTCCCATCTCTCTGTGTATTGTAAGCAAGTCCGTTAAAGTCTGCGTAGGATGGTTATGACCGCCGTCTCCTGCGTTTATAATAGGAACGTCGGACTTCATAGCGGCTACAAGAGGAGCGCCCTCTTTCGGGT
>URLB01000164.1 GCA_900548595.1 uncultured Eubacteriales bacterium
ACAAAATCGAAATTGTTACCGACAGAATACTTAACCCTACCATAACGGGATATCCATACGGAGAATTATACTCCGGCATATCAAAATTCATGCCGTACCAGCCTACTATCAATGTAAGCGGCAAAACGACTACGGAAATGACTGTTAAAACTTTCATCGTCTTATTTAGGGACAATTCAACCTCTGCCTGATAGGCGGTTCTTATCTCCGATATATAGTCCATCAGGCTTATTGTTTTTGTATAAAGTCTTTCCGTTTTTCTTGACAGTATTCTAAACTGTTTAACGGAATGTTTGTCAAAAAGTCCGTTTTCGTTTGCCTCTATATCGTTAAGTATATTTAAAAACTGCTCATAATAAAGTTTTATGCGTCTGAGTTTTTTCCTTACCGATATAAATTCATGTATATAATCGTCATTTCGGTCATCGTCAAATACCCTTTCTTCGATTTTTGTAAATTCATTTTCAAAACTTTCCAGATATTTTAAGTCCCCGTTTATCTGCATGTTCATAAATTGATATATAACTTCTCCCAACGACATTATGTTACTGCTGTTCTTTGACGCCGTATCAAGTCTTTCTTCTATTCTCTCCGTTTCAACGGCATATATTATCAGGCTGTTGCTTTTCAGAAAAATATAAATCGGAAAATCTTTTCTGGAAAAGTTGTCTACGCTTTTCATCCTCATACACAACAAATCAAAACCGTCGCGGCTTTCAAAATGAAATGAATAGTGTGAAAAAACGTCGTTAAATACTGACGAAGCTATGTTATGCTTATTTTTCGGAACCATACCCTCCTTATATTCTTCCAGTACTATATTGGGGTTCCCCTCTATAGGTTCTACGCATCTGATAAGCTTATTGTTTTCAATCGTATAATACAAATTGACACCGCCATTCCGACACAATAATTTTTAATCTTTATCTGTTTACTTTTTTAATTCGTATACCAAATCTGTAATTCCGTTATAGGTTTCCGACGAAATAAATTTAAGACCGTATTTTTCCGTACGCTCTCCGAAAAGGCGTATTCCTCCGCCGATTAATGTAGGAATGATACTGACGCATATTATATCTATCAGCCCCATGTCTATAAGCTCGTTTACAATTTTTGCGCCGCCGCATATCCATATATTTTTGCCGTCGTTATTTTTCAGCTCCGTAATAGCCTCTTCGATACTGCCGTTAATAAAATTTACATTTTTATTATTCTCAATTTTTCTATGAGTTATTACGTATGTTTTTAATCCTTCATAAAACCATTTGTCGGGAGACAGTTCCATTACTATTTGGTTATAGGTTTTATACCCCATAACGACCGTATCTACATTATCAATAAATTTTCCATAGCTTCCTTCGTTTCCCGTATCGCTTCCGTCTCCCTCCAGCCAGTCCACCCCTCCGTTTTTGTCGGCAATATAACCATCCAAGCTCATGGCGATATATAATATAGTCTTTCTCAAATTGTATCCTTCTCCTTTCCTAATACAAACATTTCGGTTTTATAAAATATATTTTTCAAGAAAAAATAAGACAGACCGTTACGAAAACGACCTGTCTTTATATTATCCTATTTCTTAAATAATTAATAGTAAAATTCCACTCTGTCTGCGTTAGCGGGATTTACTCTTACCATTATGCTTTCAATATACTCTACTCTGTAATTTCCGAGCTTTCCGTTTTTAATATCAGAAAGAACCATATCTTTCACTTCAAAAAAATCCTTAACATCATCATAATACTTCGGTCTTCCCAATTCGTAAACTTCTCCGATTACTTTTTCGGGATCGGTTTTGTACTCTTCTCTGTAGTCGATAACTTCCCCGTACTCGTTTACTACTTCGGTTCCGTATAGTATATCCTCATACTGAGTGTGTCTTTCAACAGCCGGTGCAAATCTCTCGGGATTATACTCAATATCAAATATTATTTTATTCTTGGGAATATTCTCGTCTGTCTCCAATGTAGTTCCGTATCTTGAATAAGACGTTGTATAGTAAGACGGTATTAATATCTTGCCTTCGCTTTCAAGCTCGGCTTCCAACGTCTCCCTAACTATATTTTCTTCTCCGATTATTCTCTCACCGGCATACTCCATTTTTGAATACTGCGCAAAAGCAACTCCGCAGCCAAGACCACATAAAAGCACGCCTGATAAAAACGCTATTCCAAGTGCCTTTCTGTTCATTGTTCATCGTCCTCCTTCGCAGTATAGTCTTCAATAATATATTCTTTAATATTTTCTTCCGTTTCTTTATCGTCTTCTCTGATTTCTTCCGTTTTGTTTATGTTTTTCTTTCTTATTATAAGCGATACAAGAAGAAGCCAGAGGGAAACACCCATCACAGAGCAGCCGAGACATATTATAAATATTCCCAGAACAGGATAACCCTGTACCATCATCACTATTGACGCCCCGAGTCCGAATACGGAAATAAGTCCTCCTATTGTAACGGGTATAAGACAAAGTATAACTATAATTGCCAGGCATATAAATAAAAATCCGCTGATCATTTTCCCGCACCTTCCCTTTGCTTTTCCGATTTTTTTATGCTTATCGGATTTTTTTATATCTGTATTTTCATTGATGTCAGTCTCGTTTATTATTTGCTCAGTCTCGGACTGTACAGGCTTTTCTTTTCTGCCGAACAGGCCTTTTATTTTAAACCACAATAAAGATATCAGCGACCAAATTTTCAAAACTATCTTTTTTATCAGCCTTCCGCCGGCTTTAAAAAAGCTTTTAATGCCTCCCGCCGCAGAAGCGCATATTCCCATAAAAGCAGTCCATAGTCCTTTCAGATCTTTCTTATTCTCAGCAGTGTCCGTAACCGTATCCTCATTTTTTTCATACTCCGGATTTACATGATACGCCTCCAAAATTTCCGCCGCCAAGTCGTCCATGTTGCCGAAATCTTTAATGGCGTCGGCCTCGCTCAGTCCGCTTTCCATTCTCATATCTATGTGCTGAGAGTATTCGCTTAATATATCTTTTATCTCGTTTTTCTCCAGCACCCGTATTCTTTTTTCCAGTTCGTTTAAAAATTCTGTCTTATTCATATCCGTGCTCCTTTAAAAAACTATTTACGCTTTCCTGGAGATTATCCCATTCTTTCCTCAGGCTGTCCATATATATAATACCCGAAGCCGTTAAACGATAGTACTTCCTCGGCGGTCCTTCGTTAGACTCCCTCAAATATGTATCAAAATACTTTTCATTGGTAAGCCTTTTTAAAAGAGGATATATTGTTCCTTCATTTACGTTTACCACCTTAGAGACCTCAGCCACCAACTCATATCCGTACATATCTTTGTTGTTTACAGCCACAAGCAC
>URLB01000165.1 GCA_900548595.1 uncultured Eubacteriales bacterium
AAAAAAAAAAAAAAAAAGCCATAAATGCCATAAAAAATTCTATTATAATTATTTTCATAATGTAGCACCCCCAAGCATTTTCCAGATTATCATAGCAAAGGCCACACCCGTTCCTATGGCTGCGGCTGTAAGAAGCGCCTCGTACGCCCTTGTAGTTCCCGATGAATAATCTCCGTGCAGTATATCGTTTACAGAATGAACAAACGGAACTCCGGGAGCTATAGGCATGAGTGTTCCTATAATAATCTTATCAAGAGTACAGCCTATACCAAACCGCATAAGTAATACTGACATGAAACCGACAACGAATCCTCCGCAACAGTTAACGAGAAATGTGAACGTATTATTTGAATTAAGAGCTTGAACAAATATACCCATACACATTCCTATTATAAGAGAGGATATGCCGTCTATTATCTGACCGCCAAACATAAGCGTTCTGAAAGCGCCTGCCATACCGAATGCGATTATCGTTACCCAATAAGGATATGTAGCCTTTGCCTCAACATTATGTATTTCTTTTATTGATTCCTGCGCCGTTAATTCTCCGGCAATGAAAGAATTAACAACGTCTTCTATGAGAGAAATATGTTCCGTATGCATTTTCTTTTTGGGAACCTGCTTTACCATTGTTATAACACCGTCGTTTTCGGAATCAATTGTAACTACTATACCTGTTGTAGTAACAAAAATCTCATAGTTTTTAAGATGACAGTTTCCGAGTATTTTTTTGATAAGTCCCTCAATTCTATGGGTGCCGCAGCCGTTTGCCAGCATACGTTCTCCGACCGTAACGGCAAACTCCAGGATTGCCCTGTTATTCAATTTTATACACTCCTTTTTAAATAGTAAAAACAATATATTGTGATAACTGTTTGCATAAGTGCATATATTGTTTACAATGTTTTTCCATTTCTATTTATTATTTAGCTTATTGATTGAAAAGTCAACAAAAAATTTACAGAATTATTTATAATGAAATGCTAATTTTACAAATAATATTTTTTTTTAAAATCAATGATGACATCAGCGGATTTATGTTATATAATTTTTATTACATTACACTATAGGTGGAATAATGTATTTATAAGGAGGACATATGGACATGAATGTACTTGACTTTTCAAGAATAGCCGCAGAAGATCCCGAAATAGCAGCTGCAATGGAGGCAGAGCTTAAACGTCAGAGAGACAATATAGAGCTTATAGCTTCCGAAAACTTCGTTTCTCCGGCGGTAATGGACGCAATGGGCACACATCTCACAAATAAATATGCTGAGGGATATCCGGGAAAACGTTATTATGGTGGTTGTGTAAACGTCGATGTGGTTGAAAATCTTGCCAGAGATAGAGCTAAACAGCTTTTTGGCTGTGATCATGCCAATGTTCAGCCTCATTCCGGAAGTCAGGCTAATATTGCGGTATACTTTGCAATGCTTAATCCCGGAGATACAATTCTCGGAATGAACTTAAGCCATGGCGGTCATCTTACACATGGTTCGCCTGTAAATATTTCAGGAAAATATTTTAACGTAGTTCCTTATGGAGTAGATGAAACAGGATATATTGACTACGACGAATTTGCAAAAATCGCAAGAGAATGCAAACCTAAAATGATTGTAGCCGGAGCAAGCGCTTACGCAAGGGTTATAGATTTTAAGAAAATGTCTGAAATAGCAAAAGAGGTAGGGGCTTATCTTATGGTAGATATAGCTCATATTGCGGGACTTGTGGCTGCCGGAATACATCCTTCGCCTGTTCCTTATGCAGACTTTGTTACTACAACAACACACAAGACATTAAGAGGCCCCAGAGGCGGTATGATTATGTGCAAACAGGAATATGCCGCACAGATTGACAAGGCTATATTCCCCGGAATACAGGGCGGACCTCTTATGCATATAATAGCGGCAAAGGCAGTTTGTTTTAAAGAGGCTCTTACTCCGGAATATAAGGAGTATATTAATCAGGTTGTAAAAAATGCAAAAGCTCTTGCAAACGGACTTATAGAAGAAGGACTTGATATAGTTTCGGGAGGAACCGATAACCACCTTATGCTTGTCGACCTCAGAAAAGCAAATATAACAGGAAAAGACGCTGAAAAACTTCTTGATGAAGTAAGAATTACATGCAATAAAAATACTATACCTTTCGACCCTGCTTCACCTTTTGTAACAAGCGGTATTCGTCTCGGAACGCCTGCGGTTACAACAAGAGGCATGAAAGAAGAAGATATGAGAGAAATTGCCGCTATAATAGCCGGAACTCTTAAAGACTTTGAAAGTTTCAAAGAAGAAGCTATCAGAAGAGTTGACGCTCTCACAAAGAAATATCCGCTTTATGAATAATGTAAAAACTAATTAAATATAAAATAAAACAGGCCTTGGATGAATAATGCCGTATATGCAGACAAAAGCTGATAATATTTTAGCTTTATATGACATGATTTGTTTAGGGCTTTTTCTGAATTAAATATTATGGAGGAAAAACAATGCTTGAAATAGGAATTAAAGGAAAAGAAGAAGTGATGGTAACGGAAAATAACAGCGCTATTGCTATGGAAAGCGGCACACTTAAAGTATTTGCCACGCCTGCAATGGCTGCCTTAATGGAAAAAACAGCATGGAAAAGCGTTGCCGATTTTTTAGAAAAAGGTCAGTGTACAGTAGGAACAAAGCTTAATCTAAGCCATTCCGCATCAACGCCCATAGGTATGAAGGTTATATGTGAAAGCGAATTAGTTGCCATTGAAGGAAGAAAGCTTGTGTTTAAAATATCAGCAAGTGATGAGGTTGGTATAATAGGCGAGTGCGAGCATGAAAGATTTATTGTTGAAGATGAAAAGTTCCAAAATAAAACCGACAGCAAGATGAAAAAATGACAAAAAATATAAAGTCCTTTTTAATAGATATTTTTTTACTTTTTGTCATATATTCTGTGATAGGATGGATATATGAGGTATTTTTGGAGGTTGTTATATATCGTTGGGGGTATTCTGACAGAGGAGTTTTGACAGGACCATACTGTCCTGTATACGGAATAGGAGCACTGATTTTTCTTTTTCTTTTTTATAGAAAAATTAAGAATATGACGTTTTCGGATAGAATTAAAAAGATTCCGGTGGTATTTTTAGGTT
>URLB01000166.1 GCA_900548595.1 uncultured Eubacteriales bacterium
CATCGGTAAAAAATCAAGCGAGATTGTATTATCAACATTAGAACGTATCTGCAATTCTGCCGAATCTTTAACGCAGTCGCAAGGAAGTCTATCTGCGGCTGACGAAATTAAAAAATTTAAAGAATTATTCGATTCGGGAATAATAACCGAAGAGGAATTTAACGCTAAAAAGAAACAGTTACTGGGTCTGTAAACTGTTCTCATGCAATAAAAAACAGACATAGTATATTATAATAATGCTAAAAATTATATGATAATTGTTTATAAATCATTATAAACAAATCCTTCAAAATAATATCGTTAATATTTTATACGTATTAATACTTATTATATATTGACATACGTGCTAACACGTGTTATAATATAACCATGATAAGGAAAGGAGCTACATAAAATGCCAATGACACCAAGAGAAATGATTAGCCTTCTCAAAAAAAATGGTTTTGTCGAAATCAGTCAAAATGGTTCTCATATAAAAATGAGAAACGAAGAGACAGGAAAACAGACAACAGTTCCTTATCATTCCAAATCCTTAAAAAAAGGATTGGAGCAGGCTATATTAAAACAGGCAGGACTTAAATAAGTCCTGCCCCATTATAGGAGGTTGTTTATATGAATAAATTATTTTATCCTGCAATATTCCATATAGCTGATGAAGGCGGTTTTTGGGTATCTTTCCCCGATATACCGGAATGTTTAACAGAGGGAGATAATATTGAGCAAGCTTATGAAATGGCTGTTGATGCTCTTGGATTATGTATTACAGACAGAATGAACTCTAAAGAAGTTCTTCCTTCCCCTTCATCTCCCGAAAATTTAACAGTAGATGATGGATTTTTAATGGTAATAGAATTTGACTTATTGTCATATAAAAAACGTACAAATTCAAAAGCTGTTAAAAAAACTTTGACTATTCCGGAGTGGCTAAACGAAGAAGCAACAGCATTGGGAGTTAATTTTTCTCAGGTATTGCAGGAAGCATTAATAGCTAAAATCGAAGCTAAAGTCTAAATAATAAAATCCCCTGTGCAACCAACACAGGGGAAAAAAGGTTATGCGGTATATGAATACTACGAACAATTTAAGTATATCATATGACCGCTCATTTTTCTATATATTTTAAAATAAAGGAGGTCTTTATATGTCCCAAAAAACTCTGGTATTCGGATATGTTCGTGTTTCAACCGAAAATCAGCTTGAAAACTACAGTATCGAGGAACAGATTTCACGACTTAAATCATATTGTGCAGCAAAGGATATGGTTCTTCTTAAAATATATACAGACGGCGGCTATTCGGGCGGAAACATTGACAGACCTGCATTGAAACAGATGTTAGCTGATATTAAAACGGTAAATGTTGACGCCGTATTGGTATACAAGCTTGACAGACTTTCCAGAAGTCAAAAGGACACCCTAACGCTGATTGAAGATGAATTTCTCGCTCATGATGTTGATTTTATTTCCATAAACGAAAACTTCGACACATCTACACCTTTCGGAAAAGCCATGATCGGAATGTTGTCTGTATTCGCTCAACTTGAAAAAGACCAGATAACAGAACGATTTACAATGGGACGTATAGGAAGATGTAAGGCAGGATATTTTCATGGCGGTGGCAATGCCCCATACGGTTACACTTATGAAAACGGAGACCTTGTTATTAACTATACCGAAGCCGAGAACGTCAAAAAAGTGTATTCCATGTTTCTTTCCGGGAAAAGCATTAACGCCATTTGCAGGGAAATGGAGAATATAAACGGTAAAGGTTGGAGCGCAAGGAAGGTATCTAACATACTATCCAATGTCATTTACATAGGCAAGGTTAAGTTTGCCAAAAACGAATATGACGGAAATCATGAACCTATAATTGCTGCCGATACGTTTGAAGCAGCGCAAAAACTTCTTAACTCTCCCGATAGAGAAAACGCAAAAACATCAGCACAGAAAACGCCCTTCCGTGCAAACTATCTATTAAGCAGTCTTGTTTATTGCGCTCGCTGCGGTGCCAGATACAGTGCAAATCACGGATATTATAAATGCTATTCCAGGTCAAAAAGCAGTAAGCAATTCATTGTAGATCCTAACTGTAAAAATGACAACTGGAAAATCGAAGAACTTGATAAGCTCGTATTATCAGAAATATACAATCTGATTAAAAAACCGCAGCTTATCAACAAGCTTGCCTCTAAAGCGAAACAAAATAATACTCCGTATGACAGAAAAAAGCTTGAAAAACGGCTAAGAGAACTTGAAAGACAAATGGAGAACTTATTAGACTTATACCAACTCGGTAATATCCCTATGGAATTGTTATCCACAAGAATTCACAATATTGATGTGGAAAAGGGGATAATTCAGAAACAACTTGAAACTTCAACAGGTAACAGTTCAACCTCCATTGAAGCATTCAAGGCTTCTCTTGCTTCATTTTCAGAATTATTTGATATATCTCCTATAGAAACCCAAAGGCTTCTTGTAAGCAGTTTAATACAAGCTGTCAACGTGGACGGTCAGCAAGTGTCTGTTGCTTGGAGGATTTGATTTTACAAAATTATACGCACTATGCACATAGTAAGCGCCTGTTTACCGCAGGCTTTACATTTTTTAAAACACTTATCAAGATTAAATGCAACCCTCGGCAGATATCCCGAATCTTCCAATATAGTAAACAGCGGAAAGAATATTGCCATAGGAGGCAGCATAACGGAAACTACCCACGCTAAAACCTTATACATTCCGAAAACAAGCATATTTACAATAGTTTCGGGCAAGTGTACGGCAAGCAGTATTGCCTGCAAATCGTCCTCCAACCCGAAAAGAAATTCACTGAGCATTTTCGATGGAAAGTTAGCCCCTGTTATCGTAATCCAAAATATAATAGCCAACATAATCGCCATTACGGGAAATCCGGTAAACCTGCCGGTAAATATTCTATCCAGTTTTCGGTCATGGGCGTTGGCGTCTTTTGTTTTAACCTTTACCGTTTTTTCCGCCAACTCGGCAGCAGCCGAAACCAAGGCGCCCGCTATCAAATCCTCTGCCTTGCTTTTATCTATGCCGCATTGGGACAAATACTTTACACCTGCGCTGTCTTTTCCCAATGCAGTTCGGGATTGGGCATGCTCTTGG
>URLB01000167.1 GCA_900548595.1 uncultured Eubacteriales bacterium
AAGCTGTAGCGATTACTTCTGAAGCCTTCTTGAACTGTGTAACGTTTGATGTGAATGTAGCAACTACATCGCCTGTTTCTACAGCGTAAGCTACGATATCAAGTACACATGCTTCTTTTAATCCAGCATTGTTACCGTTATTGTTGTTTTTGTTAAAAATGTCTGCGTTTAAAGAAACAGTTGCTGTTGTATCATTCTTAACGTCAACAGCTACAACACCCTTCTTGTTAGGGAATTTGCCCTTCTCGTTCATTACATATTCGTCGTCATCATTCTTAGCAAACTTACCGTTTGTAAGCTTAAGCTGAACGTCAAATACTTTTACTCCGTCTTTGTCGTAAACATTTGTAACGTCAACCTGGTCGTCGTTTTTGCTAAGTTCTACTGTTGATGTGAACTCGTGGTCGTCGCCAGCTGCAGTTGAGATTTCGTCAACAGCTGTTAACTTTGTGGATGCGAATGCTGTCATGGGAACCATTGCAACAGTCATGATCGCAGCCATTAATAAAGCTAATTTCTTCTTCATTTTGTTGTCCTCCTTTTAAATTTTTGGGGTTCTCCCCGTTTACGTTTTACATAAGGGGTTTTCCCCTTTACAAAATGAATTGTAACAATTGCCGGTTTTAAAGTCAATGGAAATGCATAATCTGTAACAATACTGTAATACTGTGGTAATGTCGGGGTGCCTCAGACACTACGGAACTGTTCCAAAAGTGCATACTACTGCCTAAAATCCGCATTTGCAAATAGAATTATAACAGAAACCTTATTTATTGCAAGAGGAAAATCTATCTTGTAACATAGTTGTAATAAAACCGCGGTTTGTGTAATTCAGCTGAAATACTCCGCGGTTTTTCGTTTTTTTATTCTTTTAAATTAAGTTAAATTTCAACTCATAAATCTCTTTTTTATTCTTATGTCGTCGCCCGTCAATGTTAAAAACTCAAACTCGTCGGTCAGTCTGGAAAGCACCCTGTCCGAATACTGCTCCTTTATCCTGTCGGGCGTTAAATTTGTAGATATGATAGTAGACCTGCTGTTTACCATTCGCTCGTTTATTATGTTAAAAATCTGCGAGCTGACAAGGCTTGTGGCAAACTCCGTACCCAAATCGTCTATTACAAGGAGGTCGACATTAAGTATATCGTCGTAAAACGAACTGTATTCCTCTTCCTCCATGCGGTTAAACTGCTCGTCCTGCAATGTTTTAAACAATCGTCCCGACGAAATATATATGACCGTATATCCCCTGTCAAGTACTCTCCTCGAAATGGAATTGCATAAAAAAGTTTTACCCAGACCCGTTTTCCCCATAATAAGCAGATTTTTATATTCGTTCCCGAACTTCTCCGCAAATCTGAAACATATACTATATATCAGTCTCATATTTTCGTATGGCGATATACCGTGTCTGTCCTTTTCGGTTTTGGAATAATAATCCAAATTGAACGTGTCGAAACTTTCATCAGCCGAAAGCTCGTTAAGAAGCGACCTGCCGTATGCCTTTTGTATAAGATACTGGCGGAAACACTGACATTCCTCGCCGTCTGCCATTCCCGTATCTTTGCATTTCGGGCATTTATATGCGCTGTCGAAGTATTCCTCCGTAATACCCAGTTCGGAATATATCATATCTTTTTCCGTTTGCAGTTCGTAAAGCTTTTCATTCAGTTCAAATTTTATTTTATCCTTATCTTTCGGATTTTTAATTATTTTTTTTGCGGCGGCTACGCCTGCGCCGTTCATCTCCCTGTCTATTTCTTCCAGTCTGGGGTTTGCGCTGTAAACTTTGTTTTTCATTTCCCGTCTGACTGCTTCCGAAGCGGATTTTATTGCGTCATAGTCCCTCAAAGCCGATCTGTATATATCACTTTTAATACCCATAGCTTATTCCTCCAGATTTCTTCTAAGCTCCTCACGTTTCAGCCTTTCCAATTCGTCGAAGTCCCAATTTCTTTGTTCATAGTTGAACTTATCCTTTTTAGGTGCGGCTTTCTGCGTTTTTACCCCTCTGCTTTCCGCAAATTTCAAATCGGCTTCCTTTGCCTTTTCCAATGTATTGACACCCTGCTTCTGCCAATTTGAAAATATTTTATCGGCATACGGAAACGGATTTCCGTTTGTAACGACAAGGGCGGTTTTTTCACAGCCGTATAATATCAAGTCAAGCGGCATTGTTTCCGACCATTTTTTCATATATTCCTTTTGACGTGCCACGGGGGTTTTGCCGCCTATTCCCAACGCCCTCATAATACGCATATAAACCTGATTATAGTCCTTAATATGTTCCAGTGCCGAGGCTGCGTCTTTAACGCCGTCATCAGCCCATGTTATGGCAACCTTTTCGATATACCTCATACTTCTGTGTCCGTTTTCACAGCAATATGCCAACAGTATTTCTATTACCTCCAACGGAAGTCTCAGCCAGTCATGCAGACTGTACAGCGTGCTTATTTCCGACCTTGACAGCAGTTTCCCCATATAGCTTTGTGCGCTGTTCAACAGTGAACGGAAATCGGAATTGTGGTTTATATAATAATTTATTTCGTCGGCGGAATATTCGGGGGCGGCAGACGGTATGTGCGTTACGGGCGTACTTTTACGCATAATCTTTTCCCCGTTGCTGTCCCAGTATTCCAAGGCTCTTTTTACATCACTTTCGGTCATATTCAGACATTTTGCAAGTTCATAGTCGGTAAAAGATACTTTGCCCTCCTGTAAAAACTTTTGAGCGCATAAATAGACCATAATATATGCCGTCGGTGCGGAAGCCATGTATTTATTTAAAAAATCGTTTGAAATATAAGTCTTGTCCGTCATAATTATTATTCCTTTGCAATTAGTTATATCAGTATAGCATTTAAGGCGTTTTATTTCAATGACCGTAAGTGCGTCAGATATAATAA
>URLB01000168.1 GCA_900548595.1 uncultured Eubacteriales bacterium
AAGTACCGGGAAAAGAGGCGTTAAAATAAAATGAGAAAAATTCTTATCTATCTGAAGGACTATAAAAAAGAATCCGTTCTTGCTCCACTTTTTAAAATGTTGGAAGCCTTGTTTGAACTTTTTATACCTATTGTTATGGCAAAAGTAATAGACATAGGAATAGCAAATTCCGATAAACCGTACATCATTAAGATGTGCATGATACTTGTCGCCCTGGGGATAATAGGTCTTACATGTTCCATAACCGCACAGTATTTTTCAGCAAAAGCCGCCTGCGGTTTTGCTGAAAAACTTCGACATTCTCTGTTTAAGCATATTCAATCCCTATCGTTCACCGAAATGGATACAATAGGCACTTCAACTTTAATAACGAGAATGACAAGCGATATAAATCAGCTGCAAAACGGAGTAAACATGTTTCTTCGTCTGTTTATGCGTTCTCCTTTTATTGTTTTCGGAGCAATGATTATGGCTTTTACAATAGATTTCAAAGCCGCTCTCGTTTTTGTTGTTGCTATACCGCTTCTTTCTGTTATCGTATTCGGTATTATGTATGTCAGTATACCTCTTTATAAAAAAGTCCAGTCGAACCTTGATAAAGTTCTGGGAATAACAAGGGAGAACCTGACAGGCGCTAGAGTAATAAGAGCATTTCACAAAGAGGATTCGGAAATTCAACGATTCGAAGATACAAATTCTTCTCTTGCCAAACTTCAAATGTTTGTGGGCCGTATCTCGTCTTTGATGAACCCTTTAACATATATAATTGTAAATATATCAATAGTTGCCGTTGTATGGATAGGCGGAATACAGGTAAACAGCGGTATTATAACCCAAGGCGAAGTTGTTGCCCTTGTAAACTATATGTCGCAGATACTTGTCGAACTTATCAAGCTGGCAAACCTTATAATACTTATAAATAAAGCTATCGCCTGCGGAAACCGTGTGCAGGGCATATTTGAAATAGAATCAAGTCTTAAGGAGGACGAAAATCCCATTGAAGTATCCGATACTCCGTCCGATAACATTTTGGAATTTAAACATGTAAATTTAAAATATAAAAATTCATCTCAGGAGTCATTGACGGATATTGATTTTTCGGTAAACAAAGGCGAGACTATCGGTATAATAGGCGGAACGGGATCGGGAAAAACTTCTCTGATAAATCTAATCCCGAGATTTTATGACGTCTCTTCCGGAGAAATTTTGTTAAACGGTATAAATATAAATAAATATTCCGTCAAGTCACTAAGAAGTAAAATAGGAGTCGTTACCCAAAAAACCGTTCTCTTTAAAGGTACTATACGGGAAAATCTGCTTTGGGGAAATGAAAACGCCTCCGACAAGGAACTTTATGACGCCCTTGAATCAGCCCAGGCTTTAAATATAATAAGTTCTAAAGAAAATAATATTGACGCGGAAGTGGCGCCCGGAGGTAAAAATTTTTCCGGAGGGCAAAAACAGAGACTAACAATAGCCCGAGCCCTTGTAAGAAAACCGCAAATACTTATATTGGACGACAGCGTTTCCGCTCTTGACTTCGCTACCGACGCGGCATTAAGAAAAGCTATACGAAATCTTGATTACAATCCTACCGTATTTATTGTATCTCAAAGAGCTTCATCAATACAGTTCGCCGATAAAATCATAGTTCTGGACGATGGTAAAATAGTAGGCATAGGCAGCCATAACAGTCTTTTGCAAAACTGCGAAGTTTATCGGGAAATATATTATTCTCAGTTTAACAAAAACAGAAAGGAGGAAAATTAAGTATGGATAAAAAAAATTCATTTCAGAAAAAAACTTTTAAGAAAGTACTGCTTCGTATAAAGCCGTATATGCCGTTGGTTATTTTGTCTCTTGCCATGGCTGCCGTTACGGTTGCGCTTACTCTTTATTTTCCTCTTTTAACAGGAGACGCTATCGATTATATTCTGGAACCCGGAAAAGTCGATTTCGGTTCCATAAAAGCTATTCTTATAAAAATGGCGTGTATCGTAGGGATAACGGCTTTATGCCAATGGATAATGAATATACTGAACAACCATATAACTTACGACGTTACAAAAGATATAAGGGACGAAGCCTTTAAGAAAATAGAGATACTTCCTCTGAAATATATAGACAATAATTCGGCAGGAGACCTTGTAAGCCGTGTAATAGCCGATGTTGATCAGTTTGCCGACGGCCTTTTAATGGGATTTACACAACTTTTTACCGGCGTTCTCACAATAGTCGGAACTTTGTTCTTTATGTTCCGGGAAAACATAACGATAAGTCTCGTTGTTCTTCTTGTAACCCCGATATCTCTGTTTGTGGCGGCTTTCATTGCAAAAAGAACATATAGTATGTTCCGCCTCCAATCGGAAACAAGGGGCGAAGAAACGTCTTTCATAGATGAAATGATTGCAAATCAGAAAGTAGTCCAGGCATTCGGACAGGAAGAAAAAAATATAAATAAATTTGATGAAATAAACAGACGTCTCGGAGACGCTTCAATGAAAGCTACATTTTTCTCGTCTATTACAAATCCGTCCACAAGATTTGTAAACAGTCTTGTTTATACAAGCGTCGGCATAGTAGGAGCGTTTTCGGTTATAGGAGGCAGACTCAGCGTCGGGCAGCTTTCGGCATTTTTAAGCTATGCAAACCAGTATACAAAACCTTTCAACGAAATATCGGGAGTCGTAACAGAACTTCAAAATGCTTTGGCGTGCGCTGCCAGAATATTCGAACTTATAGAAGAAGAGCCCCAATCTCCCGATTCGGAAAACGCCTCAGTTCTTGATGAAGCCGATGGAAATGTA
>URLB01000169.1 GCA_900548595.1 uncultured Eubacteriales bacterium
CAAGCTGATCCTCAACCTGCGCCTTTTCTTCGGCAAGCATATTCATATCGTCCTTTAAAATATAAATATCCCGGTTAAGCTGTTCTATTTCCTTTCTTGCCTCTTCCAGTTCTGATTCTGTTTCCGACAATTTTTCTTTCAAAATTTCAAATTCCGTTTGTATATTCTCTCTTTTGCTTTTCTCTTTAAAATAATCGTCGGCTACGTTAATGGAAGTGAGTATGGAGGCCATGGCAACGTTCATTTTTCTGCCGTTCTCTCCTGAACGTATTTCCTTATTTTTTTCTTCTATGTGCTCGGCTACGCTTTTCATATACTCAGGACTTTCGGTACCTACCAAAGTCATAAGTTTTCCCTCTATCATAACCTGTACATGATTTTTTTCAGCCATCTGCCGTTCACCTCAAACTACACAATTTAATAGAACAAGTATATCATAGTAAATTTAATTTCACCATATATTTTTATAAATCTAAAAATAATTTTAAGAGAATTTAGCCGCCGTTTTTTCATAACATGGCGTCGGCACGCCGTATTGTTTTCCGAGACGAACAACCTCAAACACAAGCATGTCTATCTCGGAATTTTTTCCTGCTTCAAGGTCTCTTTGCAAAGATGTTTTTATATCGTCTCCGAATGAATCTATCGTCTGCATGTCCTCTTCATAAAGACTCGGACTCATATTAATTCCCATAGCCTTTCCGACAGCTATTATCTCTCGCACAAGTGATTTATAAAATTCTCTTTCTTCGCCTTCCCTGTGTATTGCCCCGGCAGCCGTATCAAAATATGCGCCTGCGGAAGCAAAAGCCGAAATAAACGAAAACTTTTTAAATGTATCTCTCAATATATCATCGGAAATAGCCGCTGTAATTCCGGCTTCCTTTAAATCATTTTCTATCTGCTCCATTATTCCGTTTTTTACGTTTTCATTATACGGATTTCCGAATAAAACTTTAAAAACTTCTCCGGCATGTACAACGTTGCCCGGGTTATCTATATAGGCGCTTATATAAATACATCCTTCCAAAACTTTAACTTCCGGAAGTTCTTTTTTTATTTTCTCACCTGTTTTAAACATATTAAGTATAGGTATTATAACAGTATCCTTGTTAGAAGCGTTCTTAATTACATGCAAAACCTCTTTAAGCGAATAACTTTTTACACATACAAATATAACGTCATACTTTTCATGTATATCCTTTCCTTCGTATGCCTTTACGTTATTCAATTGGATTTTGCCCTTCAATACAGAATCCAAAACAAGTCCGTTTTTCTTCATCGCCTCCAGATGAGCGCCCCTTGCCATAAAGGTTACGTCTTTACCCGTATTTGCAAGAAATGCTCCTATTGCGGCGCCCGTTCCGCCTGATCCGACTATTAAATACTTCATATAATTCCCTCCTTATAAAACAAGCTGCTCTTAAAAATTAAAGAGCAGCCAAAAAGTTCTGTCAAATAATTACAATTTTTTACGTCTGAGGAAGCTTGGAATTTCTATATCAAGATCAACTTTTTCACCGTCATTGTCTATATATGAGACAACATCGGGCTGGCTTGCGGCTTTTTCTTCTGTTTCGGATTTCTTTTCTTCAGCAGGCTTTTCCTCAACCGCAGGCTCTTCTTTTTTTGCAAGGCTTTCGTTAACTATTCCGTTTGAATCAAGGCCTGTAGCTATAACCGTAACTATTACTTTATCATCAAGCTCCTCGTTAAGAGTAGTACCGAATATAATCTCGGCATTAGGGTCGATAGCTTCGGAAATAAGGCTTGCTGCCTCTCCCGCTTCAAGAAGTCCGAGATTTGAATCGCCACAGATGTTGATAAGCACATACTTAGCGCCGGAAATAGTAGTTTCAAGAAGAGGACTGGATATAGCTGCTTTTGCTGCCATTTCAGCCTTATTCTCACCTGTTCCTACACCTATTCCCATATGAGCAACGCCCTTATCCGACATAATTGTTCTTACATCGGCAAAGTCAAGGTTAATAATACCGGGACTTGCAATAAGGTCTGTTATACCGGAAACACCCTGTCTTAATATTTCGTCTGCTTTTCTGAAAGCTTCAACCATAGTAGTCTTTTTATCAATAATGCTTAAAAGCTTCTGATTTGGAATTATTACAAGAGTATCTACGTTTTTCTTAAGTTCGGCAATACCTTTCTCGGCATTTGACATTCTCTTTTTTCCCTCGAAAAGGAAAGGCTTTGTAACAACGCCTACAGTTAATTTTCCCATTCCCTTTGCTATTCCTGCAACCTTAGGAGCTGCGCCTGTTCCTGTTCCGCCTCCCATACCGGCAGTAACAAATACCATATCGGCATCTTTAAAAGCGTTTGAAATTTCTTCTTTTGTTTCGTCAACGCTCTTTTCGCCAACCTCAGGATTACCGCCTGCGCCAAGACCTCTTGTAAGCTTTTCGCCTATCTGAATTTTTGTCTGTGCAAGTGAACGGTCCAGCTGCTGTTTATCTGTATTAATGGAGATAAAATCTACTCCTGTCATGTTATCCGCAATCATTCTGTCAACAGCATTGTTTCCGCCGCCGCCTACGCCTACTACTTTTATTTGTGCAACATTAGTGTTATTCATGTCAAATTCTATTCCGGCCATTGTTATCCTCCTAAATATTATCCCATATATGTAAACATATTTTTATAATCATTAAAAACAAACATAGTAATTCATTCTTAAAATGCTCATCTTACATTGTATATTGTTTCTGCCGAATATTCAATAAAAACTTTAT
>URLB01000170.1 GCA_900548595.1 uncultured Eubacteriales bacterium
CTACAAGTATTCTGTGGTCGCATTCCATAGCAAATTTATTAAGTTCAACTACATTGCCTCTTGATGTTGTTCCGCATGTTACGAAATCATCGCTGTCGCAATAGTGGTTCTGATGTTTAAATCTTGCGCAGTAGTCTTTTCCGATAAGGTTTTCGAAATCTTCTTCTTCCTGAAGTCTGTGTGTGCCGACGCCTGAAATAAAGAGTATATCTTCATCTTTTACGCCGATTTTCTCAAGCTTTTCAACAAGAATGTGGACAATTACGGAAGGTCTTGCCCAAAGTCTTGTAACGTCGGGAACAACAATACATACCGACTGTCCCGGTTTAATAATTTCCTCGAGTTTCGGAGAGCCGATAGGATTTTCTATAGCTTCTCTTATTATTTCCTCTTCTGTTTTTGTTGATTTTTCAAGTTCAGCAGGTTCAAGGACTTTGATTACTTCTTCTTCGGGATAATCAAAGTCAACTGTGCCATTGCCATATGCAAACGTATATTTTGCCATTGTCGTACTTCCTCCTCCATTAATAATCCACCAATAATATAAAATAATTTTTAAATTATTTTCAATAATACAATTTGACAATTTACTTGTCAATATAATTGCTGGTTAAAAAGCAGACGTATTTAAACGCCTGCCTTTATATTTTTATATCAATGTTTCACTGTACCACATGTACTTGCCGCATAAGGCATAATATATGCTTTAAAGTGTTCTTTTCCTGTAAGTTTTTTAGCAAGCTCTATAGCTTCTGTAATATCTTTTGCTGTATGAACCTTTGTCTTCTTGAAAAGATCAGGGTCAAGAGACGATACAAGAATTACATGGAAATCTTCTGCGTACTGTGTAAAGAAGTAAGCAACGTTAAGTCCTATTGTATAGTTTTCTCTTGTATATACTTCACGGTCATGCGCATTGTCAAAGTCATGTAACATTCTATCTGTATCTGAGCTTCCTACTCCTTCACGGCATTCAGAAGCAACTATCATAACCGAGTTAGGGTCTTTTTTAAGTACTCCTACAGCGTTATTCATAGGTTTTGCAGCTGTCTGGTAAAGATTGATATCCTTAGGGAATCCCATACCTGACGCTATTACCATATCTCCGGGTTCATCAACAACGGCTCCGTCGAATAAACGGCATTTTTCAACAGCAGCCTCATGGCTCTTGTGAATATCTCCCGCATAGCAGAATGCAATTTTCTTATCGGGGCCGATAACGCCTGTAATGTTGAAGTCAATACCCGCAAATTCAGCAGCTTCAAACATTTCGCGGTTGATAGGGTTATCCTCATATCTTCCGGGAGATACAAGAGGATTCTGTCCGCTTCCTACTCCGCCTTCTGCAAAATACTGTGAGTGGTTGCTCATAATCGTATCTCTTCCTGCAATGCCGGGAAGAACATATTTTCTTGAACCGCCGAAACCTGCGAGGAAGTGGAATACTGTAGAACCGATTATAATTTTCTTATCATAGCAGTTTTGTTTACCCAAATTTCGTTTCCTCTGAATGATGTGCCGACAAGCTGGAGATTTTCATCACAGTTATGGTCAACCATCTTTATTCTGTCATATATATCCTGTCCTACTATAAGCGCATGTTCCTCGGGAGTCTGTGCTTTATGAGTACCCGTAGCCGAAACTATGAGCATATTTTCATCTTTTACACCGATTTTTTCAAGCATGGGAACAAGAACAGACATAATCTGAGCAGGTCTTCCCCACTGTCTTGTCATATCGGGAACAAGTATACATACTGTATCTGTAGGTTTTATTATTTCTTCAAGCTTTCCTGTGCCAAGAGGGTTATTTATAGCCTCTGCTATTTTTTCTTCTTCTGTTCCTTCCGGAATGGTAACGTGTGCCGGCTCTATAACCTTAATAATATCCTCATCCGGGAATGAAAAGTCCATATGTCCATCGCCGTATTTAAAACTGAAATCTGCCATGCTTAATTTCCTCCTTGTGAAATATAAAATTATTCCCCATTAGCTTATAGCTAAATCCTTTATTATAATAACATTTTTAACTAATCAATGCAATATATTTAATCATCAAACAGTTCCTATTTCAACTAAAATACCCAAAATAAAGCACCCTAAAGATGCCTTTAGAGTGCTTTTATACAAATTTATATATTTTATTCTTAATCTAATCACATAATGTCTTACATCATGCCGTTAAGCTTCCTTTTTCCTCCGCAACTTTTATGTTCAGTTTCTTTATTTCTATTACGGCAAATACTAAAATTATAGCGGCTGAGACAAAATCCGCTATAGGCCCCGAATATATAATTCCGTTAAGCCCCATAAACAAAGGAAGTACAAGTATAAGCGGTATAAGAACTATAAGCTGTCTGAGCATTGAAAGCACCGAAGCTTTCAGAGCCTGTCCTGTAGCCTGGAAGTAACTTGTAGTTACCATTTGGAATCCGGACGTAAATATTCCGAACATATAAATCCTAAGGCACATTACCGCAAAGCTTGTAAACTGTGCGTTTTCATTACCGAATATGGCAATAATATACTGAGGGAAAGCCACACATACAACCCAGCCCGCTACGGATACAATTGTTGAAACTACCGCGGCGAGTATGTATGTTTTCTGTATTCTCGAATAGTTACCTGCGCCTTTATTATATCCCAAAATAGGCTGCGCACCTGTTCCTATTCCTATATTTATTCCTTTAGCGAACATTTCCAAAAATGGTGAACATCCTACTGCATTTCCCATATTTGATTCTGG
>URLB01000171.1 GCA_900548595.1 uncultured Eubacteriales bacterium
CAATAGGCTTATCCCTCAGCATTTTAAGTCCATGCTTTATAGGAGAGCTGACAGCCTCAAAATTTTCTTTTGCCGCCTTCGGACTTCCGGGCAGATTTATAATTAGCGACCTTTTTCTTATACCTGCCGCAGCGCGTGAAAGAATGGATCTATCTGTATATTTCATTGTTATCATTCTCATGGCTTCGGGTATACCCGGCACCTGCTTTTCACATACGGCAAGCGTAGCCTCCGGCGTAACGTCTCTCGGCGCAAATCCCGTTCCGCCTGTTGTAACAACAAGCGCTATGTCCATTGACGTTGCCTTTACAAGCGCTTCCGCAATTTTTTCTTTTTCATCGGGTACAATATCGCATAATACAACTTTATATCCGTCATTCTCCAGCATTTCCTTAACAACAGGGCCGCTCATATCCTCTCTTTCGCCTCTGTAACTTCTATCGCTGACAGTTATAACAGCAGCCGTATACATAAAAATCCTCCTTTATTCCAACAGCAGAACATTTTTCGGTTCAATATAAATTTTAATAAGTTTATTTGATATCAGTTCCGCAGCTTTCTTTTTATCGGTTTCAATCCTTATAAGTTCGGAATCAAACTTGCAATTAACCGGCTTTAACATTATTATAGTCGAGAATACGTCTTCTATAACCCTTTCCGTTTCACACACTATCTCGTTTTCTCCTCCGTCAAAACGGAAATAGTGCGCTCTCAAGCCGACATATCCGCATTTTTCTCTTATAATTTCGTCCGTCTTTAAATATATATTCAGAGACGGAACAAAAATCACATTTTCTTTTTGAGTTTTTTCAAACCTATATATATTTTTACATCCCGATATTCTTGCCGCTCCGACCGTTTTCGGGCATTCCATAAATTCTTTTGTATTAAGTATTTTTTCCGTTCTGCCGTCGTTTATTATGCATATTCCGCCGCAGTTACGGTATGCTTCGTTTCTGTCGTGTATACCCATTATACTCAGACCGCCGAAATTTTTTATTGTATCCGAGACAGTCATTTCCAGTTTCCATTTCAAATAGCTGTCAATGGCTGAAAACGGCTCGTCAAGCAGTATCGCTTCGGGCTTAGACGCTATTATCCTTGCCAATGCGGTTCTTTGCTGCTGTCCTCCCGATATTTCATCGGGATACTTGTTTGCTATACTGTTGAGATAAAAGTCGGAAATCAGCTTATCAACATTATTTTTTTCTTTTGCCGCAACCTCTATATTCTGCCTGACGGTCATATTGGGAAACAGTGCGTAGTTTTGGAAAAGGTAGCCTATTTTTCTTTTTTGCGGAGGTAAATCAATTCCTTTTTCGGAATCGTATAATGTTCTTCCGTTTAATATTATAACGCCGCTGTCGGGTTTTTCTATTCCCGCTATACATTTAAGAGTCATGCTTTTTCCGCTGCCCGACGCACCGAGCAGAGCTATGGAAGATTTTGTTTCTATATCGGCGTTAAGGGTAAACTGGTGGAGTCTCTTTTTTATTCTGACTATAAGTTCCATTACGCTTTCCTCCCCGATTTAGCTCTATTTTCAAACATATTCAGGGCAATAAGCGCTATAATAGAGATAATTACGTTTACGATTACCCATTTGTACGCGCCTATATCGTTTCCCTCTCTCCACATCTGATATACGGTAGTCGCTATCGTTGCCGTCCTGCCCGGAGTATATCCCGAAACCATACTTGTGGCGCCGTACTCTCCCAGTCCCCTTGCAAACGAAAGTATTACCCCCGCCAAAAGTCCGTTTTTACAACCGGGTAAAAATATTTTCCAAAATATAAACGTATCGGAAAGTCCTAATGTCTGACCGGCATATATCAAATTTTTATCAAACGCTTCAAATGAACTTCTTGCCGTCCTGTACATAAGCGGAAAAGTAACTATAACAACCGCAATTACCGAAGCAAACCATGTCATCGTTATTTTCTCGCCTGCAATATTGTATATAAATTTTCCGACAGGTCCGTTTATACCAATCGTTTTAAGTATAAAAAAACCTATAACCGTTGGCGGCATAACAAGAGGCAGAGTAAGAATACAATCTACTATGCCTTTTAATATATTCGGAAGTTTCGCTATGTAATAGGCGCATAATATGCCTGCGAAAAATGTTATTACCGTTGCTATTCCTGCTATTCTTACGGAATTATAAAGCGGAAACCAGTCCATAAAGGCACCTCATTTATTTATTCACAACAAATCCTGCTTTTTCGAAAACTTCTGTACATTCGTCTGTTTTGAGATATTCTGTAAACTTCTTTGCTTCTTCGGCATTATCAGATGTTTTAAGAACTGCCGCAGGATATGTAATTTCTTTATGACTGTTTTCAGGCGCCGAAGCAACGACCCCAACCTTATCGCTGATTGCCACGTCAGTGCTGTATACAACTCCGCAGTCAACGCTTCCTTCTTCAACCTGCGCCAACACTTCTCTTACATTTGTTCCGAATGTTATTTTATTTTCTTCGTTCATTTTGTCCCACAAATCCATATAAGTAAATATTTCTTCGGAATACTGTCCTACGGGCACATCGGAATTTCCCAAAGCAATAAGTTTTACTTTGTCGGTTCCCACGTCTTCGAAGCTTTCTATGCCTGCCGGGTTTCCTTCGGGAGTTATAAGAACAACGCTGTTTGATACAAGGTTAAATCTTGTGTCGCTGTCTACAAAGTCCAGGTTCTCTGTATTTGCGTCCCCTCCGTTTACGGCG
>URLB01000172.1 GCA_900548595.1 uncultured Eubacteriales bacterium
ACCTGTTCCTGTTCCTATATTTATTGCAATAAGTATCATGCTGACCTTCATTACTATTCCCATGGCGCTGAGAGCAATGTCTCCGCCTACATCAGTCATATTTCCGTATTTGACAAGGGAATTATTAAGTACTATCTGCAAAAACACCGAAGATACCTGTGTTATACAGCTTGATACGCCAAGCGCTATAGATGCCTTCAGCAAGGGGAAATCAAACCTGAGATATTCCTTTTTAAATCTCATATTTCCGCTCTTAACAAAATATCTCATTATTATTATCGCCGTTGCTATCTGCCCCATAATCGTTGCAACAGCCGCACCTTTTACACCCCAGTGGAATACAAAAATAAATATGGGATCCAATATAGTATTCATAACCGCTCCGACAACCATGCTGACCATGGCTATTTTAGGACTTCCGTCGGTTCTTGCAAAGTTTGATCCTCCGACTCCGCAAAGCACAAACGGTATGCCTATAAGAATAATAGAAGCGTAATCAATAGCATATTGCAGGTTATTTTCCGTAGCTCCGAAAAGATTAAGCATAGGTACAAGAAAAATAAGTCCGAAAACAGCCATCAATATACCTATAATAATCATAGTAAAAAATACCGTTCCCAAAGTTCTTTCGGCAACGTCTTTTTTCTGTTCACCGAGTTTTATTGCCGCAAAGGCGTTTCCTCCTGCCCCTATAAGCATGGCTACGGCAAGAGCAATAGTAGTAATAGGCAAAGCCACCGTTGTAGCGGC
The DNA here is from genome assembly GCA_900548595.1 of uncultured Eubacteriales bacterium. Taxonomy (GTDB): domain Bacteria; phylum Bacillota; class Clostridia; order Lachnospirales; family Anaerotignaceae; genus Metalachnospira. The sequence goes on from URLB01000172.1 coordinate 751, forward strand.
GTTTCCGAGATACCCTACGCCCTGTCCGATAAATATCTGGTCAACAATATTGTATATCGAGTTAACCAACATCGCTGTAACCGAAGGTACAGCGAACTTCTTAAGCAGCTTACCGACAGGCTCATACCCCATCGGGTTATCCATTGTCTTCCGTTCCATAATTAATACCTCCCTAAAACGCAACAGAAGAATTGTAACACTATTAAATTCCAAATACAATATAATTCTACATAATTATCCTTTTACTTTTTTATATTTTTTATTTCCTATACGGTTCACTGTAAAAGCGGAAACTACGCCGAGAACCGCGCCTGCTATAACGTCTATCGGATAGTGTACAAGAAGATATATTCTTGAAAAACCCGTTACAATTGCAAAATAAAACATCCAGATTCCCGGCTTCTTTTTAGACATATACATGCTTGCCGCAGCCGCAAAGGCTGCGGCAGTATGTCCTGAAGGAAAAGAATAATCCGTCGGCCTGTCAATGGTAATTTCAAGTCCATGGGCGTCATTGGGTCGTACCCTTGCAACAGTTGGTTTTATTACAAGATTACATACGGACGCCTCAAGACCGAGAGATAAAAGCATAAGCGTACCTATCCTTCTTTTCTCTTTTCCCATCAGAATCAGTCCAAAGGCTATCCCAAGCCACAATGCGCCGTTATTTCCCAATGTCGAAACAAACCTCATTATTTTATCCATGACGCGGCTCTTCATATGTTCATTAACAAATTTAATAACATTATTATCGAAAGTAAGAATAAATTCCATGGAAATGCCTCCTAAAAAATCACATGTTCCACCAGTATCTTAACCCCTATCAGTATAAGTATTATTCCTCCCAAAACACCTGCCTGTTTTTTGACCGCTTCTCCTGCTATTTTCCCCAGGCTTCCTCCTGTAAGCGCAAATAAAAAAGCTATTGCTCCTATAACTCCGGCTGCATAAAATATGTTAATAGATAACAGCGCAAGACTTATTCCGACCGCAAAAGCGTCTATGCTTGTCGCAACAGCCTGCACAGTAAGCTTTGGGTAAGAAAGACGTACAACCGAACATTCTCCCTCATCTTTTTCGCAAACCGATTCCTTTATCATATTTATCCCAAGTAAACCAAGAAGTATAAATGCTATCCAGTGATCAAATCGCTCAATATACTCCTTCAGACCCAGCCCGACGAACCATCCTGCCGACGTCATCAGCGCCTGAAACGCTCCGAAAAACACTCCTTGTCTTATGGCAAGAGTTTTATCAAAGTTTTTAACTGTTATCCCGTTGGCAACAGAAACGGCAAATGCGTCCATAGCGAGCCCGACTGCAATCATTAACAGGGATATAAAATCCAATTTATCCTCTCCTTATTGTTATTGTTAACTGCATCTGTTATCGGCGGATTTTTTATCTAAAATTTCTTTAACCATTCTGACAGCGTCGTCCATAACCGCCGGAAGCGTATCTGACGAAACGCCGGCAACTCTCAGTCCGCACTTATTAAGCGGTATAAGAACCTTTACGGCGCGGCTTTCACTGACAGCATTTGCCATAGCAGGCGTAAGCTCCCCAAACATTGAATTTGCCGCCACTATTCCTATACTGCCGACAATAATATCGGCTCTCTGCGCATTAAAAATAACCGCATTCTCACCTGTAGCGATATTTTTTGCTCCGCCTTTCATCATTCCCATAGTAGCCATAGCATTAATTCCCACAGCCATTATTTCATGTTCCGGACCTATCTCGGATTTCAGCCTTTCTATAACAGCTCTTCCTATTCCTCCACCCTGACCGTCGACAACCAATATAACCATATTCCTATTCTCCTTAGCTTATTCAAAATAAAACCGTTTTATGTAGTAAAAAAGGAAGCCACTGAGCTAAACTCCCAAATTTAATATGAATATATAATGACCGGTAAGGGAATCGAACCCTTGTTTCCGGCGTGAAGG
>URLB01000173.1 GCA_900548595.1 uncultured Eubacteriales bacterium
CCAGCAACGGACGGTTGGCAGGACAGGTAAACTGACAAGAACCGCACTCGATACAGTCGGTGATATAATTCTTCTCGGCCAAATCCCATTCTGCAAATTCTGTTGCATTCATCAGCAGGGTAGGGTTGAGGCCCATCGGACAAACGCTGACACATTTGGCACAGCGGATACAGTCGCGCATCGGTTTGCGGACAGACTCTTCTTTTGTCAGGAGCAATAGGATCATTAATGAGTGGCAGCGGTCCGACTGTATACGGTATTTTTGATGATGTTAAAAAGGCAGAAAATGCCGTAAACGTAATTAAAGACGAATTTAAAATCAGAGATGTAATTTTGACAAAAATATTTAATGCTTAGGAGTAAAAATAATGGCTGACTACAAAGTGAAAATCACAGAAAATGAATACTTACCTTTAAGAGACGTTGTTTTTAATACAATAAAAGATGGCATATTGACCGGAAAACTGAAGCCTGGCGAAAGACTTCTGGAAAATCAGCTTGCAGAAGAGCTGGGGGTAAGCAGGACTCCAATAAGAGAAGCGCTTCGTATGCTGGAGATAGAAAACCTTGTTGATCTTATCCCGAGAAAGGGCGCTCAGGTAAGAAAAATGAGCGAAAAGGATATAAAAGATGTATTGGAGATAAGAAAGGTTTTAGAAGAACTGGCAGCGGGTCTGGCAGCAGAAAATATGACAAGACACAGCATAGTCGATCTTAAGGAAGCTCATCTTGATTTTATAAGAGCGTTTAACAGAGGAGACAGCGAAGGCGTTATAGAGGCAGATACAAGATTTCATGATATTATTTTCGACGCAACAAAAAATGATAAACTTATTCAAATAATAAGCAATATTTCAATACAGATATATAGATATAGAATTACATATCTTAAGCTTTTGACGGACATATCGGTTCCCGACCAGCAGCACCTTGAACTTATAAATGCATTTGAGAAAAAGGACGCGGTTAAAGCGAGAGCCGTAAGTGGAGAACACATAGAAGATCAGACAAGAGAAATTCTTAAATCAATAAAAAATTCATAATAAAAACAAAGGCAGTATATGTTAGATTTTCAGCATATACTGCTTCTTTATTTAAAAAATTATTACAATATATCCTTTTACTTGATAATTTCTGTCGAATATAATAAAATAAAATGTACAAATAGGCTAAAGGATGGGGAATTATATGACACGCAGCAATAGAAACAGATCCGATAATAGGAGGCGTAGTTCATCAACAACTATACGTTCCGAGGTTAATTCGGAAAGGAATATGTCAAGAAGACAAAAAAGCAGAAAAAGAAAGCAGATGAGGTATGACAAACGTCAAAGAACATTAATTATCGGCGGACTTATTGTTGTACTTATATTAGCCGGTGTGATAGGATTTGCAACGCGTAGAAACGGAAGCGATATTCTTGTAAATGATCAAAGCGTCGGGGTTATTAAAACAAGAAATATTACAAAAGAGGATATTACAAATTCCGTAACGGCTATGCTTGCCGAACAAGTCGGTACAAATGTTCAGATTATGGATGAAATTGAAATAAAGGGCGTACACGTTTCTAAAAAAACAAATGTTATGACGACGGAAAGCTTGCTTGCTAAACTTCGGGATAGTGTAGCGTATAATATTGAAGCATATGCCATAGCGGTTGACGGAAATGTTGTTGCTACATTGAAAAATGAACAGGAAGCGAAAGAAGTTCTTGAATATCTTAATGAACTTTATACACCAGAAGGAGTAGGAGACGCAAAAATAACATATAAAGAGGACGTACAGATTGTCAGCCAGTTTACAAATATGGATGGAATAATGACTTTGGAAGACGCTAAAAATAAGATTGCCCTCGGAGAAAGCTCTACAAAAGTACATACTGTAGCAACAGGACAGACGCTCTCAACAATAGCCTCCTTATATGATATGTCTTTAAACGAACTGTTGGAGTTAAATCCCAACTTAAGTACTACTTCAAGCATCTATGTCGGACAGGAAATAACAGTTAAGAGCAATGATCCGTTTATTACAGTACAGGCAACCGTTACTGTAACGGAAAAAGAAACGGCTGAAAAAGAAATAGAGTATCAATATGATAACACTAAAAGCAGCAGTTATAAGAAAATAATTCAGCAGGGAACTAACGGAGTAACTGAAATAAAAAAGGAACAGTTATATATAAATGGGATATTTGACAGTGAAAAGATAGTATCATCGAATGTTGTAACACAACCTGTTAAAGAGATTGTGTGCATAGGAACGAATTAATAAAACGACCTCCGGAATAAATCCGGAGGTTAAATTTATGTTTAATAAGGATAAAAAAGTAAAATTTTACTAATAATAAAAAAGCAGGTTAAATCCTGCTTTTTTATTTACAAATATTAAGCTTATTTTTCAGAAGACCAAGTTTTATAATTCCATGGATGTTTTTTAATAACGCCGTCGGCAAACGGTATGAAGAATGATATTATTGTAAATAACGCCAACAAATATGGATACCAAAGAAGAGGTAACAGCTGTGTAGGACTTACAAGCCCTGCGGTGAGACCGCACGCAATAAGAACCTGCGCACTGTACGGAAGCATTCCCTGGAATACACATGACCATATATCAAGAAGAGAAGCCGACTTTCTCGGGTCTACCTCATATGTTTCGCTAATTTCTTTTGATGGC
>URLB01000174.1 GCA_900548595.1 uncultured Eubacteriales bacterium
CTGAGCACATACGCTATCGGTATTTTAATCACATACTGCACGCACAAACTGTTTACAAGAACAAAAGCCGAGTTTCCGCTTCCCTTTAAAAATCCCTGAGAAGGATAAACCATAGCGTAAAGGAAATACATAAAGCAGGCAATTCTCAAATATCCCGACGCCTCCGCTATAACCGCCGCCTCACCTGTAAATATCCCTGCCAGCTTATCCGCGAAAAAGAATATGGTTATAAAAACCATACAGACATATACTAAAGCCAGTTTTTTTCCGTCTTTTTCCGCTTTTAAAGCCCTGTCGCTTTTTCCTGCGCCTAAATTTTGAGCTGTAAAAGAAGCTACCGCATCGTTTACGGCAGAACATGGAAGTATGGCAAAGCTGTCCAGCTTTACCGCTATCCCGTAAGCGGCTGCGGAAACCAGACCGAATGAATTTGCCATTCCCGTCATACAAAGATTACTGAAATGTACACTCACCTGCTGTCCGGCACTCGGAAGTCCGTTTGAGACAAGCTCCTTTGCAAGAGATAAATCAAAGCATATATCTTTAGGTGAAAAAGTTACAATATGCTTTTTTCTTCTGAAGTAAATAATGCCCAGTATAAACGAAAGTCCCTGGGATATTACCGTCGCAAATGCCGCTCCCGAAACATCCATCTTCATTATTCCCATAAAAACATAATCCAGTACAATATTTACCAATGTAGCCGCCAATACAAAATACATGGAGCTTCTGGAGTCTCCGAATCCTCTTTGCAGTGCGCATATCAGATTATAGCCTATTGTAAAAATCATTCCGCAGAAAATTATCCTTAAATATCTTTCCGCATATACAAAAGCCTGCTGCGGCGTGGCAATAAGTCTGAGTATAGTAGGCGTCAGAAAAAATCCTGCCAGCGATATTATCACTGCCGCCGACATAAAAAGAGCCACGGCGGTGTTTGCCGCTCTTTTAAGCGTATCGTCTCTTCCGTGTGCCAAATACTTTGCTATTACAACGCTGACTCCTACTCCGAATCCCGAAACAAACATCAGCATTACATTAATTACAGGACCGCTTACAGATACCCCCGTCATGCCTTCCGTCCCCATAAACTTTCCCGTAAAATACATGTCAACCGCATTATACAACGCCTGCATTATGTTAGAAATAATCAAAGGAAAAGCAAATACCAATAAATGCTTATGAATACTTCCCTCTGTCAAATCATTAGATAAAGCCAAATTAACTTCCCCCTATTATCGAAAGTAAATAAAAATCAACCGACTTTATTGATTTTTATAACTTCCGTTAAACCGTTACAGACTATTATATAACTTCCTAACTTTTGAAGCAACATAAAAATACTCTCTGCCGTTATGCACAACATAATATAATGAAGAAAAAAATACATTATTGTTTTATTTTGCTCTACATGATATAATATCCGCGGTTTATCAGCTTTTTTATACTAAGGAGGTAAATATCTTGCTGACAATAAACAACTATTGCAGAGCAAAAAGTCTTGATGAAGCTTACGATTTGCTTCAAAACAAAAGCAATATTATTATCGGAGGCATGCTCTGGCTTAAAATGCAGAATAAAACAGTAAATACCGCTATAGATATTTGCGGTCTCGGTCTTGATAAGATAGAAGTAAAAGACGAAAAAATATACATAGGCTCAATGGTTACTCTTCGCGAGCTTGAAACAAATAAACTTCTTAATGAACTTACATGCGGAGCTTTTTCGGAAAGTGTAAAACACATCGTAGGCGTTCAGTTCAGAAACTTAGCTACAGTAGGCGGAAGCGTATTCGGCCGCTACGGTTTTTCCGATATTATTACTCTTCTTGTTGCGCTTAATGCCGAAGTTCAGTTATATGCGGGAAAAACAAAACCTTTGGCAGAGTTTATAAACGAACCTGTCGACAGAGACATTCTTATTTCGATATCCATATCCAACAAAAAGCGTTCCGCCGCATATATGTCTCAGAGAAATTCTTATGCCGATTTTCCGGTATTGACGTGTGCCTTATCATCATCTGACAACGGCTTTATTTGTTCCATAGGCGCAAGACCTATGAGAGCTGTGGCTGTTAAAGATGAAAACGGTTTGCTTGCAGACGGAATTACGCTTAAAAGCGCAGAAGCTTTTGCCGAATATGTTTCGGAAAAAGTTGAATTCGGTTCAAATCAGCGCGCAAGTAGTGAATACCGTAAAAAAATCTGTAAAACGCTCGTTAAAAGAGCCGTTCTTGCAATAGATAGGGAGTGTTAATATGGAAATAAATTTTATTCTTAACGGCAAACCCGTAAAGCCGTCTGTCGAAGCGGATACATTATTAATCGATCTTTTAAGAGATCTCGGATGTAAAAGTGTAAAGCGCGGATGCGAAACTTCAAACTGCGGTCTTTGTACAGTACTTATGAACGGCAAACCTGTGCTTTCATGTTCCATGCTTGCCGCAAGAGCCGATAATCAGGAAATCTACACTCTGGAGGGCTTAAGAGAAGAAGCTGAGGAATTCGTAACATATATAGCCGACCAGGGAGCCGAACAGTGCGGCTTCTGCAATCCCGGATATGTAATGAACACAATCGCTCTTCTTAGGGAAAACAGCAATCCTACCGATGACGAAATAAGAAGTTTCCTTGCAGGAAATC
>URLB01000175.1 GCA_900548595.1 uncultured Eubacteriales bacterium
GAAACTACGTCCGCATATATCGGCGACACGTTATCATCCGTTATTATACAAAGTTTTCTTCCACTATAGCCGCATTTTTCAGCCGCCTCGGCTAATCCCGAAAAGTCTCGGCAGAAATATATCGGATATTCTCCGCTTGCTGTGTTTACCGTAATATTTTCCATGCTGTCCTCCTAAACATATCGACCTACAGTTATAACAAGCCGACCTTTTTTAGTAGTTCCGCCGACTTCAATCAATTTTCCTCTTCCGCCGCCTTTTAAAGAAAGTATGTCTCCCTCTTTTATAATCTCGGATGAGCTTCTTACCACAGTCCAGTTTACGGAAGCTCTCTCGGCGCGTATCAAATCCTGCGTTTCGCTTCTCGAATTTCCGAATACTGCACCAAAAACCGTATCAGCTCTTAACGATGATACGGTAATATTTTTAATCTCCATTTTCTTTTCAGGCAGTCTGAGCTGATTAATATCGGCTTTTTGCGTCTTTACTTTTGTATGCCCAACACGTTCCAGGTTGGACAGTATATAATCCGCTATGGATTGTTCGGCAAAACATATTGCCTCTCCGTCCATCGCTACAATATCTCCGACCTTTCCCCTTTCGATACCAAGTCCCATTATAGAGCCAAGATAATCTCTATGCGATATAGACGAAGTAAACTTTTTATTATAGCTTATACCGACAGCGCCCAAGGGAAAATAAATGTCTTCTTCATCTATGTATTCGGGAAATACGGCTATCATCTTTCGTTCGGCATCATCATATCCTCCGAACTGTTTTGTCTTTAATCCGTCGTATTTTCTAAGAAGTTCTTCGATTTCCGCAAGCATAGCCGGAGCAATGAAATCCGTAAAACAGATTATATGTTTCTTTAAACTTAAATCAGCCTGATCCAAAACTTTCGCCAACAAAAGTCTTTCATCAGGCTGACTGTAACTTTTTAATAAAGCGTGTTTATCCTTTGTTTTCAGGGACATAATAATACCTCCGAATGTCCTCTTAAAACATTCTGACTATATAAAGCAGAATAATCTGAATGATGTCGAGTATAAACAGAGCGATTACCGGGGAAAAGTCCAGCATCATTCCGCCTCCGAGAGGAGACTTGTCCATCATTCTTTTTACGGGACCCAAAATAGGTTCCGTAAGGCTGTATATAATATTGCCGAACGCAGAGTATCTTGAGTTCGGAATCCATGACATAAATACTCTTACGATTATAAGTATGTACAGCAGTTTGAAAAACACGTTGATGGCGTCTGTAAGCAATCCGCTCATAGCGCACCTCCAATCATCTTATTTTCCCTGACTTACCCAGGGAAGTATAACGCTTTTATTAAGTTTCGGTTCTTCCCTTGTATCACTCGATATATCAAAATTTACAGGAGCTATTATAAAAATGTTGCTTGATACTCTCTGTATCGATCCGTCAAGAGAATAGCATGTTCCGCTTAAGAAATCCATAATTCTCTGCGCAACCGGATACTCAACTCTTTCAAGATTAACTACAACAGGTCTTTTTGCCCTGATATTATCACAGATTCCCTGTGCGTCTTCATAGCACTCAGGCTTCATTATTACAACCTGCTGATTAGACTGACTGTTACTCTTAAAATCAACAACCTGAGGCTGTGCCTGGCTTCTTCTGGAAGATCTCGGAGCAGTGTAGTCAACGCTCTCTCTTGTTTCGCGTGTGCTTACTTCCCTTTTTTCTCTTGAATGGGGGCGGTATTCTTCTATTTCTTCATCATCTTCATATTCATCATAGTCGTCCTCATATTCATCGTCATAAGGTCCTGCTATAAAATCTTTAATTTTGTCTACAAATTTTGCCACAGCCATTTCCTCCTAAATTATATGGTAATTTTTTTGGCATTTCTTCTTAATTATTATAATTTCTCTTACCGAATATTCCTGTTCCTACCCTTACAATGGTAGCTCCCTCCTCAACGGCGGTTACATAATCTCCGGTCATACCCATAGATAAAATATCCATGTTTATATTATTAATTTTTTTTGCATTAATGTCAACTAATAATTGTCTCATATTCCTGAAATAAACTCTGTTTTCTTCCCCATTTTCGACGTCAGGCGCCACAGTCATAAGGCCGCGAACCCTTATATTGCCGAAAGTTGCCAATTCTCTGATAAAATTCTCGGTTTCTTCCGGAGCTATCCCGAATTTTGACTCTTCTCCGGCAATATTAATTTCGACAAGCACATCTGCCGTTACTCCGTGCTTCTTTGCCTGCTTGTCTATTTCTTCGGCAAGTTTCACACTCTCGACAGAGTGTATCAGTTTAACCTTGTCTATTATATATTTAACTTTGTTAGTCTGCAAGTGTCCTATTAAATGCCACTTAACTTTTTCTCCCATAGGCTCGTACTTTTCCATAATTTCCTGTACTCTGTTTTCGCCCAATTCGTCAAGACCGCATTCAACCGCCGCTTTTATTCTCGGAACGTCAACGGTTTTAGAAACCGCCAGCAAAAGAATATCTTTAGGATCTCGTCCGGAACGTATGGCCGCTTCGTCTATGTCAG
>URLB01000176.1 GCA_900548595.1 uncultured Eubacteriales bacterium
TGCGGAATACGGCAATACGTCTGCCGCCAGCATTCCGATAGCATTAAACGAAATGTATGAAAAAGGCATACTTTCCGAAGGAGACAAGCTCCTTATAACAGGCTTCGGAGGAGGCCTTACATGGTGCAGTATGGTTGTTGAAATATAAAAAAATTTAAACCGAAAAATCAGGGAATATCCCATGATTAATATATTAATTAAATTTTATGGAGGAATTAAAAATGGTATTTGAAAAAATAAGAGAGATTATTGCTGATCAGTTAGGTATTGAAGTTGATGAAATTTCTATGGAGACAAAGGTAAAGGAAGATCTTTCGGCAGATTCACTTGACCTTTTCCAGATTATTAACGAAATCGAAGACGAATTTGACGTTAAAATCGAAGAAATCGAATCTATTAACACAGTAGCAGACGTTGTAAACTTTGTTGAAGCAAATAAAAACTAAAGGTGGAATTGGCAATGTATGCGGATATTTGCAAAATATTCGGAATTAAATACCCCATAATACAGGGAGCAATGGCGTGGATTTCCGACGCCGACCTTGTAGCGGCCGTATCAAATGCCGGAGGTATGGGCGTACTGGCAACAGGACATCTTAACGGAGAGGAATGCAGAAAGGAAATCAAAAGGCTGAAATCAATGACAGATAAGCCTTTTGCCGTTAACGTAATGCTTTTATCCGAATATGTTGATGAGATTGTAGACGTTATATGTGAAGAAAAAGTTCCGGTTGTTACTACCGGAGCGGGAAGTCCCGGAAAATACATGTCAAAGTTTAAGGAAGCAGGAACGAGGGTTATACCCGTTGTTTCTTCCGTTGCTTTGGCCAAAATGATGGCAAGAGAAGGCGTTGACGCTGTTATAGCCGAAGGTACGGAATCCGGAGGACATGTCGGAAAAACGACAACGATGGCTCTTGTACCGCAGGTCGTTGACGCTGTTGATATTCCGGTAATAGCTGCCGGAGGTATAGCCGACGGCAGGGGAATGGCAGCCGCGTTTATGCTCGGAGCGTCAGGAGTCCAGATAGGTACAAGATTTCTTGTAGCTAAAGAATGTAACGTACATCCGAACTATAAGGCTAAAATTATAAAGGCAAAAGACATTGATACTACAACTACAGGACAGTCTACAGGACATCCTGTAAGGGTAATAAGAAACAAAATGGCAAGAGCATATGAAGAACTTGAAAAAAAGAATACTTCGGCGGAAGAGCTTGAAGCCCTCGGAAGAGGCGCTCTTCGTAAAGCGGTAGTTGAAGGCGATGTTGACAACGGCTCTGTAATGTCAGGTCAGATTGCGGGTCTTGTAAAAAAAGAACAGACTTGCAGTGAAATTATAGAAGAAATGTTTAACGAGTATTGCGGTTTGATGAAAAATGCCGCAGAACATACGGTTGAACATTAATATTTTCGGTTTGAGGGGTGCAGTTTTCATTATGGCTACACCCCAAATAACAAAAAAGGTCAGGAGTGTATTTATGAAAACAGCATTTTTATTCAGCGGACAGGGAGCACAATATGTAGGCATGGGAAAAGAATTGTATGATAATTTTGACTGTGCAAAGAAAATTTTTGACGATGCGGACAGAGTTCTCGGATTTTCTATTTCAGATATTTGTTTTAACAATGAAACGGAATTAAATAAAACCGAAAACACACAGCCGGCAATATTGACAATGAGTATCGCTGCTTTAAGGGTGCTGGAAGAAAAAGGAATACATGCTGATTATGCGGCGGGATTAAGCTTAGGAGAATACTCTGCGCTAGTTGCAAGCGGAGCCTTTGACTTTGAGGAAACAGTACAGCTTGTAAAAAAACGTGGAAGATTTATGACAGAGGCTGTACCAGAGGGCGTCGGCAGTATGTATGCGATAATGGGTCTTGAGGCAGAAGCCGTTGAACAGGCATGTAAAGAGGCGGAAGAGTACGGTTATGTATCTACGGCAAACTATAATGCTCCCGGGCAGATAGTAATAGCGGGAGTAGCGGAGGCTGCGGAAAAGGCGGCGGCAATATGCAAAGAAAAAGGCGCTAAAATGGCAATAAAACTTAATGTAACAGGACCGTTTCACACTGCTCTTTTAAAGCCTGCCAGTGATAAACTTGCGGTAGAACTTGAAAAAATAAATATTAAGAATATGGATATACCGGTATTAACAAACGTAACCGGAAATGAAATAGAAAATAACGAGGATATTGTTCCTCTTCTTATAAAACAGGTTATGAGTCCAGTTAAATGGGAACATATAATAAGAAACCTTGTAGATAAAGGCGTGGATACATTTATTGAGGTAGGACCCGGAAAAACACTCAGTGGATTTGTAAAGAGAATTGCAAAGGGTTCGGTCATTTTAAATGTTGAAGATTTAAAATCTTTGGATAAAACTTTAGATAAGATAAAAGGCTGACAGGAGGAAACACGATGCTTAGCGGAAAAACAGCCGTTATAACAGGAGCGGCAAAGGGAATAGGACGCGCCATTGCCGAAAGATTTGCGGCGGAAGGATGCAA
>URLB01000177.1 GCA_900548595.1 uncultured Eubacteriales bacterium
CTGAAGTACAGGTCCGAAAGCTTTTGCTCCCGCAAATCTCTGAACAAGCTTGTATCCAATGTTACCTGCGTCGATGTCAGGGAAAATAAGAACATTTGCTTTTCCTGCAACATCGCTTGTAGGAGCCTTAAGTTCGCCTACTTCTTTAACAAGAGCAGCGTCAAGCTGAAGTTCTCCGTCAAGTTTGATTTCAGGATGTTTTTCCTTTGCTATTCTTGTTGCTTCAACAACCTTTGTTACGTCAGCATGCTTTGCTGAACCCTTTGTCGAATGGCTGAGCATAGCTACTCTTGCGTCTCCGCCTACAAATGCCTCAAAGCTTGCAGCTGAAGCCGTTGCGATAGCGGCAAGTTCTTCGGGATTAGGATTCTGGTTAAGAGCGCAGTCAGCGAAAAGAAGTACGCCGTCATTTCCGTATGTGTCATCTTTGCAGCACATTACGAAGAATGAAGAAACAAGCTCTGTTCCCGGAGCTGTCTTAAGAATCTGAAGAGCAGGTCTTAATGTATCGGCTGTTGAATGAACAGCTCCAGATACCATACCGTCTGCAACTCCGATTTTTACAAGGAGTACTCCAAAGTATGTGTAGTCAGCCTTTGCTGTCTGAAGAGCCTCTTCGGGTGTAAGTCCTTTGCTCTTTCTTGCTTCGCAGAAAGCCGCAACTACTTCATCCATTCTTTCATAGTTTTCAGGGTCGATAATGATAGCCTTTGAAAGGTCGCAGCCTTTTCCGGCTTCAAGTACTTTATCCCTGTTGCCGACAAGTATAACATCGGCTATATCTTCTTTAAGAATCATATCGGCTGCGTCAAGAGTTCTTCTCTCATAAGCCTCAGGTAATACTATAGTCTTTTTATTTTTCTTTGCTCTCTCTTTTATACTGGTTAAGAAATCCATCAAAAAAGCCTCCTAGAAATAAAATTATTAGAAATCATAGCAGACGAATATTATTGTCTGCCCTCATAATTATACAAGTTTAATTATATAACTTGTACAAAAAATAGTCTATATAAAAAATACATAATTTTTTAAATATTACCACCGTATTACTGACATCTACGGCAAAATGTTTTTCGTATTTCCAATAAACGGTCTTAGATTCGCTTTTATGTTTTAATATATATACAAACAAGCTTTCCCGTCATAATTTTTATTTGATAGAATCCTATTAATTATATCACAAATGATATTATTTCTGATATAATTTTAAATAAATAGAATATTTTTTGTATCTGCTTATAATCAGGAGGTTTTATTATGAAAACTACAGCTGTTATAGCTGAATATAATCCATTTCATAACGGTCATAAATTTCATCTTCGCTCGGCAAGGAAAGCATCTTCGGCAGACTATATTTTTGCCGTAATGAGTCCGTCATTTGTTCAGCGAGGCGAATGCGCAGTATATGATAAATGGGCAAGAACCCGTGCGGCTTTACGAGGAGGCGCCGACATGGTCATAGAGCTTCCCGTTATATATTCTACGGCTTCGGCTGAAAATTTTGCCCGAGGCGCAATAAAAATAATATGCGCCTCGGGAATAGCCGATAACCTCGCTTTCGGTGCGGAAACAACCGATATGGCAGCCCTGTCCGCCGCAGCCGAGCTTTTTATAAATCCTACTCCGTTATTTAACGAAGTGCTTAAATCCGAACTTTCACACGGAATGTCTTTCCCTTCTGCCAGAGCTGCCGCTTTCAGCGCCGTAACCGGCAAAAACCCCGAAATTCTAAGCACTTCCAATAATATATTGGCAATCGAATATTTAAAAGCGCTTAAAATATTTTCTTCAAATATAAAGCCCATTATCACAAAAAGAGTCGGCGCCGCATATAATTCGGACAAAATTACCGGAACCATAGCGTCTGCCGCCGCTGTCAGAAAAGTAATATACAGCGGAAGAATAAATCTTTTAACGCAGGCTGTACCTCCGGAATGTTTTGATATATACGAAAAGTCAACGCCTATATTTACGGATAATTATTCCGATGCCATGGCATATATACTAAGAACAACTTCCGCCGAAAATCTGAAAAACATAAGCGGCATTTCCGAGGGACTGGAAAACAGAATACTTAAAACCGTCGGCAGTTCATATAAAATAACAGATATATGTTCAGAGCTTAAAACAAAAAGGTACACTCATACAAGGCTTATGCGTATACTCTGCCATATTCTTTTGGGAATCACCAAAGAACAGGAGGAAATCTTTTCGCCGCTAAACTTCGACCCCTATATAAGGGTACTCGGGTTCAGAAAATCCGCAGAGCCGCTTGTAAGCGCATTATGTCATAATTCCTCCGTTCCCGTAATAATGAACGTAAATAAAGATGAACGAAATCTTTCGG
>URLB01000178.1 GCA_900548595.1 uncultured Eubacteriales bacterium
GCTATGAGCTATGGTTATGTATATGTTGCACAGGTTGCAATGGGCGCTAACCAGGCACAGCTTGTTAAGGCTCTCAAAGAGGCTGAAGCATATCCTGGACCTTCACTCATTATCGCATATGCTCCTTGTATCAACCATGGTATCAGAGGCGGCATGAGCGGTGCTCAGACAGAAATCAAGAAAGCTGTTGAGTGCGGTTACTGGCATATGTACAGATTCAACCCTCTTCTTAAGGAAGAAGGAAAGAATCCTTTCACTCTTGATTCTAAAGACCCTACAGGAGATTTCCAGGCATTCATCAAGAATGAAGTTCGTTACAGCTCACTTATGAGAACATTCCCTGAAGTTGCTCAGGAACTCTTCGATAAGACAGAGCAGTACGCAAAAGACAGACTCGCAAGCTACAAAAAACTTGCAGGTGAATAATTAAAATACATTGTCCCTCCTTTTTAGGAGGGACTTTTTTATTTCTTAAATTTTTATGAATTTAATTTTTCAGTCCTCTTTAAAATCGGTTAATTATGATATAATAAAGTCATAATTTATATCGGAGGGATTAATATGAAAAAACTTTTACCGCTTGTTTTATGTTCCGCACTTACCCTTTCTGCTTTTTCAACCGGTTTTACATTAAAGGATAATTCCGAAAAGAAACCTATTACAGACCATTCAGTAATAGTAACAGATACTGACAGCATTGACTATTCTAAAAATCCGGTTACTGCAAAGGGTATTGAACTTATAGTACAGATGGACAAATCAGCTGAATCTGAAGCTTATCGCCAGCTTATGTCAGGTTCAGATAAATTGGATGAAATACTGGATAATATTGCAAAAGGAGAATACAGTACTCCTAATGCAGTATACAAAGCAGCAGTAACGGAATCGGTAGCATTGAAAGCCTTTTCAGACTTAACAAGTCTTGAGCCTCTTCCTGAAGAAATAAGAGATTCAGTTGAAAGAAAACTTACAGCCGCTATACCTATGCATATAAATTCAACTGAAGGAGTTGATATGGTTGCAGCCTCTTCTGTTCTTACTGCAAGTGATTCTGTCATTTTAGATAACATAGACTGTAATCAGATTTATGTTTTTGTATACGACGGAATAACCGCAATGGTTACATATATTCCTTATGAAGACAACATCGTAGGAGTTACGGCTACATTTGTGAAGTTAGATAATATTGAATCGTCTGAAGATTTAAATAAAACTTTTAAAGAAGAACTGGGAATGGATATTGTATTTGAAAAAACAAAATAATAGAATCTATAGTATGAATATAATAAAAACTCCCAATATAGCTTACATTTACAAAAAGCATTTGGGAGTTTTGTTTTTATATTTTTAATTGATTTAGAGCATACTAATCATCCACATCATAAACGGTAATGATACGAGACACAATACAGTTGATATTATTACTCCTACCGAAGCGTATTCTCCTGTACTCTCCCCTGCTACTTCAGCTATTACCGGAACCATCATACCCGTTGGTGAAGCGCATAAAATAATAAACATCGTTAAAACGTCGCCTGAGAGAAATCCCGTTTTCCCTATGATAAAGTAAGCCAATAACGGTACTATAACAAGTTTCATCGGAGCTGCAAATACAGAACGCAGATTATTTTTAAGTCTGGTCATGTCCATTCTGGCAACAGCCATACCTATATAAATGCTTGCAAAATATTTTGCCGTTCCTCCGACATTTTTTGCAGTTGCCCAAACAATGTTTGCACTTAAATCAATCGGTAAAAGTACTATTACAAAACCAAGCAAAATAGATATTGTAAGCGGAGTTACAAGCTTCTTAAAATCTAATTTTTTCGATTTACTAAGTAGGTTCGGACCTACAAGCCAATATACAGACGCATCAACGAGCGTATATGCCGCCGCAACAATTCCGGCTTTATCTCCGAATATACTGATTATAAGTGGAACTCCCACAAATCCGGAATTGCCGAAGCATTGCAATAAAACATCCATTCTCTTAATTGCGGGATCTGCTTTTCCGAAATGCGTTATTACCTTAGAAAGAACAATTATCGTTGTATAGAAAATCAATGTAGCCAAAAAAATTTTAATACCCTGCGTAAGTTCTGTTTTTGAAACCGAACCTATCACCGTTGTAAGCATAAGGGGAAGTATTAATTTAGCCAAAATCGCTGAAAGTGAATTAACCAAATCATCATTAAACAGCCTACTTCTTTTCCAAATAAATCCTATTAGCATAAGAGTAGCTATTATCTTCATCTGGTCAATAAGTACAGAAATTTCTGTACTTATTGACCAGATGAAGA
>URLB01000179.1 GCA_900548595.1 uncultured Eubacteriales bacterium
TTATCAAGTTTTTCAAGTTTACCTTCTCTGCTTAAAACTTTTACTGCAACCGTAGCTATGTCCATAAGACATACAGGTTTCTTATCTCCTATAGCCTTTCTGTCAGCCATATATTCATCATATGCGGATTTTATAAGACTGTCTTCAAACTCCACATTATCAATAGTTGTTAAAAAAGTCGTATGACGGCAATGATCAGACCAATATGTATCTATTACTTTTATTTCCGTTATTGTCGGATTTCTCTTTTCGTTTCTGAAATAATCCTGAACAAATGTAATATCTCCCAAATCCATCGCAAGACCGTTCTCTTTTATGTAATTGCTTAATCCGTTTTCATCAAGTTCCGTAAATCCCTCAACCGTCATAACTTCCGTCGGTATCTCATATTCGGCTTTAAGAGTTTCAGGCTTTATAAGAGAAGCTTCCCTTGCTTCAACGGGATTTATTACATATTTCTTTATCTTTTGTATATCCTCTTCGGAAATATTTCCGTAAAGAGCATATATCTTCATTGTTTTTACAATCGGTTTTTCTTTCTGAGATATTATCTGTATACACTGTGCGGCAGAATCAGCTCTCTGGTCAAACTGTCCAGGTAAATACTCAACGGAAAATACAAAACTGTTTCCGAAATCCGGCTCGTCATATATATTGTCTAACTGTGGCTCGGAAAATACGGTTGTTTTACAGTAGTCAAAAAGTTCCTTATCAATATTTTCAGCGTCATAGCAATTTACAATGCGCACGTCCTCAACATTGTCAATTCCGAGAAACGTTTTTATATCGCTTAAAAGAGCTTTGGCTTCGTTAGCCAGTTCTTTCTTCTTTTCAACATAAATTCTATATACCATTGTAAATCCTCACTTTCTCATAAGTGCGCGTCTGCCTATATCTTTTCTGCAAAAGCCGTTGTCAAATTTAACTCTGTCCGTAAGTTCGTAAGCTTTTTTTACTGCCTCTTCAAGCGTAGGCGCAGTTGCGGTAACGCCCAAAACACGTCCGCCTGCCGACAGTAATTTTTCTCCGTCCTTTTTAGCTCCTGCCACATATATAACTTCGTTTTCATCAGTCTTGGGAAGCACAATTTCATATCCGCTTTCATATTTAACGGGATAGCCTTTTGAAGCAAGAATAACGCAGCATGCGCTTCCGTTGCTGAACTTAACTTCCGTTTCGGCAAGAGTTCCGTTTGTAACAGCCTGCATTACAGTAAGCAAGTCGCTCTCAAGAAGAGGTAAAACAACCTGAGTTTCCGGATCTCCGAAACGGCAATTATATTCTATTACTTTAGGGCCGTTTTCCGTAAGCATAAGACCGAAATACAGACATCCTTTGAATGTCCTGCCTTCGGCATTCATTGCTTTAATCGTAGGTAAAAATATTTTTTCCATACATTCTTCGGCAATTTCCTTTGTATAGTATGGATTCGGCGCAACCGTTCCCATGCCTCCCGTATTAGGACCTTCGTCGTTATCATGCGCCCTCTTATGATCCATGGATGAAACCATCGGAACGACCGTATTCCCATCGGTAAATGAAAGAACAGATACCTCCGGTCCTGTAAGAAATTCTTCAACAACAACCTTTGTACCGCTGTCTCCGAATACCTTATCTTCCATCATAGAATGTATTGCGTCAACAGCCTCTTCCTTTGTCTGAGCAATTATAACGCCCTTTCCGAGAGCAAGTCCGTCAGCTTTTATTACCGCGGGATATGTGCAGTCCGAAAGATATTTAATGGCATTTTCCGCATTATCAAACACTTCATATTCGGCTGTCGGTATGTTGTATTTCTTCATCAGGTTTTTAGAAAATATTTTGCTGCCCTCAATTATGGCTGCGTTTGCCCTCGGTCCGAAACAAGGTATTCCTGCATTTTCCAAGCTGTCAACCGCTCCGAGTACAAGAGGATCGTCAGGCGCTACTACAGCATAATCTATTTTATTGTCAACCGCAAATTTTGTTATTGCTTCAATATCCTTTGCGCCTATATTAACACACTCTGCGTCAGCCGCTATACCACCGTTTCCGGGAAGTGCATATATTTTTTCTACGCTTTTGTTTTCTTTAAGTTTCTTTATTATGGCGTGTTCTCTTCCTCCACCGCCAACTACCGCTATTTTCATATATATAACCTCCGGATTATTAGTGATGGAACAATCTCATTCCAGTAAAAGCCATTGCTATTCCGTATTTATCACAGCAATCGATAACTATGTCATCTCTTACCGATCCACCCGGTT
>URLB01000180.1 GCA_900548595.1 uncultured Eubacteriales bacterium
TTCCTCCGCATACATCGCAGGGAACATATATATCGGGCAGGAAATTCATTTCTATTTTTATTATACCGTCTCCGCAGCAGGCCTCGCACCTTCCGCCCTTTACATTAAAGCTGAATCGGCCTTTTGTATAGCCTCTCATTTTTGCTTCGTTTGTTTGTGCATACAAATCCCTTATCATATCGAAAAGTCCCGTATATGTTGCCGGATTTGATCTCGGCGTTCTTCCTATTGGCGACTGGTCTATATTTATTACTTTATCTAATTGTTCCGTTCCGATAATATCGCTGTGCTTTCCGGGATAGAGCTTTGCATAATTCAAGTCTCTAGCCAGTCTCTTATAAAGTATTTCATTAACAAGCGAGCTTTTTCCCGAGCCTGAAACGCCTGTTACGCATGTAAACACGCCTATGGGTATTTCAACATCTATATTTTTAAGATTGTTTTCCGCAGCTCCCAGTACTGTAATATGTTTTCCTTCGGGATTAACTCTTCTCTCTTTAGGCACTTCTATTTTTTTTCTTCCGCTTAAATATGCACCCGTTTCGCTTCTTTCACAATTTTTAATGTCGTCTACGCTTCCGGTACATATTACTTCTCCGCCGTTTCTTCCCGCTCCCGGACCTATATCTACGATATAATCGGCGGCATACATCGTATCCTCGTCATGTTCTACGACAATAAGGGTGTTTCCCATATCTCTTAGGTTTTTGAGCGTTGCTATAAGTTTGTCATTATCCCTCTGATGCAGACCTATACTCGGCTCGTCAAGTATATATACAACTCCTACAAGTCCGGAGCCTATCTGCGTTGCCAGTCTTATTCTCTGGGACTCCCCTCCCGACAACGTACCTGCCGAACGGCTCAATGTAAGATAATCCAAACCTACGTCTATCAAAAACCCTATTCTGGCATTTATTTCCTTCAATATCCTGTCCGCTATCATACTTTCTTTTTCCGAAAGCTTAAGGTTATCAAAGAACTCTTTTATTTCCGTGATGCTCATTTCCGTTACTTCCGAGATGTTTTTTTCGCCTACGGTAACGGCAAGTATTTCCGGTTTAAGCCTTCTCCCTTTACAAACAGGACATTTTATTTCCGTCATATACTGTTCGTATTCGCCTCTCATCGAGTCCGAAGTTTCATTATATCTTCTCTGAAGATTGCCTATAACTCCGTCAAAGGAATATTCATAATAACTTACTCCTTTGGCATTCATATATTCTATTCTTAATTTTTCTCCCTTTGTACCATAGAAAATTATGTCTTTTACCTCGTCGGAAAGTTCTTCAAACGGCACATCAAGGCTGAAATCATACCTTTTAGCCAATGCTTTAAACAGTTCGGAACTCATGCTTCCGTTAGTGCTTACCGAATTGAATCCGGGAGCTGAAATAGCCCCTTTAGATATGCTGAGAGCTGTGTTGGGTACTATAAGCTCTGGCGAAAACTTTCTCATCATTCCCAAGCCCGAACATTCGGGACATGCGCCGCTTGGGTTGTTAAACGAAAACGATCTCGGTTCTATTTCAGGTATGCTTATACCACAGTCCGGGCATGCAAAATTTTCACTGAATGTAATGCTTTTATCCCCTATTACATCAACTGTGATTACTCCTCCCGACAGTGCCGAAGCCGTTTCGGCTGAATCGGCAAGTCTCTTTTGTATTCCGTCTTTTATTTTCAGTCTGTCGACAACTATTTCAATAACGTGTTTTTTATTTTTTTCAAGTTTTATTTCCTCTGACAGGTCGTATATTTCGCCGTCTATCCTTACTCTGACATATCCGTTTTTCTTAGCGTCATCAAGCAGTTTTACATGCTCTCCCTTTCTTCCCTTTACAACGGGAGCCAATATTTGTATCCTGCTGTCGGTAGGCAAAAGCATAATCTGATCCACAATCTGGTCGATAGTCTGTTTTTTTATTTCCTTTCCGCATTTTGGACAATGCGGCACACCCACTCTGGCGTATAAAAGACGGAAGTAATCATATATTTCCGTTACCGTTCCGACCGTCGACCTCGGGTTATTATTTGTAGTTTTCTGATCAATACTTATTGCAGGGGACAGTCCTCCTATATAATCTACGTCAGGCTTGTCCATCTGACCAAGGAACTGTCTTGCATATGATGACAGCGACTCTACATATCTTCTCTGACCCTCCGCATAAAGCGTATCGAAAGCAAGGGAACTTTTTCCCGAACCCGAAACGCCCGT
>URLB01000181.1 GCA_900548595.1 uncultured Eubacteriales bacterium
TATAAGTTTCGGATAAAATTCCGGGTTAACAGAAGCTGATACCGGGTTTGCAGGGTATGAAACAACAATCGCTTTTGCTTTTCTTGCAATCTCTTCCGGTATGCTGTCAAGGTCTAATTCATAATTATTTTCTTCTTTAAGATGATAGTATTCTACCTTTGCTCCCGATAAAAACGGACCTATTTCAAATATAGGATAGCAAGGAGCCGGAACAAGGCATATATCACCGGGGTTAAAAAGCACAAGACCAATATGAGCCAATCCCTCCTGCGAACCGTTTACGGAAGTAATTTCATCAGCATTAAGGTCAACATCGTAACGACGTTTATACCATTTAATTACCGATTCGGTAAGTTCGGGAAGATCCGCAATAGCATACTTAAACTTATCGGGATCTTTTGCAGCCTCCATAAGTGCTTTCATAGATGACTCCTCAGGTTTAAAATCGGGAGTACCTACAGAAAAGTCGTATACTTTTCTTCCCTCGTTTATAAGTTGTCTTTTTTTTGCGTTAAGCACAGAAAAAATGCCGTCTTTAAAGTGATTCATTCTTTCAGCAAAATTTATCTCCATCTATTCTTCCCCCTAGACTTTATCATTTGTATTTAATTTTATCACAAACGTAGTTAAAAAAACAGATTTATTTTCTTATCCTTAAAAATAAATCTGTAAAAAGACCCGAATATAAAATATTTAAGTGATAGATTTTCCTACCGTTTAAATTAATACGGGTCTTTTCATACTATTATATTTTAAACGTCTTTTATCCAGTAACCGTTTCCGTTCATATCTCCTATAGTCATAAAGTCATGAAAACCGTTTGTATTAGCCTCCTCTCTCTGATTTTCATTTCCCGGAACACCTATGTAATATTTTTTATCATTTCTACCTAAAATTACATGTCTGCCTTTTCTTGCGCAGTTTCTCACAAAAAGCCGCCTTAAATCAACTATCGCTTCCGGTATCATATATGCTTCCCTATAATCTGCTTTTATCCATTCGTTTCTGCCTGATGACGGCATTTTTTCATTTTTCTCAAACAGCACATCAGACTCTGATGTGATTTTCGCTCTCTCATTGTTCTCTCTTTCCAAGATATTATCAGAACGTGATTCCGTACTTTCGTAAGATTCCGTATTCTTCTTTAAAATACTGTTTTTGTCTATAATTCCCAGTTCATCTAACATTTCAAGTTCTTTTCTGAATTTTTCCGCTATAGAACGAAATGTGTCATGTGCTTTAAAATCAATCGGTACAGCAGTCTCAGCAGCTTGTAAATTTGTATTTTCATCAACCGCATCATCAAGTTCTTTTTCTATTTCTTCAAACTTCTTATCGGAAAGAAGCCTGTCTATTTCTTCTGAAACACAGTTTTCTTTTATTTCATACTCCTTATTTTCTCCGTATATGTCTAAATTTTTCATCCAATATGTTTTCTGAGAAACAAAACCTTCTAAAACAGCTCTTTCTGCTCCTTCGTGTGGATTCCATACCGCCGCTGTATTTATATCTTCTATTGTCATACCGCTTTCAAACACGTTATCGGGGTCAAAGCTTGTTTCCAAAACAGCATTGCTCCCCTTAATTTCAAATTCTCCGGCTGATACCGCAGTTGTTCCTACAATCCCGGCAGAAAGAAGATACAAATTTCTTGGTTTATTCTTCATTCTTCCCATACCGCCGATATATGCATAAAGCTTTCCTTTTCCGTTAATTATTTCTATATCGCAGCTTCCGTTCAGATTCAGTCCTATTCCTTCGCCTCTGCCGTTTAGCAAAATAAATATTCTGTTGTATTTCCGCATACTTATCCCTCCTTATTGGAATATATATGCTCGCTAAAATACAATATAACAAAACACGGAAAATCATTTTCAAATTTTCCGTGTTTCATTCTATCAATTATTTATTTGTAGTACTGAACCGCCGATTTAAACATTCCGATGTCATAGTTTCCTTCAACATTTTTGTAAAGTCCGTTATTCCATCTTTCAGAATGTCCCATCTTTCCTATTACTCTTCCGTCCGGCGATGTTATGCCCTCGATTGCAAACGCCGAATTGTTTGGATTAAATCTTATATCATCCGTAGGATTTCCTGCCAAGTCAACATACT
>URLB01000182.1 GCA_900548595.1 uncultured Eubacteriales bacterium
AAGGAAATAAGTCTTGATAAAGCAGTAATATTATAGCTTTTCTATTTATTATAATTAAATACTAATTAAAATTTCTCTTTCGTACATGTTTGAATTAAAATATGATAAAATTGTTTTTCGTGAATAAATATAAAATAGTTGTATTAATAATTTGCTTTTATAAAAAACAATCATCAAATATTTAAAAGAAATGGTGGAATAATTATATATTGAAAGTTTTACTATAAAGTGATATACTATATGCACTCATAGTATGTTGCCTAATAGTAAAGAGAGGGGTTTATATGTTTATTGGAAGAAGAACCGAATTGAATGAATTAAATAAGTTATATAATAAATCCACATTTCAAATGGCAGTTATCTACGGACGTCGTAGAATAGGAAAAACCAGATTGATACAAGAGTTTATGAAAGACAAGTCCGCTGTCTATATGACAGCAGTAGAGGCCGGTATAGCCATAAATCTGGAACTTCTTAGCACTGCTACCTATCTGACATTTTTAGGTGAAGAAGAGGCTACATTGATGCCATCATTCAAAGATTTTAGAACTGCCTTACAATATATTACTCAAAAAGCGAAAGAATCAAAAGTATTACTTATTATTGATGAATATCCTTATCTGGCTCAGGCGGATAAAAGTATTTCTTCGATTCTTCAGGCTACGATTGATCAGGAATGGAAAACCAGTAATATTATGCTCATTCTATGTGGCTCGTCCATGAGTTTTATGGAGAATCAGGTTTTGGGATATCAAAGTCCTCTATATGGAAGAAGAACAGCACAATTTCGGCTTGATCCATTAGATTACTATGAGTCTTCTTTATTTGTGCCCCGATACTCAGCGGAAGAAAAGGCACTCGTATATGGTATAACTGGCGGAATTCCTCAATACCTGGAAATGGTAGATGACTCTATTTCGATTAAGGAAAATATTTTGGAGATGTATTTAAATCCGAACGCCTATCTTTACGAGGAGCCTGCTAATCTGATGAAGCAGGAATTAAAAGAACCGGCCAATTATAACGCTATTGTTGAAGCAATCGCACAGGGAGCTACAAAACTAAATGAAATATCTAATAAAGTACAAATGGAAAATTCAAATGTTTCGGCATGTCTTAAGTCATTAATCTCTTTAGGGTTAGTCGAAAAGGAAAGTGCCATTACAGAAGAAGATAACAAAAAGAAAACCGGCTATATCCTGGCGGATCATATGTTCCGCTTCTGGTACCGTTATGTGCCAAAATGCATGCTGCTCATTAATACCAGACGCCCGGAACGAGCTTATGAAAAAATTATTGTTTCCGATTTGCAGAATTATATGGGAAAGGTATTTGAGAAAATGTGTCTGCAACATGTTGCTATGCTTAACGCTCAGGAAAAATTTCCTTATGATATATTAAAACTTGGCAGATGGTGGGGCAATAATCCGGTTTTAAAGCGCCAGGAAGAGATTGATATAATGGGAATCAACGATATAGATAAGACTGCATTGTTCGGTGAATGCAAATATCGAAATGAAGTTCTTGATCTGGATACGCTGGAACTGTTAATCCAACGCTCCGAACTCTTTTCCAGATATAGAAAAAAAGGGTATATATTATACTCGAAGAAAGGATTTAGCGATAGTGTACTAAAATTAACTGCTAAACAGTCGGTTTACATGAAACTCTTTACGCTTGATGAACTTTATGATTTAGAGTGAGTTAGAAGCATTAATTCTGCTTATATCAGGAATTCATTGTATAATATATAGTTGAAAGCGAGTCTTACTAATACATATGATTGTATAATAAGACTTGCTTTTAATTTTATATAATATCAAAGCAATAAAAATATACGTATATTTTTCGATAAAAAGCAATAATATCGCTGTAATAAATATTCATTTTTTAAACAAATTATGCATTGCATGCAGGCAAGCTTTGTTACATGGATATTTTTAATGCAAAGCATATAATCTGTAATTTAATTATAAAATCTAGTATATCAAGCAGTATCAATTATTAATCACATTCTTCTTCCAC